>JAFIEQ010000005.1 GCA_020832455.1 Nitriliruptoraceae bacterium
CGAGCGAGTCGTACACCACCATCGTCGTTCGGCCGGACACGCCGTACGACGCGGGGGCCGTGTCGGTGTTTAACCCCGGGCCGCGGGCGACCCCCGCCCCGTGGCGCACCCCCCCGGGGGGGAGCTGGTGGGGGGCGGCGGCCAGGCCCCCGTCGGCGCCGCGGCCGGGCGCCTCGGACGCGGTGGCCAGCGGCTCGCCGAGCAGCACCGCGTCCGCGCCGCAGGCGATCGCCTTGACGAGCTCACCCCCGGTCCGCACGCCGCCGGCGGCGATGACCTGCACGTAGCGGCCGGACTCCTCGAGGTAGCGGGTGCGGGCCGCGGCGACCTCCGCGATGGTCGTCGCCAGCGGCGCGTCGATACCGAGTGCGGCGGCGGAGGTGGAGAACCGGTCCCCGCTGCCCTCGACGATCACGCCGACCGCGCCGGTGCGCATCAGGTGGATCGCGGTCTTCGCCGACCAGACCCCGCCGACCACGACCGGGATGTTGTAGCGACCCGTGAACGAGCGCAGGTCCAGCGGGTCGGAGCCGTCCACGCCGACGTGCTGGGCGGTGACCGCGACGCCCTGCACGACCAGCAGGTCGAGGCCGGCCTCCAACGCGACGTGGTGGAACCGCTCGACCTTCTGCGGGGTCAGACTGCCCGCCGCGAAGCCGGCGTCGCGCAGCTCCTGTACCCGCTGGCCGATCAGCTCCTCCTTGACCGGCTCGTCGTAGAGCTGCTGCAGGCGCACGGTCGCGTCCGGACCGGGCGTGAGCCCGGCGATCTCCTCGAGGACCTCGTCGGGTTCGTCGTAACGCGTCCACAGCCCTTCGAGGTTGAGCACCCCGGCACCGCCGTGCTCACGCAGCAGCCGCGCCGTGGTCGGTGAGGTCACCGCGTCCAGCGGTGCGCCCAGCACCGGGATGTCGAACGGGTAGGCGTCGATCCGCCAGCTGATGTCGACCAGCGCCGTGTCGCGCGTGCGGCGCGAGGGCTGCAAAGCGACGTCGTCCAGCGAGTAGCCGACCCGGGCGCGCCGCGCCCCGCCGATGGTGGTCTCCAGCACGCTCGTGCTCCGCTCGTGGGCTGCAAGTGCCCCGCCAGGCGAGCTCGAACGCCGGCCGACGGGACCGTGCGCGATCGTAGTGGGCCGGACGATCGCGTCCGCCGCGCACCCACTGGTCAGCTCAGCGCGTCCGCGGTGGGCCGAGCAGGAAGCCGACGCCCCAGGCCAGGTGCATCGTCACCAGCGCCAGTGCGGTCGCGGGCGCCTCCCCCGGCGTCTCGGCGGCGTGCACCCCGGCCGCCCCCACCGCGCCGAGGTAGCCCGTCGACGCCAGCACCAGCGGTCGTGGATCACGCCGGATCAGCGACACCGCGAGCGCGCCGGACAGGCCGACGACCAGGGCCGGCGCCGCCAACTGACGGGCTCGGAGGGATCCTGAATGCTGTTGCGCGGTCCGTCGCCGCCACCGCCCGTACTGGAAGAACTGTCGCGCGAGCGCCGGCACGCTGGCACGCGGCTGGTAGCGGACAGCCAACGACGGCTCGAGCCACACCGTGTAGCCGGCGCGGGTCAGCCGCAGGTTGAGTTCCGCATCCTGGTTGCGAGTGAACGCCGTATCGAACCCGCCGACCGCCTGAAGCGCCTCACGCCGGAAGACGCCGAGGTAGACGGTGTCGACCGGTCCCGCGGTCACCCCCGAGCGGTAGGCCGCGCCGCCGGTACCCGCCGGGGAACGCATCGCCGCGGCGACCGCGCGGGCGAAACCGCCCGCCGCGGTCGGGACCTGTCGCCCACCGACGTTGGCGGCGCCGGTCTCACGCAACATCGCCACGGCGGTCGCGAGGTAGCCGGGCGGGATCACCGCGTGCGCATCGACCCGCGCGACGACCTGGCCGCTGCTGGCCCCGATCGCGGCGTTCAACGCATCCGGTGTCCGCCCGGAGGGGTTGGCGACCACGCGCACCAGCCCGGGGTGCTGCTCGGCCAGCGTCCCGGCACGCTCCCACGTGTCGTCATCCGACGGGCCGACCGCGATCACGATCTCGTCCGGGCGGAGAACCTGGCGCAGGACCGCATCGATCGCGGCCGTCAGCGTCGCGGCGCTGTCGCGGGCCGGGACGACGACGCTGACGGTGGCGTCGTCGGGCAACGGCGGGAGCTCAGCCACCGAGTCGCTCGTAGTAGTCGAGGACCCGGATGACGTAGATCTGGGTCTCCGCGAAGGGTGGGATGCCGCCGTGGCGGTTCACCGCCCCGATCCCGGCGTTGTAGGCCGCGAGCCCGAGCTCCACCGACCCCGTCTGGTCCACCCGCATCGCGAGGTAACGCGCCCCACCGTCGAGGTTCTCCTCCGGCACCCACGGGTCGACCCCGAGCGAACTGGCGGTCCCCGGCATCAGCTGGGCGAGCCCGATCGCACCGACCGGCGACACCGCGTCCGCACGGAAACCGGACTCCGCCCAGACCAACGCCGCGAACAGGCGCGGGTCGATGCCGGCGTTGCGCGCCGCGGTGTCGATCGCCGGCGCCCACTGCTGCCCCGCGGCGGGCAGCGCGCCGGACCAACTGCCGACCGAACCGGCCGACGATGCGGACCGCGCCGCGGTCAGGCGGGTCGCCAGGGTCTCGAGCCGCTCGTTGAGCTGGGTCTGCAGCGCTTCCATGGCCTGCGCATCCTGCTCGAGGCGCTGGAAGACCGCCTGTTGGCTGGCGCGCTCCGCCTGCACGGCGCTGAGCGCACTGGCGCGATCCGCGCGGATGGCCTCCACGCCGGCGAGCTCTGCCGCGGCCTCATCCGCGAGCACGACCGACGCGGCCTCTGCCTCGCTGGCATCGTCGGCCCGGTCCTCCGCGCGGGCGAGCGCGAGGGTGGCCTCCTCCTCGGCCTCAGCGGCCGCCTGTGCGGCACGTTCCGCGCGCTCGCGCGCCACGTCCGCCGAGGCTCGGGCGCGTTCCGCGTTGCTGACCAGGTCCCGGTCGTCGTCCAGCGCGCGGGCGAACATCGCGGAGGTCACGGTGACCTCGTGCCAGTCGCCGGCGTTGACCAGGCCCTGCACGTAGCCGAGGTGCGGGACGGTCGAGCCGGACTTGAACGCATCGATCGCGCGCTCCTCGAGCTGGCCGACCGCCTCGCGTTCGAAGGTCTCCGCCTCGACGACCTCGTCCTGCGCCTCGTCGACCTCCGTGTCGGCCTCCACGACCACCGCGGCGGCGGCCTCCGCCTGCTCGCGCGCCTCGTCGGCCTCCGCCTGGGCGGCTGACGCCGCAGCGGCAGCCGCATCGGCCTCGGCCTGCAGCTCCTCGTAGACGGCCTGCGCCTCGTTCAGCTCGCGTTCGACGACACCCAGGGCGGCGGCACGGTCCGCGATGCGGCCCTCGATCGCGGCGAGTTCACGTTCCGCCTGCGCGATCGCGGCGACGGCCCGTTCGAAGGACGCCTCCGCCTCGGCGAGCTCCTCCTCGGTGGCGCCCAGGTCAGCCTCGAGCTCGTTGACGTCCTCGGGCTCCGGTTCCTGCGCAGCGACCATCGACCCTGGGAGGGCGAGCGCGACCAGGGCGACGGCCACGAGCAGACGGTGATCGGAACGGATCGCCAGAACCTTCGGGGACGATGTCGGGTCACGAGGCGGGAGACAGGGCCGTCGGGAGGCTACCGGCGACGTCGCGCGGTCTCCCGGAGGCGCGCGACCCGCTGGCGAGCAGCACTGGCAAGCCAGGCGACTGCGCGGTCTCCCATCAGGCCTCCGGCCGCCCGTTCGCCCGCCACAGGAAGGCCGCCATCTGCGCCCGGGTGACGTTACCGTCCGGCGAGAACTGTCCCGGCCCACCCATCCCCTGCGTGATGTCTTCGGCGACGAGCCAACGCACCGGCTCGTCGAACCAGGAGCCCCGTGGCACGTCACGGAACCCGTGGTGGGGGTAACCGCCCGGCTTGCCGTCCGCACGCCACAGGAACGCTGCCATCTGCGCCCGAGTGACCTTCGCATCAGGCGAGAACTGACGAGGCCCGCCCATCCCCTGCGTGATCCCTTCGGCCTTCAGCCATCGGACGGGTTCGTCGAACCAGGAGCCCCGTGGCACGTCACGGAACCCGTGGTGGGGATAGCCGGTCGGCTTCCCGGCAGCACGCCACAGGAACGCTGCCATCTGAGCCCGGGTGACGTCCGCGCCGGGCGAGTACTGCCCGGGACCGCCCATCCCTTGCGTGATGTCCTCGATGACCAGCCACCGGACCGGGACGTCGAACCAGGTGCCGGTCGGCACATCACGGAACCCGTGATGCGGGAGCGGTGCGACGGTCAGCCCGCTGCTGCGTGCGATCGACGAGCGGTTCCCGGCGCCATCGGTGGCGGTGAGGCAGTAACGGTAGGTGGTCCCCGGACGGTGACCGTCGATGGTCACCGATCGGTTCGTGCCCTGGTAGAGGCGCGTGGATGAGGTGGAACAGGTGGTCGATCCCGTCGACCGGTACAGCCGGTAGGTGATCGGACCGGTCGGGTCGCTGACCGCGGGCCAGGAGAACCGGATCCGATCGCGCTCGATCGAGATCGAGGCCGACGGGGCTGCCGGCGCTGTCAGGTCGCGACCGGTCACCGTGGAGGTCGCCGACAACGGCGAGGTGCCCGCGGCACCCACCGCCCGTACGCAGTAGCGGTAGGTGGAGCCGTGCTGCACGGCCTTGTCGACGAACGCCCGGGCGTTGCCTTGGAAGATCGTGGACGCCGAGGTGGAGCAGGACGACCCGGTGGAGCGATGCAGCCGGTAGGAGTGCGCACCGACGGGACGGCTCCAGTCCAGGTTCGAGCGCAGGTCACCGGACGCCGCGCCGAGGCGAGCGATCGCCTTCGGAGGCCCGATGTGGGGTGAGATCGCCGTGAACGCGCTCGGGAGGTCGAGCCGCGGCATGCCCGTCTGCGTCCCGCCGTCGCGGGTGTCGTCGAGGAGGATGCTCGAGGCGCGCAGCGCAGCGACGGTCTGTGCTGCGGAGGCCTGCGGCGCGGCTTCTCTGAGGAGCGCGATCGCGCCGGCCACGTGCGGGGCTGCCATGGACGTGCCCTGCATCCCGCCGAACCCGCCCCCGACGACCGACGAGGTGATCGGAGCGCCCGGCGCGAGGAGATCGATCTGTGGTCCGATGTCCGAGAACTCCGCCAACTGGTCCCCCGGCACCGTCGATGCACCGACTGCGAGCGTGGAGGAGACGCACGCAGGAGCGGCGACCCCATCGACCGTGCCCTCGTTGCCGCTGGCCGCCACCGTGACGACACCGCGATCGCGCAACAGGTCGCTCGCCGCGACGAAGGACCCGAAATCAGCGTCGCAGGTGCCAGGGAAGGTCATCAACGAGCCGAGGCTCAGGTTCACCGCGACAAGTCCGACCTCATCGCTGATGGTGGCCAACCAGTCCATCGCGCGGACGATGTCACTGAATCGGGCGGCGAGCCCCGCTGGAGTGTCCACGAACACCTGGACCGCGATGATGTCGGCACCCGGCGCCACGCCGCGGCGCACGCTGTTCGAGCCAGCGATGATGCCGGCGACGTGCGTCCCGTGACTGTCGCCGGCCAGCGGCTTGGCCGCACCGGGTGCGATCATGGTGCTGGAGCCGTTGGGGCACCCGCCGACCGACGCGAAGCACGCCTCGGCGAGGATCCGTCCCCCGCCGGACGCGAAGAACGGATGCGACCGGTCGACACCGGTGTCCAGCACCGCGACCGCCGTTCCACGTCCGGTCAGCGCCGATCCGTTCAGCTCGAGCCCCGACGCGCCGATCAGCGGCACGGACGCGTTCAGCGAGGGGACAGCGAGCTGGTCCTCGTGGAACCCGCGGACATCGGGGTGGTCGAGCAGATCGCGCAGTTCCGCGTCCGTGGCATCGACGATCACGTACGGCAGCTGGTCGAGCCGTTCAGCGTCCTCGGCAACAGCAGGGACATCGCTCAGCACACGGTCTGTCGCGGCAGCCACGATTGCACCGCTGGCTGCGCGCGCATCATCCGATGCTGTGACCGCGGGAACAGCCAACTCAACGATGACGCGTCGCGACTCCTCCGACGGTGACGATCCCGGTCCCGTTGCGTCCGCAGCAGCCGGGAGGAGCGCGCTGAGCACACCGAAGATCGCCACGAGGGCGGTCAACGTTCCGCTCGTCGCAAGCCGTCCCTGGCCCATGGCGCACTCCTGCCGGGACCGGTCCGACCGACCCCACCTTCATCGCTATCGGCCGGTACTGGCCTCGCCTTGAGCGTTGGTGAGCCCAGATGGGCGCCATCGCGCGCCCATCTGGCTGTCATCCGATCACCCGGCGCACAGCGCCCTCAGCAGCGAGCTGGAGCCGAACCCGACAGCGAACGACCCGGCATCAGCGACGGAACTGCACGGTCGGCGCGATCATCGGAGCGCCATCCCAGGCTGCCCGGTTCGACGCCGTGCGGTGCAAGAAGGCAGCCATCTCTGCGCGGGTCACCGACCGGTCGGGCGCGAACGTGTTCGTCGACCCCACCCCGTTGGTGATCTCCATCGCGGTCAACCAGTCGACGGCAGCGTCGTAGAAGCGTCCGTCACCGGTGTCACGCCACCCGGCGGTCGGAGAACCCCCGCTCGACCCGGTGAGCCGCCACAGGAAGGTGGCCATCTCTCCTCGGCGAACCGGGCGGTCCGGCATGAACAACCCGGTGTTACCGACTCCGTCCGTGATGCCCTCGGCGGTCAACCAGCGCACCGCAGGGTCGTAGTAGGCACCAGGGGGTACGTCGGTGAACGCATGGCTCGGCGCACCGGCTGGCTCTCCCATCATCCGCCACAGGAACGCGGCCATCTGGCCACGCGTCACCGTGGCGTCCGGACGGAACTCGCCGGTGTTGCCCCACCCGTCCGAGATGCGGTGCTGCCGCAACCACACCACACCGTCCGTGAAGTAGCGGTCGGCAGCCACGTCCCGCCACCGCAGTCGGTTGTCCAGGACAGGCTTCCCGGACCAGTAGCTCGTGCGCTGCAGGGCGCCGTCCCAGCTGAAGCTGAAGTGGATGTGATCGGTGTGTGGGCTCGCGCCGGTGTACGGCTGCCAGCCCTGGTCCGGACGGTATGCACTCCACACCTGGCGGTCCCAGATGATGTACATCACACCCATGCGTCGAGCCATCGCGTGTCGGTTGCCGTGCTGGTCCGTCGCGAGCAGCCAGCCGAGGAACTCATCGGCCTTCGCTCGGTCCGCAGCTCGGTTCGCGTTCAGCATCCAGTCGTAGGCGCGGCCCTCCTTGTGCTCACTTCGCCCACCGACGGTGCAGCTGCGTAGGATCCCACCGCCGTTCGCACCGTACGTCTGCTGGAGCAGCCGACGGAAGGCCACGACGCCCGGCTGCTCGCGGCTGAGACAGGCCTCCTGCCCGTGGTAGCGCGCATAGGCGTCGATCTCCCGCCCGAAGGACGACGAGGGCAGCGGTGACGCGCTCGCCGACGCCGGAACCACCAGTAGGGGCACAAGGATCGCAAGAGCCAATAGGGACGAGCCTAAACGCGTGACCATCGCCACCCTCTAGTGATCCCGGTGCGGCCCAACGCACACACCTACCACACCCAACCCATCGGTCAACGCGTGCCGCAGCTTTAGCCGCGCTCTGTCCAGGCGCCAGCGTCACGCGCCACTGGGGATGCGCGCCAACGATCGGGTGAACTTCACCGCCCAAACAGCGAGTCAAACCGGGTCTTCCTGATGGTTATCTGTAGGCCGCAGCGGCGGCGCTGTAGGGCCTGATCCTCGTGGTGGTCGGGAGGCTACGTGGCTGTCCGGCGTGGAGCCGGATGCGGGCGGCGTAGTTGGTGCAGTTGCGGAAGCCGCGGGCTGCTCTGCGGATCGACTTGATCTTGACGTTGGCGGACTCGGTGGGTGCGTTCGAGGCGCGGGTGTCGAAAAACGCCAGGACCTCGTCTTGCCAGGGGCCGATGGTGGTTGCGAGCCTGGTGACCTCCGGCACGTCCACAGCGACGAGCCACTCGTAGAAGGTCACGAGCCGGCGGTGGGCGGTGTCGCGATCGGGGGCTTGGTAGACGCGGCGCAGTAGATCGACCGCGACCCACGCGGCTGCGACTTCGTCGTCGGTGTCGGCGTCTCGGAGCCGGTCGAAGATCTTGGCGACCTCGTCTTCGCCGAGCCGTTCTTGGCCGACGCGCAGCACGCGGCGGAGCCGGAACAGCGGGTCATCTCTGTGGCCACGGTGACCGTGGATCTGCTGCTGGCGGCGACGCCGGACCTCGTCGAGCGCGGTCAGTCCGAGGCTCACGAGGTGGAACACGTCAGCGACGACGATCGCGTCCTCGAGGGTGTCGGCGGCCGACTTGAATCCGGAGAACAGATCGCAAGCCACGACCTTCGCATCCGGGGCGTGATCGGCCAGCAGCGCCGCTGCAGAGCCCTTGTCACGGCCCTGAGCCACGGCGACGACCAGGCTGGTGTCGAGGCACACGAGCGCGGTGAGGAACTGCCGGCGGCGCTGGGTGAGCCGCCCGGTGGTCATCACGGTCTCGTCGATCCCGACCCGGGTCGGACGCAGCTGGGCGACCAGATCGGCCGCTGCGATCACGGCGCGCATCACGGTGTTCCACCCGACTCCGAAGCTCTTGCGGGTCGTGTCGATCGGGATGTTCGCCTGCGATGCTGCGACCGCGGCCCTGGCTGCTGCTCGGCTCCAGACCGCGCCTGGCGCGATCGACGGGGTGCGTTCCACGAACGTGCCGCAGCCCTCCAGACACGCGAGCAGCCGCTTGCGCCAGACCAGCCTGGTGGCACGGCCTGCGACGGGAAGGTGGCGCACGGTGTGGCGCCGCCAGTCGTGCAGCGGATGCAGTCCGATTACCCCGCAGCCGGTGCATGGCTGGACATCACGGGGTAGCTCGACGTTGGCGACGAGCTCGTCGTTCTCGTCGATGTAGGCGTCGATGAGGATGAACTCGGGCGGGGCAAGCAACAGCTCGCTCCACCCCTGGACAGGGGTAGGTTGGGACACGCGTACGGCCTCGGTCGCTCGGTTGGCTTAGACACCTCGAGCATCGAGGCCGTACGTGTCTTCACCAAGCAACTGCGACCGGGTCACCCACTACCGAGGGGAAGACCCGGCATCGGAACCCCCCTCCCCGAACCGTCAGCCCGGCTCAGTCGTCCAAGCAGCACGAGCCGAGCCCAATACACGAGAACACGACAGGATTTGCAGACGCCTCCGACGAACCCGTGCTGCAAGAAGGCAGCAACCAAAAACCCACGCCTACCTAGTTTCAAGACTCAAGGCAATCGCTGCCAGTCTTCCTCCATATCTGCAACCGTGGAGTCTTTCCGCCAGATGTCGCAGATGGCATTAAATACTGCCTCAGACATTGCCGAACCCGAGGGCGGGAAACACGCTCGCATGCGTTCTCGGTAGGTCTCTAGCTCGGGCGTTGGGTCCAGAATAGACGTTAGTGCTTCGGGAATCTGGTCAGGGCTCATGATGACGGGCCCGAAACCGTCGCGCTCGTAATCGAAGTATCCGGGGCGCCAGGGGTGATCTCCTCGAAAGAACGTGTCACGATCAAACTGGAAGTACACAGTCGGACGACCCAAGAAGGCGAGCTCGAAGGGCACCGACGAGAAATCCGTTAGGCACGCAACCGATTCGACAAAAAGGTCTTGAATTGATGTCGACTTGTGACGATAGGACTCGATGCCTTCAGGCGGATCGAACCAATCGAAATAGGGCTCCATGTTCGCATGCAGCATGAACGTGAGCCGAAGTCCACGTTGAGTGCAAATCTCTGCTAGTTCTGCAGAGTGCAGCACCTCCTTCCACCGCCGGGCGAACTGCGACTCCTCAAACTCTGCCTGACGACTTCTGGCGTTCCCCTTGCCTGTCGACGGGCCCAACAGACTGGCGCGCCACGTGGGCATGAGAAGCACTCGTGACGGCTTGGGAGCATCCTTGGCCTTTGCAGCCAAAGCATCATGCCTGGGGAATCCCGTCCGAACCACCTCACGCGTTGTAAATTTGTACGGAGAACCGTCGCCCACGATTGACTCATGCTCTGCCGGTGTCGAGGTTACGATTAGGTCTGGTTTCTTGGAATTGAACCACGTGGACATATCGTCCTTCGTTACACCATGCTGAAGGAATACGAAGCGGAAGTCTGTCAAATCACCATAGTCGCGGCGATCGATAGGATCGACAATGTATCGGTCAATGTGAGACGAGATCAAAACCTTGGCGTTCATTAGGGCGACTAGGCGTAGGGGGGAACCGAAGTTAATGAGGCGAAAGCGATCGCGCTTTAGTCGACTCCAGTCGTGCGAATCTCGATTAAGGAAGTACCAGACATTTGTGTCTGAACGATTGTCTCTAATCCAACGGTAGAGATGCTCAGCGTTGTCATCTGCTTGGGAGTCACGATCCATGAGAATCCAAGCATTCCCGAATCGACGGGCAGCCCAGGCACTTGTCGCCAGCCTCCGCAGGACTCTAGTTTTGAGAGCATGACGTCGCTTCATTCGACGCGGTCGAAGGCCGCTTCTTTTTCCGAAGCGTCGCCTAACCCAGGGAAGTCGCTTGACAAGGTAGGTGTCAGGCTGGGTGTACGTTCGAGGGATTTCGTCGCCGACGCAGATTGGATGAGGCTGACCGTCAACCTGGACATGGAGTACGCCGGCTGACGAGGGGAACGGAAGCCACATTAACCGCTCACGAAAGAGCGTGCGATTGAAGAAGCAGTGCTCCCTATCCTTAGCGTGGATGGGTTCCACGCGAACACCATCGATGAACGCATCGATCTCAGGACGGTCGTCGTGGAATACGAGCCTCGCCAGGAGCAGACCGCGTTCGGCGTCCACATCCGATAGCACCAACTGGCTTGGCTCAGGTTTTGCAGCCAGGTAGCTCAGGAGGGCGTTCGAGACGCGATAGTCCGGTCCTCCCAGTTGAAAGCTCCGTACGATGGATTCGTCAAAGTCTCGAAGTATCGCCCGCACCAGACGGTGGAACTCAGCTGTCACATCTTCAGTCAGGGTTCGAGTTGGCGGGTTGTACCGAGCATCGAGCTTGAAGTACCAGACAAGGTGATAGAGGATCGTGCGTTGGAGCCACTCCGGAATCAATCCGTGCTGACTCTGTGCAAGTGAAATGAGCGGAAGACAGCCGTGTAGAAGGCTCTCCCTGTACTTCTTCCTGCTAGCCCACGAGGTCTGGAGTAGAGAACTGCCATCGCTTCGCCGCCGGTAATAGTATTTCGCACTCGCCATGAGAGCGATCTGCCCTCTTGAATGCAGCATGTAGCGAGCCGCGAGGTGAGCATCCTCGAAGTCCGGAACTACGTCGACCGAGAACTCCAATGATAATGACTTCAGGACATCTAGGCGCAAGAACATTGTTGCGCCTGACAAGTGAATCTCATCATTAATGGACGCTATGGGTAAGTGCCTGTCTCCCTTCGCGAATCGTTCCTTGAGTGGGTGATTATCTAGCTTCTTTCCGCTTGCGTCCTCGAACGGGATTATGTTTGAAGAGATGAAATCAATCTGCGCATTTTCATGCGTCGTCAGATAGTCGTCGATGCGCTCGAAATAGTCGGTAGCGACGCAGTCGTCGGGGTCGATAAATGTCACCCACTCGCCAGACGCGTGCTGGAGGCCCCTGTTTCTAGCCGACGCCACACCGCCATTCTTCTTCTCAATGACCGAGATGCTTTGGGGGTGGGCCGCCGCCCACTCTTGCGCGACGGCCAGTGTTGCATCGGTCGAGCCGTCATCCACGAAAATTATTTCCAGGTTCTCTAGTCCAAAGCTTTGGTGGACCAGAGACTGGAAGTAATCACCCAAGTAAGGCTCTACACAGTAAGCTGCCGACACTATAGAAAATCGTTTGCTCATCTAATTGCGTCCATCCATGCAGATTGATTTGTGGAGTCGCTGTGCGCTGGCCTTCGGCGGCACTGTGTGGCAGACCGGCCTAATCTTCTTAACCACCTCCTGGTTGGGAAGCTTGGCGCCCCCCAAAGGCGAGCTTACCGGTCGATGAAATTCTCGGCCGTTATCGGGCTCTTCGGAATTGAGCGGGGTCATGGGCTGACGGTGGCGAGCTTGATCCAGTCGGGTTTGCCGGCGTAGAGCAGCACGCGGATGCTGTCCCGCGTCAGCCGCAGCCGCGACGCAGCGATCGCCGACGACGTCTCCGTCCACGTGGTCGCCGCACATGTCGGCTCGGGGCAACGCCAGCGGCGCTTGTGCCACACCAAGGTCGCGGGCCGTCCGAAGCACGGCAGGTCGGTCAGCGCCACCCGGTCACGGTCCTTGATGCCCGCGGTCGTCCCGCACACCGGGCACTGCTCGGTCCCCTCGTTCCGGGTCTCGACGTGGACCCGCAACGGGCCGTCCTCGACCGCGAGCACACGCACCCGCGGGAGGCCAACGACACGTTCGAGCATGACAGATATACCGTCGACGGGCACAGGAGTCCTGATCGGGAAGCGGTCTAGACACCCGCATCCTCGCAGGACTCCTGTGCTGTTCTACGGACCTACACCCCGCTCAAATCCGATGCCCCAGCAAAGCCTCTCCAACGAACCCACCGCCTGGGCCCACCGCACCGCCCCTGGGCCTTGACACTTACCACCCGTATGGTACTAGACATCCGCGCCCTCGGAAGGCATCTCCGCTGTCCTAAGGACCTACACCTGCCTCAAATCCAATGCCGCCAAACCCCTCCTCAAGACGCTGTATCGGGGACTTATCGGGAGCTCCACTCACCGCACTCCCGAGATCCCGGAACCGCCTTACCTCATCCAGTGGCGACGCCCCATTCCAACACCAATCAAACCCACTCGTCCAACCGAAAGATTAGGCTCCTCTAGTCTCGGAACCAGTCCCTTGATCCGATCCATCCGCCGCGTTAGTCCAAACCGCGATCCGTCGACGCTGTACTCGCTCCGATTTTCCGTACGCTCTTTCACCTGGACGCGTGCGTGAATAACGACACCGTCGCCGTCCACCACATCGTAGAAGCTACCGGCTGCTAAACGGACAGGTGATTCCGTCACGAGGATTAGGTTGCTTCGAATGCCACTTCGGTCTTTGTGCGCACTTCGAACTCTAATCGTCAATTCTTGGACCGAGGCCAGCGTAGTCAACAGGATTTGCTCTGCCGGGGCAGAAACTTCTTGTCCCATTGCGAGCCTGAACCCATCACCTTTGGGCGCAGGTACAAACCTGCCTTGGAAGCGTCCCGCACGCCATGCGGCCTGAAGGGATCGAATGTCATCGAAGAGCCCATGGGCCAGGAGTCGGTACTGCAAGCGGCGATCCACGCGCAAATTGGCAAATTCTTGGTTCCACTGTCTTGGAAAAGAAATACGGACGGCTTCAGCCAATCTAGAGAGGTAGCAATCATCAACCTGAAGGGCCCGCTCAAGGTGCAGAGCCAGATCAAAGTCAAGACACTTCTCTTGCGCAGCACCCAAGAGTTCCGGCTGAACCCTGCCAAGAAGCTGTAGAGACTCATTCACGACACTAATTCGATTATCAAGCGCTTCGCTACTCGCTCTCATTTGGGTTAACGATTGCGGCCCTGACTCTCGCCTGCGCCAGCCGTACAGAGGTTCGTGAATTAGGTACACACTGCCGGCTGCAAGATGCGCTTTGAGCGACGGAATTATGTCCTCATTCATTCCCCTTACCGGGAACGAACCCACGTTGCGCTCCCAGAAATCTCTGCGGTAGAGCTTGTTCCAGACGGTCATGTCGTAGAGGAGATGCGGCGACTCTCGAATGTTCGTCGTTCGCGGAGTCGAGTCAAACACCTTCTGATGAAGGACCGAGGGGAACCTGACCTCTCCCCGAAATCGATATGCGTTGCAAACAGCAAGATCCACGCTGCCTATCTGAAGTGCTCGATGAAGTTCCTCGAGGAATTCCGGCACAACAACGTCATCACCATCCACGAAAGACAGAAACTCTCCAGCTGCTGCGGCTACCCCTATGTTTCTTGCACCTCCAGGACCGTTTCCGCTTGTTGACATAAGTCGAAACCGAGATTCATCGCTACGCCTGATGAACTCTTGGACTCTCTCGGGCGTTTCGTCCACCGATCCGTCATCGACAACGATGACCTCGATATCCTCGAACGACTGAGCTCGAAGAGACTCCAAACAGGCGTCGATGTACCTTGCGATGTCCCGGGCAGCAACTACGATGCTGATCTTCGGCTGCGACATTCTGCTTCCGTCCCCTGTCTGGCTGCGACGAGCTCGACGGGCTGCCTATGGCCCCTCGGTAAGTCAGGTAGTAGGCGAACTCCTGACTGGGAGGAGACCGCGGAATCCTTCCGTCGACAGGCGACGATCGAGTCGGGGAAGTTTCCGTCTCGATATACCGAACGATCCGCCTACCACATCGGTACTGCCCGCAGTCCACCGGACCGCAGTTCTTGGCCGCCGCAGGCTAGGGCGGCACAGGCATCGCACAGTGGCAAAAGAAGGACTCAAGACAACTGGGTTGGAATATGGGAGAACGAGACCGCGTCCGATTTCGGTGTCGTCATTCGTAGGAAAAGGTGTTGAGCACCCCACGCCCGTGTACCTCGGAAACTGCGATTTCAGCGTTGATCGCGTTGGTGAACGACTCGAAAGGTCCATGCGGATGAACTCCCAGAACTCGTACGGCTGTTCTCTGCCGGGCTTTGGCAAGGGGATCGGTACCGACGGCAGCTGCGAGATTCTCCTCTAGATCGTCGAGAGCCCCAGTGAGGACATAAGCCGCCGTGTGGCTCGGAAAACTGGCATCGAACTGACTTCGCGACAACGACCGTGGGTTCGTGACCAGATACGGCTTCCCGGTATGCAGGAAATCGGTGACAACGGCAGATATGTCGGAGAGGAGGACGTCTGACCGGTCGAACCAATCGAGCAAGTCGAACTCAGGTTGATCGGAGGCGACCGTGTGTGGTGCTCCGGAAGCTCGAATCAATTCCTCGATGCGACGCACGGCTCGTGCTGCAGCGGGCCGCACCAACCCAGAGAGGGGATGCGGCTTGAAGACCAGGCGCACACCCAGATCGTTCGCAAGGATGCGCTCGACCAGTGTGAGCCCCTGGCGCTCGAGCGACGAGTAGTCGGCGGCGTCGAAGTAGCCCTCCCAAGTCGGGGCGTAGAGCACCGTGGTCGGTCCGTCGCCGATGCGTCGACGGTCGGTCAGGACGCCATCCAGCTGCGGTCGACCGACGATGGCGAAACGGTCGTCCGGAAGGTTGACACCAGCAGCCCTGTATCGCTCGATCGCCAGTTCGCCGGCCACGAACAGCCGGTCGTAGCACTTGACGACAGGGTTAGCCGAACTGATCTTGTCTGAGTCCCCATGGTTGAGGAACACGTGGCGCGGTCGCGCGTAGCGTAGGAAGTGGATGTTGCGGCCGGCGTTGGCGACGTAAAGGACGACCTTCGGATCGGCAGCGAGCGCGACTTCGACATCCGCGTGCTTCGGGCTGACGACCACCGGCCAGCGGGTCGGCCGCATCGCCCGTTCATGGACTCGTTCGCGGATGACGAACATCACCGGCTGCTCGAGCCGGTCGATGACGTCGACCCACTGGTTCAGCTGGTACGTCGCATCAGCATCGCCAGTGAAGTACACGAGCACGTCGGCGCCGTGCCCAGCGATGCGATCCCGTAGCTGGGCCGTGTAGGCCTCCGCCCGCCGATCAGTCACGAAACGCCGCACCCGCAGGGCGGCGATACAAACCGCCCCGAACGCGGTAAGGACGAGGCCGCCGGCGATGCCAACGGCTCCCAGCTGTTGGCCCGCCAACGACCACGCAACAGCCAGCGCCAGCGGGATCTCCAAAGCGATGAACAACGCCACTCCAAGCGTCCGTCGGCGTCGCACTCGGTCGAAGACCCAAGTCAGCTCTAGGTCGTCGGCGATATTTCGCACACCCAGGGCCGGCTGCTCGCGCAGGAGCCTGGTGCACACGAGCTGGTAAGCCCGCGCTGACGCGATGACGGCGACAACGGCGATCGGATACCAGATGGGTTCGGCACCGAGCTCCGACTGCTGCGCGATAGCACCGAATAGCAGCAGCGCGCGGATCGAACCCCGTTGCACGATCCCCAGGCCGGCACGGCGCAGCTGGCTTCGGCGTGGGTGTCGCTCGTTGGACGTGGCCGCGTCCGCTCCCGCGCCAACCACGAGCCCAATCACAGCGACCACCACGGAACCCAGTGCGAGGCCCAACAGCTGAAGGAGCAGCCCACCCAGCGCCAGGGTCAGGTAAGCCGGGTGGAAGACCTGACCGATCCGGTCGAGCGGCCCCGTCGGCGGCACGGTCGCGGGTGAGGGGGTCGTCTCCGCTGCTGGCGACTCGGTCATGCGTCGCGTGTGAGCGTCCGAGCGCGGGCGAGATCGTCGTGGTTGTCGACTTCGACCCAGGCCACCCCGACCCCGATCGGCACGGCCCGGAGCTCCCCGCCCCGGTCGGCAAGCTCCTGGTAGCCGTCCTCGTAGTACAGGCCAGGGTCGCGCTCGAAGGTCGCTTCCAAACTTTCGGCGAGTTGCTGCCCAGCGTCGGCTTCGATCAGTGTCAGCCCGATGTACTCCCCGTGGGCGAGTTCCGGCTCCATGAGCTTGGTGATCCTCGTGAGACGACCCTCCTGGAGCTGGACCTTCATCTCCTCCTCACCGAGCTGCTTGTCGTCGTCGACCGCGAGGAGGACAGGAGCGGCACCACGGGCGTCCAACAGTCGACGCTGCACGTCCACGGGGTGCACCGTGTCACCGTTGACGAGCAGGGCGCCTTGCGCGAACACGTCACGGACCAACCAGACCGAGTACGCGTTGTTCCACTCGGCGTAGCGGTCGTTGAACCGCAGCGACACCGTCACCTGGTACCGCTCCTCGAACGTCTCGACGAGCCGTTCGATGGCTCCCGCCGCGTGACCTGTCACCACCGTGATCTGCGTGATCCCGACGTCCGCGAGGTTCGCGATCGCGAGTTCCAGGATGCTGCGCCCGTCGTCGGTGACTTCGAGCAGCGTCTTTGGAAGGTCGTCGGTCAGCGGCCGCAGCCGGGTTCCGCCGCCAGCGGCGAGCACGATGCCTTGCACGTCAACATCTCCTTGCGGTCGATCAGTTCCGGCTGATCCGCACCCAGCTGGTGATCGATTCGAGTAGGAAGGTCGTCGCCAGGACGAGCGTCATGCCCAGTGCGACGGGGATCAACGCATCCGCCACCGCGGCCAGCACGAGGACGGGGAGCCGTAGCCCCCACCCTCCGGACCAGGTCCGCAGCCACTCAGGTGGGGCGACGCCACGCAGGCTGACACGGTAGACGATGTCGTAGTGGTGGAACGCCAGTGTTGCCAGCAGGGCGTAGGTGAGGGGCCGGTCGCCCAGGAGCAAGATGATGGCGCCGTACTCGACGAGTCGCTGGACCGCGGGTGTCGGCCACCCGAGTCGTGCCGTCGGTCTGGCCATCTCCGCGACCACCAGCAACACCCACCCGATGACCACCACCAGGCGTGAGGCTCGGGGCGTGAGCCCTGTCGCTGCACTGATCTCCGACCCCAGGACCAGCCCGAGTCCTGCCGCCATCACCACGGCAGCACTCACGAGCGGGACGAGGGCCGGGATCGGGAGCGTGATTCTGGCGAGCGCTGCGACCAGCGGCCCGGCATCACGGTGCACCTCGAGTTCCCGGACCCGGCTCATACCAACGACCTGACGAGTCGACCACCGAAGGTGTACGCCGCCGCGAGGGCGCCCCACGTCAGCAGCGCGAGGAAGACCATCCGTGGACCAGCGACCACGGCGACCACGCTGATGAGCGCGAACCGTTCCCCGATCGGGAGCACCACGATCCGTTTCGCCCACTTGAGCGGCGGAACCGCCTCGGCGCTCCGTAACGCCTGCAAGCCGCGCTGGGCGAGAGCGGGATCGGTCCCGTCACCCGCCGGCTCCCAGAACGTGGCGGCCCCGGGGTCGTCATCGAGCAGCGGGCGTACGACCTCGCGCGCCACGTCGACGCGCTGCTGCTCCGCGTAGCCCAGGTCGAGGGTGTGTCGGAAAGTCTGGAGCAGCAACGTCGCGGAGGCGAGCAGCCACATCGGGTCCTGACCCGCACGGATCCCACCGACCGCCAACCCCACATAGACCAGGTACTCCTTGCCGCGGTCGAACACCGAATCCAGCCACGCTCCGAAGATCGAGAAGTTCCGGGTGTAGCGCGAGAGCTGACCGTCCACGCAGTCGAGCATGAACGCGACCTGCAACAGCAGTCCGCCGAGCACCGCCCACCACACCGTCCCCACCGCGTACGCCGCAGACGCGAGGACCGCCAACGCCATCGACGCACACGTCACCTGGTTGGGCGTGGCACCGACGCGGGCGGCGGCCCGGGCCACGTAGCGTGAGTAGGTACTCACCAGGAAGGTGCTGAAGAACCCGTCCTCCTCCTTGACCGCCGCGTTCAACCGGACCCGTTCCTCATCGACGGCATCGCGGGCACGACGAGCCGCGAACACCTCCTCCTCGGAACCGATCGCTGCCCATGGAGCCTCAGGCGGGGAGGCGATCGCGGCGACCGGCACACCGCTGCGGATCAGCGCGACGAGCAGCAGTGCCAGGCCGGTCCCGACATCGGCGCGCTCGATCCGGTCGTCGGCGAGCTCCCGACGGATCAACCCGAGCGCGCGCTCGAGGCCTTCGCGGTCACCCGCTGCGACCACGAACGCGTCCAACGTCAGGTTCGTCGGCCGGGCCACCGGGTGGAGATGGGAGGCGCTGGCGACCAAGCGTCCACGGACCGTCCGTGCCGGTCGACCCCCCTGCACGTTGGCCGATGAGGGCGACGCGACCAACGCACCGGTCCGCTGAGCCGCCGCATCCGCGATACGCCCCAACGCCAACGGCAGGGCGATCGTCTCGCCCGGGACGACGACGATGCGACCGGCAGCGAGCTCGCCCCAGACCTCGAGCAGGTCGCCGACGTCCGCCACCACCCGGAGCTCGGCTGCCCCCGGGCCGACGCGCCGGAGCTCGGCACGGACCGGCTCCTCCCACTCCGGCCTGGTCAGGATGAGCCTGTGGTCCGACGGTGCGAGCCCTTGCAGGTCGCCGAGGAGCTCGGAGATGACCGTGCGATCATCGGCACCGAGCAGGCACGCCGCACGCCCGTCGGGCGCGGCGACGAACGCGGGGATCACGGTGGTGGACAGGCTCGGGCTCCAGGGTCAGACGCCCGACACGCTATCCATCGGCGCAGGACTACCTCGGTGTCGTCGCGCTCACAGTCGCCGTGCGAGCACGACCCAGATGGTCCGGGCGATGATGACCAGGTCGAGGACCGGCGACCAGTTCACCAGGTACTGCAGGTCGTAGCCGAGCTTGTACTCCGCATCGGTGTCGTAGCGCCCGTGGATCTGAGCCAACCCGGTGAGGCCCGGCGGTACCTCGTGGCGACGGTTGTAACCGGGGATCTCCCGCTCGAATCGCGACGTCAGCTCCGGACGCTCGGGGCGTGGCCCGACCAGGGACATCTCTCCGCGCAGCACGTTCCACAGCTGCGGCAGTTCATCGACCCGCATCGAACGGACCCATCGACAAGCAGGGACGATCCTCGGATCGTCACGTTCGGCCAAACGGGCCCCCCGGCCGTCCCCCTCGGCATCGGGGTACATCGTGCGGAACTTCAAGAGCTGGAACGTGCGACCACCGGCACCGACGCGTACCTGGCGGTAGAGCACCGGACGGCCCACGGCCAAACGCTGGTACAGGGCGGCCAGCGCTAGGAGCGCCAGCCAGATCGGTGCGGTCAGGGCTAACAGCAACAGATCCAAGGCGCGCTTGAAGCGCGCGCGCGATCGCGGCATCGTCTGGGTCCGCAGCAACACGAACGGCAGCCCGCCGACCTCCCGGACCCGCTCGAGGCCATACATCGTGTCCCGGGCGGTCACCCGGACCAGGATCGTCAGTCCCCGTTCCTCGAGTTCGGTGACCGGATGGGGGTAGAGGTCATCGAGCCACTCGCCGCTGAGCACGAGGACGTCCGTCGCACCCGTCGCGACGGCCGCACCCTCGAGTCCGGCAGGGTCACTGATCTCCGCGACCACCTCCGCGCCGCTCTCGCCGTCATCGAGGTGGTCCCGCGCACCTTCGATCGCTGATGGCCGGCCGAAGATGATCACCTTGGGGCGACCCTCACGCCGGGTGCGGAGCAGGTGCGCGATCCGTCGGTTCGCCGCCACAGCGACCGCCCCCAGGACGATCAACCAGACCAGGTTCTGGATCGGGAACGGCAGCGCTCGCTCCGTCTCGAAGCCGAGTTCGTTGGCCAATCCCGTCAAGGCCAACGTCAACAGCGCAACCAGACCGCCCGCAGCGAGGGTCTGGCGCGCCGCTCGCGGAAGAGCAGGGGGTGCGCCGAGCCGGGGCTCACGCTCGTACAGCCCCCCGAAGTACAGGCTCGACATGAACACGGTCACCGCGACCGCGAACGACAGGAGGTACAGCGGGACCGGCGCGGTCGGCCACTCGAACCCGAACCGGATCACCATCGTGCCGATGGTGATGGCCACCAGCCAGAAGGCATCGGCGAACATGATCAGTCGAAAACCGTGCCGGTTCAACCGGCGGATGACCCCGGTCGCCACGGATCCGCTCGAACCCCCGTCGATCGCGGCGGCGCCCGATATCGCATCGGACTGGCCCGGCTCAAGTCCGTGCTGCCCAGGCGTCTCGACGCCCGCCGTCTCGCCGGGAGCCCCGGTCGCCGACTCGCCGACCGACTGCGAGCCACTCACGGTGCATCCCGTTCAGGCGGCTGTTCCTCGCGGTCGCGGCGCTTACGCTTCTTGCCCTTGCCGACGTGCTCCTCATATGCGTCCACCAGGGCATCGGTCTCTCCGTCAGCCACGAGCCGGCCGTGGTCCAACCACAGAACCCTGGTGCAGACATCACGGATGCTCTTCATCGAGTGGCTGACGAGGAAGACCGTCCCGGCCTCACCCAGCATCTCCTTGATGCGGGCATCGCTGCGCTCCTTGAACTCCGCGTCACCGGTCGACAACGCCTCGTCGACCATGAGGATCTCCGGCGTGCTCGAGGTCGCGATGGCGAACTGCAGCCGTGACCGCATACCCGAGCTGAAGGCGCGCAGCGGCAGATCGATGAACTCCTCGACCCCGGCGAACTCGATGATCTCGTCGATGCGGTCGAGCAGTTCCGCCCGCGGCACACCCAGCGCTGTACCGCCCAACAGGATGTTGCGACGCCCCGATAGATCGGGCTCCAACGCGGCACCGACCCCCAGCAGCACCGGGATCGAACTGGCGTAGACGTCACCCTCGCTGATCGGCACGAGCCCCGCGATGCCACGGAGCAGGGTGGACTTCCCCGACCCGTTGTGCCCGATGATGCCGATCGCCTCACCACGGCGAGCGACGAAGCTCACGTCACGGACGGCCTCGACCGATCGGTACTCACGCTGCTTGCGATCGCGAACGAAGGCCTTGCGCAACTTCGGGGCGGAGTCGGCGTAGATCCGATACGTGATATCGACACGATCAACGATGACCGACGGCATCTCCTCGCCAGTTGCACGCCGGGAGGGATCGCCCGACGAGCCATCAGCCGTCACCGGATGGCCACCGTCGCCGATCGATGGGCCCGCAGCTACATCAGACACGCCCGTACTCGCTCTCCGCCTGGCGGAAGAACCAGAACCCGAACGACAGCATGACGATCGACCAGACACCACCGACGACCCAGATCTGAGCGTCGAGCGGCCCGACAAGTACCGCATCCCGCGCCATCTCCACGATGGCGTAGGCCGGATTCAACTGCAGGATCGTCAACAGGGTCTGGTTCGGGATGATGTCGATATTGATCGGGATGATCACGCCCGACGAATAGAAGTAGAGCCGGAGCGCGAACGGGAGCAGTTGCTGGATGTCCCGGAAGTGGAAACTCAACCGCGCGACGACCATGGAGATCCCGAGGTTGAACATCGCTTGCAACATGGTCACGGGCACCAACAGCAGCCAGGTCCACTGTGGCGGCGGACCACCTTCCACGAGCATCACCAGCACCAGCATGACCGGGATCGCATACAGGTACGACACCGTCTCGGAGACGATGGCGCTCAGTGGCAGCACAGCCCGGGGGAAGTTGATCGACTGCACGAGCCTGCGGTTCTTGACGATCATGCGGGCGCCTGCATTGATCGAGCTGCGGGTGTAATCGAAGACGATGACCCCGACGATCAGGAAGGGCAGGTAGTTGTCCACCCCACGACGTGACTCCACGTTCAGTACCAACCCGAAGATCAGGTAGTAGACGGCGATCAGCAGCAGCGGGTTCAGCAGGTGCCAGAGCTGCCCCAGAGCGGAGTCCTGGTTCTGTGCCTTGAGCTCACCGAGCGGAACGGTGACGGCGAACTCCCGGCGCCGCCAGAGCTCCCGCAGGTACTCACGCAGCGGCAGCTTGACGCCGACACGACGGAGCGCCGGCCACTCTTGACGAGGGTCGGCGGGGAGCGACGGCCGCTCCGGAACTGGGAGATCGGTCGCCGGTCGAGGGTGCTCAGGCGGTGTCACGGGCACCTCGCACAGCGGGACAGGAGCGCCGCAGGCTACACGCAGCGAACGCGCCGATCCGCCAGGGTGGCGCGGTGCGCATCACCGTCGGGCGGAATCGGACCCCACCGTCGACCGATCGCCGCCACGCAACCGCTTCCAGCGCCGTCGCACACCCCGAACCACCCGACGCGGTCGTAGCCGGTTGAGGCCACGCAACAACCGTAGGACGGGTCCCGCGAGCCGCAGGAGGCGACGCAACTGCGCGGCGCCCAAGCCGTCGAGCGCCTGGTGGGCGACGGTGAGCAGTCGCGTGCGTGTGCCGTGATCGAGCTGCGCGAGCGCTTCCCAGAGCAGGAGCGCATCGTGCTGCCCGTCGCTGACGGGACGGGACGGCAGCGCATCGGCCCCGCCGGGGAGCTCCGGAGCCGCGTTGTCCGCATCCTCGAGACCGAGGTCGTAGCCCGACAGCCACTCACCGCCGAACGTGCGCGCGATGGCATCGGCGAGCAGCGGCTCCGTTGCGATCAGATCGTTCCCCACCGAGGTGCGCAGCCGCGTCTGCGCTCGCGTCGACCACATGCGCAGATGCCCCGCCCTCGTGGCTCGACCCGGCACGGTGACCTCCACCACGCCGACCGACGAGGCCGCGTCGGTGAGTCGTTCCATCGTGCGGGCGAGCGCGTCCGGTGCGAGCAGGACCCCCGCGGGCACGGAACCCTGGAAGGGGACCCGGTGGTCACGGGCAGACTCGGCAGCATGGGCCTCGACGACGGCCAGCCTGGGGTCACCGCCGTACTGGAAGCGCAACCAGTCCAGATCGGGGTGGTCGTCGGACACCGCGACGACCACCGCGAGGTCGTGGACCGTGCTGCGCAGGATGCTGTCGACCGTGGCGTCGATCGAGGTTCGAGCGCACGAACCGGCATCGACCCGGAGGGCGATACGCGGGACCTCGAACGACCGTCCTCCACGCACGTTGCGGAACCCGCGGTGGGCGATCAGGTTCGCCAGCCGAGCGCGCTGCTCCTCGAGGCTGCGCCGCTCGGACTCCGAGGGCTCGTGGCCTGCCCCCTGGTGCCAACAACGCGCCACCGGCTCGGGGATGAGGAAGGCACCCGAGGTGAACAGGCGGTAGCCCAGTTCGATGTCCTCGCCGCCCCACCGGTCGAAGGAGGCGTCGAACCCGCCGACCTGTTCGAACAGGGCGCGGCTGACGCCGAGGTTCCCACTCGTCACCACTCGGAACAGATCGTCGTGCTGGCTACGCAGGTCGTCGGTCCGACGTAGGTGGGCCTCGATCCAGGTGGGTGTCTGTTGATCGCGGTCCGCCAACATCGTGTCGAGGGCCTGCTCCGCGACCGCACGGCCGACGGCGAGGGAGTCGAGGTCGTCGAAGGACGCATGGACCCGCCGGCCGAGCGTCACGGCTGACGCGCTGGCTTCGTGCCAACGCGCGTGGGCGCGGAGGTGATCACGCTCCGGGATCATGTCCGCGTCCAAGAAGACGAGAACATCGCCCGATGCCTGCGCGGCGCCGAGGTTCCGCGCCCGCGGGGCACCGAAGCCACGGCGTTCCTGCCGCAGGATCCGGACGTCGAGCCCGTCCACCTGCGTGGCGAGTTCCACCGGCGGATCACTGCCATCATCGACGACGATGACCTCGAGTTGCTCACGCGGGAAGGACTGCGCTGCGATGCCGGCCAGGGTGCGCTCCAGCTGCGGCTGGGCCTGGTAAATGGGGATGATGACCGTCACCGAGCATCGCGGCTGGTAGGTGTTGAGGTCCGGGACCGCGAGCAGGTCCCACCGGTTCCAGCCGATGACCTGCTCGAGGAGTTCCGTCCGGTCACGCTCGTGTCGTCGCAGTACCTGCACAGTGATCCAACCCTTCACCCCGCTCACGAGGATGTGTGCGCCGCGGGGTCAGGATGTGCACGCTACGACCGTTCGGTAACCGGCTGGTGAGCAGGCGCGACCAGGTCGGGGAACGAAGTGCGAACGGGTCGGAACATCGGGGGGAGCGACGATGTCGGCGTCGTAGCGTCGCGGGACCGACCCGCGACCTTCAGGATCCCTGATGCCCCCACTCGCCCGCTCCCTCGTACCCGTCGGACTCCGCCGGCGGCGACGCACGGAGCCCTCTGGGTCATCAGTCACACCGGACAACGGGCCGATGCGCCGCGCCGCGCGCAACGCTGCTCAGATCCCGGCACCGGCCCGGGTCGTGCTGGCCGGGGAGGCGAGCGCGCCGCTCTCGCTCACGGTCGTTCCCGTCTCCCAGGACGGCGTAGCGCTGGCGCAGGACGACGGCCACGGCACGCGGACCGTGGACGCGGTCGTGATCGGCAGCGACGTCACGAGGCAGACCAGCGATCGGCTCGCTGTCGAGGCCGGTGCCCTGGCGATCCCGCTCATCCGCCTCGGGAAGCAGCCGCTCATCGACGCACGCGCATGGAACCCACGGGGCTGGCGACGGGAGACTGGCGGCGATCTGGGTGTCCTGCTCACGCACCCCGACCGGACGCGCAGTTGGGGGGCGGTGGAACGGCTGGCTCGCGTCGCGGACCGGGACCGGATCGTGCTGCTGGTCCCAGCACACTGGTCCGGGATCGACGGCCGCGGGTTCCGCGTGCGGACCCTGGCGGAGGGTCGCGAGCGCAGCCCGATGCTGCAGGCCCTCAGGGGTGTGCTCGATCTGCCCGAACTCCACCAGAGCGTGCCGGACCGTGCCCGCTGGATCCTCGAGTTGTCGGCACGCGGCGTCCCGGTCGCTGCCGACGCCACGACCGACCTCGCTGACTGGCTGGCTCCCGAGCTACTCCACGTTCTCGCGGAGGTGGCGGGCGCTGACCTCGACGACCCGGAGTGCAGGGAACGGGTCAGCATCGACCTGCGCCGCACCGCGCACCGTCTGCACGGCCCGACTTCGCGCTGGAACGCGATCGCCGCGGACGCCGGGCTGCCCCCGGTCCCCGAGCCGAGCATCTCCGTCGTCCTGGCGACCAACCGACCCGACCGAGTGCGCCGCGCTCTGGAGCGGATCGACCGCCAGGATCATCGGGCCGTGGAGATCGTGCTCGCCCTCCACGGAGACGGCTTCAACGGAGACCTCGAGCGGCACATCCCGAACTGGACCGACCGGCCGACGACGACGCTACGCATCCCGAGAGACCGCACGCTCGGCGCCGTCCTCAACGAGGCGACGGCCCGGGCCAGCGGTGATCTCATCGCCAAGATGGACGACGACGACCTCTACGACCGCCGACACCTGAGCGACCTGGTCGAAGCGCTGCGCTACAGCGACGCGACCCTGGTGGGCAAGGGATCCGAGTACGTATACCTGGAGGAGTTGGACGTCACCATCCGTCGCCTCCCGCACGGTGCGGAGCGCCCGAACCGCAACATCGCGGGTGGAACCCTGCTCATCGGGCGCGACGATCTCCGCGAAGCCGGCAGTTGGCAGTCCTCACCACGCGCGATCGACCAACGCCTCATGGACGATGTCGAGGCGGCGGGCGGTCGCGTGCATCGCACCCACGGACATGGCTTCGTGCTGTTCCGCACCGCCGGATCACACACCTGGAACGCACCGGTCGACTACTTCCTGCGACAGGCGGTTGCGCAGTGGCGCGGCCTCGCCCTCGAGCAGGCAGGAGTGGGATGACCCAGGACCAGCGATGGCGGGTCCTCGCCGCGATCGCCGTCGCCGCGGTGACGATCGCTCATCTGTCATCGCTCGGTCGCTCCCTCTGGTGGGACGAGGTCTACACCGCCTGGGCCTACGTCCTCCAGGGACCGTCGACGATCCGGTCGAGTGACGCCTACATCCCGAACAACCACCTGCTCTTCAGCTGGCTGACCTGGGCGAGCTCGCGTGCGACGGGGATGACAGAGCCCGCCCTTCGACTGTGGGCGTTCGTACCCGGCACGGCAGCGCTCGTCCTACTGGTCATGTGGACCGGCAGGGTCATCGGCTGGCGGATCGCTGCGATCCTCGCCGTGCTGCTCGCCGCATCGCCACTCCACGCGCTGATGGTCACGGAGGCGCGCGGCTACGGGCTGGTGCTGCTCTCGAGCGCGGGCCTACTCATCGCTGGCGTGCAGGCGGTGCCGGAGCCTTCTGCGCGCCGGGATCTGCTGCTCGTGACCAGCGGGACGCTCGGCGTGCTCACGGTGCCGACCCTGGCGATACCAGCCGCCATCACCGCCTGCGCCGTGCTGGCGATCCGACGCACGGCGTGGATGCAACTCGCGGGCCTCGGCGCCCTGGGCGCGGGCTTGACACTGTGGTGGTACGCCCCGGTGATCGATTCGGTGCGTACCCGCGTCACCGGCGTCGGAGCCCGGGCGGGCCAACCTGCCAGACCCGTCGACGCCATCGTCGGGCCGGCCGAGCTGCTGGGTGCGCCGATGCTGACCTCGGGACTGCCCGGTCCCGTACCCGCCATCGCCACCCTTGTCGCCCTGTCGCTGATCGTGGTGGGCGTATGGAGCGTGCGGCGCGCCCACACCGCCCTCGCGTTGTCGCTCGCAGTGGTCCCGACCGTGGCGGTACTCGTGCTCGCCGCGTTCGGTTTGCACCTGCTGCCCCGCTACCTCGGGTTCCTGCTCCCGTCCACCACCTTGGCCATGGCGCTGGGCATCGACCAGGTCCTACGCCACGCCGGAGAGCGCTGGCCGGTGGCCAGCCAACTCGGCGGGGTCGCGCTGGCCGGCCTGCTGTTCATCGGGGCGGCGACCACCCTGGTCGAGAACCGGGTCCCTCGACAGGACCTGCGCAGTGTCGCTGAGCTGGCCGACCGCACGCAACCCCACTCGACGCTGGTTAGCAGCCTCGATATCGGCTGGACCTACTACCTCCGGGCCCACGAGCCGAGAGTCGTCGAGGACGAGCGTGAGCTCGACCGTCTGTTGTGTGAGGCTCCTGGGCCAGTGCTCTACGTCGAGCCCACGGTCGCCGAAGCGCCGACGCTGCCGTGCCTTGCGGCTGCGGGGTTCCGCGCCCATCGGTTCGAGCAGCGGAGCGCGCCCGGCCAGCTGACCGCATGGGTCCGACCTTGAGCGCCCGGGCCAACAGCCCTCGGTAGGCTGCAGAGCCCGGCTGGCAGTGCCCACTCAGACCGAAGGTGAGGGGCAACGGGACCGATCCACACTCTGCGGGAGCCTCATGACCGACCTGTCCGGGTCCGGTATCGACGTCTCCATCGTCCTACCGGTGCACAACGAACGCGGTCACCTCGTCGAGGAGGTCGAGCGCATCCGGGCCGCCATGGAAGCCTCAGGACGGACCTACGAGCTCATCGTCGTCGACGACGGGAGTACGGACGGCTCGGGCGAGGTGGCGAGCGAGCTCGGCGGCCTCCGGCTGATCACGCTGCGCGACAACCGGGGATCCGGTGCCGCGCGGCGGGCGGGGAGTCGGGCGGCTCGTGGGGACGTGGTCGTCTGGACCGACGTCGATATGACCTACCCGAACGACCGCATCCCGTGGTTGCTCGACCAACTCGAGGACCACGATCAGATCGTCGGGGCCCGTACGAGCGAGGAGGGGACCCACAAGTTCGCCCGGGTGCCCGCCAAGTTCGTCATCCGTCGCCTCGCGTCGTACCTGGTCGAACGTGAGATCCCGGACCTGAACTCCGGGTTCCGTGCCTTCCGACGGGACGTCGGCGATCAGTTCCTCGACGACCTGCCGGACGGTTTCTCCTGCGTGACGACCCTGACGATGTCGTTCATGACCAACGGCTACTCCGTCCGCTACGTGGACATCCCGTACGCGGAGCGTGCCGGCCGGTCGAAGTTCCACTGGTGGGCGGACAGCCGGCGCTACCTGCGTCAGGTCGTCCGCATGGCGATGTCCTACAACCCGCTGCGCGTGTTCATGCCCGTCGGCCTGCTCCTCCTCGCGTTGGCCTGCGCCAAGCTGGCGTACGACTGGGTGACCCGCGACTTCTCGCTGTCACCGAACACGCTGCTGATCTTCCTCGTCGCCTTCCAGGTGACGACGACCGGCTTGCTCGCCGATCTCGTGGCCCGCGGACAGCGACGGGATCGCCTGCTCCCGTCCGCACGCATCCAAGAGAGCCTGGCGGCGACCGGACCCGCCGAACCCGACGCGCCCGGCGCCCCTGAGCAGCCGTCGGCGACCGTCCAGGGAGCCCGGTGACCGAGGCGTCCGTCCGAATCGGCTGGGCGCACCCCCGCCCCGGCGGTCGGCTCTGGCTGCGGTGCGCAGCCACGGGCGGCATCTCACTTGGGGCGGTCCCGCTGTCGTCCGCCGACGGCGATCTGGACCGCCTCGTACTGCTCGCGGATGCTCCCCTCGCAGCGGGTGACACGATCGCGACCCTGCAACCCTCCCGCCTGGCGACGTCGGACGAGCCCGCCTGGTCCCTCGTCGCCATCCATGACGGTGCACCGGTCCCCATCGAGGTGGACAGCATCCCCGACGTGTTGCACACGGCGTCGGTCATCGAGACACCCGCCGGTGGGTGCACGATCGAGACGAGCGTCGATCGTCGCGGACGCGTGATCATCCGGCTGCGTCCGCGTCAGCCCTGGCTCGAGGTCGGCCACCCCCGCCAGACGGCTCGGATGGTCACCTACCACGGCCGTCTCGCCGGGCTCTCCCGGCAGGCACCACCCCCGGAAGGTGGGCTGGTCGCGCTGCTCGTCGATCGCGATCGGGGAACCGAGATCGCCGCGGCCATCGAGGGCACCCCGCCGAACGTGATCATCCGGATCGATCTGGACACGCTGCCGGACCGGCCCGGGCACCACAACCTGATCGTCCGCAGCTCCCTGGGTGACCACCGGGCCGGCTGGCATCTCGACGACGTCCCGGCGAAGAACCGTTCCCTGGCCACCCCGATCCACGCGCGAGACGGGACCCATGACCACCTGCACGCACACCCGCGGTTCACCGACCGCAACAACGTGGTCGTGACCGTGTCCGACGACGTACCGACACCCCCGCCCGATGACGACCGTTCGACGTGGGAGCGGGAGCATGGCGAGCTGCTCTCAACGCAGCTCGATGGGCAGGAGGGGTCACGGTCGGGCTTCGCCGATCGGCTCGTCCGCTGGGTGGTCCGGACCTGGTTCGCGGTGACGGACACCGCCGCGCGGCGGCGGCGTGCCCGGCGTCGCACGCGAACGGACCACGGAGGCGCCACCGATCTCTACCTGCTGCTCGCCAACCGGCACGCCATCGGCGGCACGGTCCGAGCGACGGTGAACATGGCCAACGCGCTCGCGCGGCACACCGATCACCGGATCCACCTGCTCTCGGTGTACCAACTCGAGGACCTGGATCCCTTCGCGCTCGATGACGAGGTGCGCACGGAGGTGCTCGTCGATCAGCGCCAGCCGCCGAGTCCGTCCGGGGGCGGGATCCGCGGTTGGATCCGGCGCCACGCTGCACCGCAGCCGACCCGGCTCATCCCGCCGGGGGACGGTCGCGCCTACCGGTTCTCCCTGTGGACGGACCTCGTGCTCGCGCGGCGACTGCGCGGCATCCGGGAAGGTGTGATCATCCCGACGCGGGCCGGACTCAGCATCGTGGCCGCCCGGTCCGTCCGTCCCGGGGTTCGCATCGTGGCCCAGCAGCACCTGCCGTTCGACAACGAGGCGGACCAGCTCCGCCCGCCGCTGCTGGATGCCTACCGACGCTGCGATGCGGTGACGACGTTGACCGACGCGGATGCCACGCGGATCCGTGCGGAGCTCGGTGAAGTCGGGCCCCCGGTCCACGTGATCCCGAACAGTGTCGAACAGGCTGTGGACGCTCCCGCGCGCGCCAGCGGGCCCGAACGCATCCTGTGCGTCGGTCGGATGAGCCCGGTGAAGGGGACCGACCTGCTGATCGACGCCTTCGTCCACGTCAACGGCCACCGGCCGACCACGGAGTTGCGGCTGGTCGGCCCCGCACGACGCGACCGGCTCGACGCCATGCGGAGTCTCGCACTCGCCCGGGGTGTCGCGGAACGGATCAGTTTCCTGCCGGCCACGGCGCGGGTCGAGGCGGAGTTGCTGCAGGCGACCATCTGCGTCGTTCCCTCCCGCCACGAGGCCTTTGGCATGGTGATCGTCGAGGCCATGAACCTCGGCATACCTGTGGTGGCGTTCGACTGCCCCAACGGTCCTCGTGAGATCATCACCGACGGCGTCGACGGGCTCCTCGTCCCACCCGAGGACGCCGAGGCACTCGCCGACGCGATGGTGCGTGTCCTCAGCGACCGATCGCTGCGCGAAGAGCTCTCGTGCGCCGGGCGGCGACGGGCGGCCGACTTCTCCGCGGGGGCCGTCGCGGCCCGGTTCGACGCGGTCGTGCGCAGCACCTGATCCAGCAGCCCGTGCAGATCGTTCAGAGCAACGGCGGTCGGCCGTAGCGCGTCATTCGTGCGACGGTGCGCCACCGGATCGGTTCACGCTCGACGTCCGTCGCGCGCAGCCCCTCCCGGAAGCCCTGCAACGCCGCACCTCTGCCTGCCGGCGCTCGGAGCACGCCGAGCACGAACCAGAGCGCGACGTACAGCGGGGCGAGCGGGAGCGGGAGATGCTTGCGAGCCAGCAGGACCCGGTTACGGGCCGTGAGCCGGTGGAACTGATCGTGGCGAGCAGGCGGGGCTGCCGGATGCGCCAGGGTGAGATCGCCGACGTAGCGGATCCGGTAGCCGAGGTCGAGCAGGCGCCAGGCCAGTGAGGTCTCCTCGTGTGCGTAGAAGAACTCCCCTGGCAGGCCACCTGCCCGGTGGAAGGCCTCGCCCCGGATCACCGCGGCACCGCCGAGGAAGGTGGTCACCCACGAGCTCCGCGCGGGGTCGCCGACCCGGAGTCGAGGGACGTGGCGTCGCTCGGTCCGTCCGGTGGCCGGATCCACGATGCGCAGGGAGACCACCCCGAGCTTCGGGTCGGTGGCGAACGCCCCGCTGACCCGATGCAGGGTGTCGTCGCGGACGAGCATCCCATCGTCGTCGAGGAAGAGGAGCAGGTCGCAGTGCCGGAGCGCGTCGGCGCCGACGTTGCGTCCCTCCGGGATCCCGAGGTTGGCGCCGGGGGTCAGGACACGACAGCCGGGTACCACCGGGGTGTCGTCCGCATCGCTGTTGTAGACGACGGCGATCTCCACATCAGCGTCACGCTGGTGCTGCACGGACTCGATGGCCGCACGCAGTTCCTCGGGCCGCTCACCGGTGGTGAGGATCACGCACCCGATCCTCACCGCAACCGCCCGGAGGTCAGGATCGTCAGGGGGTGGCCCACCGCGACCACGGCGCTGATCACCGCGACGGCCCCGAGTAGGCTCCGGGTCGCGAGCAGGTCGGTCCGCACCAGGTCGATGGTCGCGACGATCACCACCGCCAGCGAGATCTCGATCGCGCCGACGAGCCGGTGGATGGGCACGACGGCGACGATCTGCCGCATCGAGCGGATACCACGCACCCGTGAGCTCGGATCGGTCTGGGCATCGGCAGGCAGGCCGGCCCCCGCGCGAGCGACGGTGACCAGGTCGGACTCGAGCTTGCCGATGACCACGAGCAACGCGGCGAAGGCCCCGAGCACGTACCACCAGGACGGCTCCGAGGACAGCCCGCCACCCGCACGGACCCCGAGCCCGACCACGATCGCTGCCTCGACGACGTGGTGCCCGAGTCGATCCAGGTAGACGCCCGCCGCGCTCGTGCGCTGCGTCCACCGAGCGACCTCGCCGTCCACGCAGTCGAGCAGCAGGTACAGCTGCACCAGCAACGCGGCGACGACCGCCGACCACAGCGCCGGGACCGCCACCAGCCCGGCCGAGATCAGCCCGACCACGATCATCGCGAGGGTCAGCGCATCCGGGCTCACCTTCGTCCGGATCAGCTGCCTGGTGACGTACGGGGAGAGCGGACGCATGTACAGGCGACCGGCCCAGTGCTCGGCGCTGCGTCGTTCGACGATGCCGGCCTGGGTCACCCGGCGGAGTTCATCGATCGACGGCTTCGATGTAGGCATCGACCAGCTCCTCCACGTGTGTCGGCGACGGGTCGATGTGCTCGAGGACGGTGAAGCGGTCCGGACGCGTCCGTGGGGCCTCGATCACCGCGTTCACGAACGTCGCCCGGTCGATGCCGAGGTCGCCCGGGACCCGCGGCAGACCGTGGCGTGCAAGCGCTCGGTCCAGGCGGTCGAACAAGCCACCATCCGGGATGCCACGCTGTTGTCGCAACCAGCTGGCGAAGAGCGCCCCGAGCGCCACCTGCGCACCGTGGAGCCCTGGGCTGCCGTGGTAGGCGTCCAGCGCGTGGCTGATCTCATGACAGGCACCGCTGCAGGGCCGACTACTGCCGGACATCGTCATCGCCACGCCTGACAGGATCAGCGTGTCCGCCACGATGGCGAGGAACTCGTCGGTGCCCGGCTCGGCCTCGATCACCGCCTCCGCGGCGCTGCGGGCGATGGACACCGCCAGCCCGTCGACCGATTCTCCCTTGACCGACCGCGCAAGCTCCCAGTCGGCCAGCGCCGACAGGTTGCTCAGCACGTCGCCGACACCGGAGATCAGGTGCTCCTGCGGTGCGGTCCTGACCTGATCGATGTCGACGACGACGGCGATCGGGACATGCACCCCGTAGGAGGCCTTGCGGCCCTGGCTGACCAGACTGGCGACGGGTGATGCCAGACCGTCGTGCGTCAGGGTCGTGGCGACGGAGACGAACGGCAGCCCCACCATGCTCGCCGCGTACTTCGCGACGTCGAGGGTGCGGCCGCCGCCGATCCCGACCACCGCATCGTGGAAGTCCTGGCGGAGCTCACTCATGAGCTCGATGGACGCCTCGAGGGTCCCACCCTCCACCACGTGGATGCTCGCACGCGGGAGTTGCGCCACGAGCCCCTCGGCGATCGTCGCGCCGTGCCCAGGCCCGATGACGATGGCCACCTTGCCGCCCGTCGAGATACGGCCATCGCGTAGCAGTGGCCCGAGCGCATCGAGTGCGCCGGCCCGGACCTCGATCGCGAGGGGGGTGGCAACGGTGCGGGCGAGGAGGGGCACGTCGACGGCTCCGGACAGTGGGCGGAGGGAAGGGGACCACCCGTCAGAGAGCCGGCATCGACGGCCCCCGGCCGTTGGATCCCTCAGACGCTACCAGGACCCCTCGACGGGTCGGACGCCGCCTCAGGGTTGGGAGGCAACCGACAGCGGATGGACAAAGAGTTCGTAGCGGCCAAGCACATCGGAGTCGATCCGCTCGGACGGCCAGCTGTTCACGGCCGCATCCTCGGGAAGCTCGCGCTGAACGAGCGCGAACACCGCCCATCCGTCGGCCGCGAGTGCATCCAAGTCGTGACGCGCATGGTGATGACCGAGCGGGTGGGTGACCCGATCCGGGTGCACCTGGAACTCCACGGTGAGGCACTCGGACCAGTACTGGATCTGCGGGTAGCTGTTCTGCGCAGCAACGGCGCAAGGTCGACCATCGGCGCGCTCCACAACGATACGGGCGAGTTCCTCTGCGCGGATCCGATGCTGCATGGACGCCTCCATCTCCTCGGAGGCAGCCCTGCCCTGGCCGAGACCCCACAGAGCGCCGAAGACGACGAGCAGCGTGAGGCCGAGCAGCGCGCTCACGCGACGGATGCCCCGCCCCGATGCTGCCACCTGGTCGTACAGCAACGCCACCCCAGCTCCTGCCGCCACCCCGACCAGTCCGAGGACCGGGAGGAGGTAGCGCTGGTTCACCGCAGAGCCCGACCTGGCGTAGAACCACAGCAGCGGCACCGTCGCCACGAGGGCTAGTACCAGAGGCCTGCGGTCCTTGGACCCGACCACACCCAGCACCACCAGCAGGGCGACCGCCGCCAGCCATATCCCGAACGGTTCCGGCACACCTTGCCACCCGGGGTCGGCGAGGTACGCCGCTCGACACTCGGCGCGACAACGCAGTGGACCGTCGAGGTTCGCGAGGTAGAGAGGAAGTTGGTTCGGCGATGGTCCGCCGGTGCTCCGCTCGACCGCTCCAGTGACGAGACCCACCGGCGACAAGCCGAACCGAACAGCTCCCTCGACGAGCCAGACCCCGACGCCGACCAGTCCCCCAACGGCGGCAGCGCCCAGCGGCCGTACCGCTGCAGCACGCCACCCGAACACGGCGACAACCGCCATGCCGACGCCCGCGAGCACCGCATCCGATGGGCGCAGCAGACCCGCGCCGACCATCCACAAGGCGACTGGGACCAGTCGGCTGCTTCGCTGTGGATCTTCCAAGGCCCGCACGAGCGACCCGGCTCCCCCAACGATCGAGAGCGCGGCGAGGAAGTTCGGGTACAGAACCGCCGAGAAGTACAGCGAGCTCCACAGACTGAGCAACACCACGGCGGCCGCAGGTGCTCCGAAGCGATAGATCCGAGCCCACGGCCAGTACGCGGCGACAAGCAAGCCCGCCAGGGTGGTGGCGACCCACAGTCGCACGACCACCATCGGTGCGCCCCACGCGGCGACCGGCGAGAGCAACAACACCATCCCGCGACTGCGGTGTTCGTCGAAGTAGACAGCCGGGCTCCCAGCGGACGTCTGCGTGAGGTAGACGGCTTCGTCCCAGCTGGGGCCCGCGCCCAACGGGTAGACGACCGTCTGCAGCAGGAGGAGGCCGAGACCCACGCCGAACAACCCGAGGTACGGAGCCCGCGCGAGCCAACCGGACCGAAGGAACAGGGGCGGAGCAGGTCCCCTGGCCGGGGGGGGAGCAGTCGGGGACGTCACCATCGTCAGGAGGCTACCGCTGCGCCGACGCCTGTCGTGCGGGTAACGCTCCGCCGGCCGACGATCGGTCTCGTCTCGTTCAGGCGGAGTGGGGACGTGCCGATGCACTCGGCAACCACACGAATGAGGATCGCCGTGCGCTCTCATCGCCAGGACCGCTTTGCCGCTTCTGTCCTGCCGGCACGCGCGATCATCCGGGCCGCTGCGTGCGGCGCGCTCTTCATGACCGTGATGGCGCTGGCTGCGACGGCCGCTGAGGCTGCGCCGGCAGACCCGGTGCGCGAACGCGGTGTCGTGACACGTGTCGTCGATGGCGACACGGTCATGGTCCGGCCGGACGGGCGGTCGAGCGACATCTCGGTGCGCCTGTCGGCGATCCAAGCGTTCGAGCGCGGCGAGTGCGGCGACGACATCGCGACCCGCCGGCTCCGCGAGCTCGTGGAAGGGAAGCGCGTTGACCTGCGGGCACGCTCCGCCAGCGCCCGCTCCGACGGAAGACCGGTGCGCTCGCTGCACCTCCCTCGCGCCGGTGGAGGCTCGATCGACGTCAACCGTCAGCTCCTCTCCGACGGCATGGGCCTGTGGTTCCCACTCGCCGGCGAGATCACGTCCATGGACTCCTACGCGGTCGCAGCACACCACGCGCGGGTCCAGCGCAGGGGCATCTGGAACGACCAACTCTGTGGAGCAGGCCCACAGGCCGGTCATCCGATCGACATGTGGGTGAAGTCAGACGCAGACGGCAACGATCGCGACAACATCAACGACGAGTACGTCGTGGTCGTGAACCGGCACCAGAGCACGTCGCTCGACCTCAGCCGATGGGTTCTCCGCGACTCCTCGCACTTCACCTACCGGATCCCCAGCGGGACCCGCATCGATCCCGGCGCGCGGATGCGCTTCCGCGTCGGTCGAGGGACCGACAACGCCACGAATCGCTACATGGGGAGCGGCTCACCGATCTTCGACAACGCAGACCGAGCAACCGGTGTCGGCGATGGCGCCTACCTGCTCGATACACGCGGCAACGTGAGGAAGGCCTTCGTCTACCCCTGCGTGGTCGAATGTTCGAGCTCTCTCGCTGGATCGCTCCGGATCGATCACATCGAGTACGACCCGCCGGGAGTCGACACCGCGGACACGGAGTTCATCCGTCTGCGCAACGTCGGACAGAAGCGGATCCACCTCGACGGCTACCAGCTGCGGAAGTGGCCGTACGGGCACGAGTTCCGCGCGAATACCTTCCTCGACCCTGGCGAGCGGCTCACCGTCACCGTCGGCAAGGGGTCAGCCACGCGAACCCAGCAGTACTGGGGGAAGTCCTCTCCGATCCTCCGGAACAGTGGCGACGTCGTCGAGATCCTCAGCTGGGACTACCGGCCCGTCCACTGCCGTGCTTGGGGTGACCGCCGGTGCCCGAACCGGTCCAGCGTCCCTGGGACTGGGACCTCCTCGATGCCGACCCACGGGTTCGCCGACGTCCCGAGCAACGCCTACTACGACGGTGCTGTCCGGTGGCTGCGAGCACGCGGCATCACGGACGGCGTCGGAAGCACTGGCCTCTACCGCCCAGCGGACCACGTCACGCGAGGCCAGATGGCGGCCTTCCTCTGGCGCGCGATGGACCGCCCGGCGGTCAACGCATCCCACGGGTTCCCCGATGTGCTCCGCAGCGACTTCTACGACGGTGGCGTCCGCTGGCTGCGGTCGGCCGAGATCACCGACGGCGTCGGGAACACCGGCCTCTACCAGCCGAACGCGCGGGTGACCCGTGCACAGATGGCTGCGTTCCTCTGGAGGATGGTTGGTCGACCGACTGGCTATGCCGACCACGGGTTCCCCGACGTACCGGGCGGAGCGTACTACGACGAGGCGGTGAGATGGCTCAAGGCCGAAGGCATCACGGACGGTGTGGGCAACACCGGTCGGTACGAACCCAACGACCCCGTCACCCGTGCACAGATGGCTGCCTTCCTCCACCGACTCTCCGGGTCCCGGAGCGCCTGGAGAGATGCACCACAGGTCCCATCAACGGTCCGCTTCGGGTGACGCTCGTAGCATCCCGCGGCAGTCGTCGGCGGGAACGGCAAGCCGCGCTCGCAGCCCATCGTGCAGGGCCTCCCCATCACGTTGGCGAAGAGCAGCAGACGCACCAACCGGGTCTGCCGTTCCACAAGCGTGCCGATCACTGAGCGGCGATCCTTGCCGATGATCAGGTCGCCTTCCCAGTGCCCGGCTTCGGTGCAGCCATCGGGCGAGAACGGCCGCTGTTGGATCGACAGCATCGGCTGCTCGAATCGAGGCCGGCGCCGTTCGGCACGCTGCTGGGCACGTCGGTGGTCACGTCCGGTACGAAGCGGCGAACTCTGATCAGGTGCGAGACGCGAAGGGCCCATCCGAGGCGAGCCGGGCTGATGCACCACCTGGTAGGTGCTCTCGTGGCATAGCCACATCGCCGGGGTGAGTGCCACGTGGTGGTGTAGGAGCAGGCCCGTGACGGCGGTCACGACGTAGGCGGGCCACCGTGCGAATCTCCAAGCTCCTACACGAAGAGGTTCGACACGATGACCCACTACGAGTCTGCCATGGCTGAGATCGCGGGGCGCCTTCAAGGGCACCGACGCATCGTTGGCCACGTCTCCGTCCGAGATGCTGGCCACGAGCAGCACGATCCTCAGGTCGGTCTCACAGCACGGATACCCCCACGACGCTGCGCGTAGGCGGGTCGGATCGCAGCCAGGTCGTCAACGTGAACGGCCAGATCGGACAGGTCCCGACGGACCCTCGGCCAACGTCTCGAAAAGAAGCAGATCGCTAGCCCAGATAGAAGGTTGCGTAGGGCGTCACGGAAGGTGCGCTCTTCCACGCGGTCGGCGTGGAAGACAGGCGGTACAACATCGCCGCCATCTCCCCGCGAGTGATCGAACGGCTCGGCCGGTATTCGCCGGTATCGCCGAAACCGTTCGTCAGGCCGTGGGCCCGCATCCAGCGCACAGCCTCCGTGTAGTGCCGCTCGCCGACATCGGGGAAGCGGTGATCGGGATGGCCGGTCGGCTCACCGGCGTAACGCCAGAGGAACGTGGCCATCTCGCCTCGCGTCACCGATCGGTTCGGCTCGAACCTTCCCGTCGTCCCGTAGCCATCCGTGATGCCTGTCGCCTTCATCCAGCGAACGGCATCGGCGTAGTGAGCGTTGGATGGCACATCAGGGAAACCGTGGTTGGGATGGCCGGTCGGCTTGCCTGCGAGTCGCCAGATGAAGGAAGCCATCTGCCCACGAGTCACTGCTGCACCGGGCGCGAACGTCCCTGTGTCGCCGAAGCCATCGGTGATTCCGTGGTGCGCCAGCCAAGAAACCGGAACGTCGAAATAGCGGTCGCTGCTGACGTCGGGGAACGAGTGGCGCGGGAACGGCGCCTGGACCTTGGCGGCGACATCCGAGCGCAACGAGTTGAACGTGGACGCGAAACGAGCGCCCGGGCACGCGGTCCAACCGGTGTCGCGGTGACCGACCACACCGCGCAGGTTCACGTTCGTCCCTCGAGGGAACCGCGCGTTCCCGCCACTCGACACACGGACGGTGCCCTGTGGGTCGAAGCCGTGGTGCCCCGCCTGCCATGCCAGTACATCGACCAGGGACTTCCTCGCAGCGGCGGTCGGGAGTACCGATTCGAAGTTGCCGATCAAGGCGACACCGACGGATCCGGTGTTGAACCCACCGGCGTGTGCACCGATCACTCCACTGGTCAATCCACCGGCGCGACCCTCGAAGATCCGCCCGTAGCGATCGATCACGATGTTGTAACCGATGTCGCTCCAGCCCAGGGTGGTGGTGTGGTACGAGTAGAACGACCGCATCAGAGCGAACGCCTGATCACGGGTGTAGCTGTTGGCGTTCGGACCGTGTGCCGTGTGGTGCACGACCGCGTAGTTGACCTGCCTCGCGTAGCTCGGGTTCCCGCGCCGCAGTTTCTCGTTCGCGCCCCACTGCTGACGAGAGATGATGTTCGAGGGCGCCGCGGCCTCGGCCGGGGCTTGTGTAAGTGACGGTCGGAACGAATCCCGAACCCGCTGGAACAGGCTGCGCGAGACACCATCCGCATCGATGACCGAGGCCCGGAAGTCGCGCAGCGGCGCACCCGACACGCGGATCTGGACGTGGCTCGCCTCGCTGACGAACAGCGGCTCGGTGAACGCCCGGCCCTGACCCGGGTCGCTGCTCTGCGCACCCTCAGCGCTGGCCTCGTCGGGGCCGTCCTCGTCGTCCATGAACGGCAGCTCGTACCACTCCGACCAGCCCTCGGGGCTCTGCACCCTGGCCTCCAGCGTGGCCACCTCCGGACCAGCGAAGCCGATCATCGTGAAGGCGATGGGGGCCGCGACGACCTCGGAGGTCTGCCAACCGTCCACCTCCTCGGCGAGGGCGAACCGCTCGATCTCGTCCGTCACCGTCTCCGGCGGTGGCGCGTCGCCCTCCGCAAACGCGATCGAGGGCGCGAGCACCATCACGAGCGCGAGGACACAGGCCATCGCCACCGGCCGACGCAGTCGGCCAGTGGCGCGGGGGCTTGAGGTCGACACAGGTTCCACCGGTTCCTCGTTCCTTCGCCGGCAGGGATCGGCATCGCCGACAGCGCCCCCGCCCTGCTTCACTCGTCGGTGCGCCGAATTTTGGGGCACTCGCCGGTACGCAACGGACGGTCGGCTGGGCGAGTTCCCTCCTCGTCCCTCTCGGCCGATCCTTCACAAGGCTTTAACGCTTCCTCATGGACATCACCTACTTCGGTCCGCTCCCCCCGCACCCGGGCGGTATCGCGCAGCACGGCCACAACCTCGCCGAGGGCCTCAGCGGCCGCGGGAACCGGGTCCAGCGCCTGTCCTGGCGGACCCTGTACCCCCCGCGGCTGTACCCCGGACGGACAGCTGACCGCGGTCGTCCACCGCACGAGCGGAACTCTGAGCTTGCCGACTGGTGGGCCCCCTCGAGTTGGGTCCGCGCGGGCTGGCGCGCGGCCGCAGGGGACGCGCTGGTCGTGCCCTGGGTCACCGCATTCCATGCGCCTGCAGTCATCTCCGCGCTGGCGGCGGCACAAGGAACGAGACGCATCCTGGTGGTCCACAACGCCCGCCCTCACGAGCGTCACCCGGGTGACACCGCAGCCCTCCGCACCGCACTCCATCTGGTCGACGGCGTGTTGTGTCACGCAGACGCGATCCGCGACGACGTGCGGGAGCTCGCACCGGGCATGCCATGCACGGTGGTCGCTCACCCACCGAACCTCCCCCTGACACCGGGCAGGCCACCGCCCACCGAGCCGCTGCGGGTCCTGGTCTTCGGCTACGTCCGTGCCTACAAGGGAGTCGAGGACGCGCTCGTGGCCGTCCGCGCGGCTGCCGATCGCGGGGCGTCCATCGAACTGACGATCGCTGGCGAGTTCTGGGAGCCGATAGAGCGCTGGGAGGAGCTCCTGCGTCGACAGGGACTCACCGAGCAAGTCGTGTTGCGTCCCGGCTACGTCCCGGACGCCGAGGTCGCGGAGCTGTTCGCGTCCCACCACCTGCTGTTGGCGCCCTACCGGTCCGCGACCCAGTCGGGCACGATCCCGTTGGCCCGGGCCGCAGGCCGCCCGGTCGTCGCCACCGACGTGGGCGGTCTCGGCGAGGCGGTCGCCGACGGCCTCGACGGACGGCTCGTCCCGCCCCAGGACCCTGGCGCGATGGCCGACGCCATGCTCGAGGTCAGGGACGGCTTCGAGGCCTACCGCACCGCCTCACAGGATCGCCGGACCGACTGGGGGCACGTCGCCGAGGCCGTCACGGCGCTCATGCGTCGATGAGCGTACGCAGCAGCCGGAACGCCGAACGCTGCCGGGCAGCATCACGCTGTAGGCGTTCGCGTTGCTCCGGATCAAGGGATGTGTCCAGGGACGCGAGCAACGCGCCAACCTGCGCCCTGGCCGCGTCCACGCCCGCGACGTCGTGATCGAACCGGGCAACGGACCCGGGAGCCGCGCGCGCGAGCGCATCGATCTTCGGGGCGTAGCCGAAGGCGAGCGTCGGCCGTCCAGCGAGGACGGCGAGCACACAGGCGTGGTAGCGCGCGGCGATCACCGCCCGCGCGCCCCCGACGACCTCGGGCAGCTCACTCAGCCCGACCGGAGCGGTGGAGGTCGGCGCCTGCATCCTCGCAGCCACCCGCTCGTGCAGCTCTGTGTCACGCACGAGGTCCATCGCGACGAAACGAACGGCACACGACGTCCTGCGCGCCGCCTCGTCGAGGAACGCCGCCCACTGCGTTATCGCCCTCGGGGGTGGCTCGGTCGCGACCCGACCGCGACGGGTCGGCCGCAGCCCGCCACCACCACTCGAGCCGACCAGGCTGACGACGAGGTCATCACGACGCGGAGTCCGTGGCGTCGGTAGCAGGAAAGCCAGGTCGGCAGCCACGCCCACCTCGCCCAGACCGAGCTGCTTCAGGACGCGGGCGGATGGTTCGTCCCGCACCCACAGCTCCTTGGAACCGCCCAGCGCGAGTCGGGCTGCCGAGCGTGAGCTCCGGTAGCGGAGGTGCTCTGCTCCCAGGCCCACACCGACGACCGGGAGCCGGGCGGCCCGCGCGAGTAACGGTCGGTGCCCCTGGTAGAGCGGTGACCACACGGAGCTTCGGTCCTGGATCAGACCTCCCCCGCCGAAGACCAAGCCGTCCAGGGCGGGGAGGTGACGCGCCAGCGCCAGGTGGTGGACCGCCTGGACCCCATGGAGGCGCTCCGTCGCTGCGGCATCCAAGCTGAGCACCAGCGCCTCGAGCCCGACGGCGTCCAGTTCGCGAAGCGTCGACCGCAGGAGCAACTCGTCGCCGAGGTTGCCCGCGCCGACCCAAGCTGCCACACCGACCGTGCCGCTCACGCCCTGGTCTCCGTACCTGCTGCACGTCGGCTGGCCAACCACAGCCCGACAGGGGCCACGACCACCAGCCCGAGGACGCGGTCGACCAGGCTGGCGAGGAAGCCGAGCGCTGCCGGGAGCCCGACCGCCTCCGCAAGCAACGCGCTGAGCCCTTCCCGGACCCCGAGTCCGGCCGGCACGATGCCAACCGCGGTCGCGAGCACACCCGCGACCGCCAACACTAGGACCATCGGGAGGGTGCCGGGTTCCCCCAACGCCAGCAGGACGAGCCAGAGGCGGGCCGCGGAGACCAGCACGGAGACCGCTTCGATCGTCAGCACACCGACGACGCTGCGCAGGCGACGCCCGTCCGCCGACGCCCTCACGAGCATGAGCACACCAGCGCCGAGCAGGCTCGCAGCTGCGAGCAACGCACCGACGACGAGGCCAGCCGTCGCTCCTGCGGCGGCAGCGCCTCCCCCCGCGACCAGCGCAGCGACCCCGACCCAGATCACGCCGATCCCGGCCGTGACCTGGCCTGCACGCCCGAGCCCCGTCCCGACGCGTTGCAGCGCATGGATGCGGACCAGCGGTCCTCCGGGGAGTGGAAGCAGGTTCGCTGCCGTCGCGAGGATCGTGGTGCGCAGCGCCCTGCGCCAGCCGAGCCGGGTGCCCGTGGCCCAGGCCGAGCACCAGAACTCCATGGCGTTCATCGCGACGGCTGCGGGAACGCCGATGACCGCGGCGATCACCAATGGTCCCCAACGAAGCTGGTCGGGGTCGATCCGTCCGCTCCGGATGGTGAGCCAGGCAGCGATGAGCATGCCGATGGAGGCGACGACGAGTGCCGCACGCTCCACCACCGGTGGGGGCCGGCGGATCGACGAGAACAGGCGGCCCGCCGCCATCACCAACGCGGCGAAGAGTCGACGAACCACGTCCGGATACCGCTCACCAGGGTCAACTTCCGACCGGCGGCTGCCGATGCCACGGGTGCACCTTCCGACCGGAGCCGACGATGGGACGACCAGTGATCCTCGAGGCGCGACACCACAGGCTGCCGCTGATCCTCATGCTGCTCCTCAGCGTCCTGAGCTTAGTGCTGCTCCCGGCCACCCCCGCCGAAGCGCGCAACGACACCAACGCCGAGGTGCGGTTCCTCGATTCGGTGAACGCCGAGCGAGTCCAACGCGGCCTCCCGCGGCTCACGGTCGCCTCCGATCTGCGGACCTCTGCCCGTCGGCACTCGGTCGTCATGGCGGACCGGAGCCACCTCCACCACAACCCGAGGCTGGGGTCGGAGATCACCGGCTACCGACTGGTCGCGGAGAACGTCGGCTTCGGTCCGTCCGTGGCGTCGATCCACCGAGCGTTGATGAACTCCCAAGGCCACCGCGAGAACATCCTGAACCCCCGCGTCACGGAGATCGGCATCGGTGTCGAGGTACGCAATTCGCGGACCTGGGTCACCCAGGTGTTCCGTCAGCCGCGATCGGCTCCAACGGTCCGGTTCAACGACATCGCCGGCACACCCACGCATCGAGGCGACATCCTGTCCCTCGCCTCCTCCGGGGTCACCATGGGCTGCGGGAGAGGCTCGTACTGCCCGGACCGTCCCATCACGCGTGCGGAGATGGCCACGTTCCTCGGCCGAGCCGACGGGCTCCTGCCCCGTAATCCGGGTCAGTTCAGCGACACCCCGTCCAGCAACGTGCACAGCCCGAACATCGAGGCGATCCGTCACGCTGGGCTCACCACCGGCTGCGGCGATACCCGCCGGTACTGCCCCGATCGGAACGTCACGCGCGCAGAGATGGCATCCTTCCTGGCACGCGCCCTCGACCTCGATGTCTCACGGTCGAGCACCGGGTTCAGCGATGTGCGCAACGGCACGACGCACGCAGGCGCGATCGAGGCCATCTCACGGGCTGGGCTGACCAACGGGTGCGGCTCCGGCCGGTACTGCCCTGACCGGAACGTCACGCGCGCAGAGATGGCATCCTTCCTGGTGCGCGCCTTCGACCTCTGACCGAGCTGTCGCTCGACTCGCAGCGCGACAACTGATCGGTCGGCACAACCTCGATCCGATCCTGGATCGCCGTGGCCAGAACGTCGGAACTTGGGAGCGGTAGCCGGCCGAGAGCACGAGGACTTCAGCGTGTTGGACGAGCAGGGCAGCGTGGGCGGAAGCGACGACTCCGCGGTCGAAGCCCTCGGTCGAGGTGCAGACGGACTCCTGGTCGGAGCTGACGATCATCGAGCGGGCTCGTAGCGTGGCGAGGCCAGGACGAACACCAGTGCTGGGTGTCAGGCCCCTGGGGGATGTAGCCACCTCGTCGACCATCATCAGAGGCATCCAACCGTGCCGTTCGGACCCTCGGTCGAGTGTGCGCAACCCGGCGGTGCGTCCTTGGACCTAGGCGTGGACGGTCGCGAACGCGACCGCGGAGGGCGCGTCGTGCGGCTTGGGCCGGGGCAGGACCCCTAGCCCAATGTCAACACCGGTCGAATCCTGGTCGGTTGTCGTCGGTTGAAATCTGAACAGCTGTTGGTCAGCTCGTGTCGGTTCCGAGCACGTCTTTGCTTTTGTCTTTGAGGCGGTAGCTGTCGCCGCGGAGCACGAGGACTTCGGCGTGGTGCACGAGGCGGTCAACGAGGGCGGCGACGGCGACCGCGTCGCCGAAGATCTCGGTCCAGGCTGAGAAGGTCTTGTTGGAGCTGACGATCATCGAGGCGCGTTCGTAGCGTGATGAGATGAGTGCGAACAGCAGTGCTGCGGCGTCGGGGTCGAACGGGATGTAGCCGACCTCGTCGATGATCAGCAGCGGGATCCGGCCGAGCCGTTCGAGCTCTTGGTCGAGGGTGCCGGTGCGTTGGGCGGCGGTGAGGCGTTGGACCCATTGGTGGGCGGTCGCGAACGCGACCCGGTGGCCGCGCCGTGCGGCTTGGACTCCGAGCGCGATGGACAGGTGGGTCTTGCCGGTGCCGGGTGGGCCGAGGAACACCACGTTCTTCGCTTCGCGCAGGAAGTCGAGCTGCGCGAGATGCGAGATCACGGTGCGGTCGATGGAGCGTTGGAAGGCGAAGTCGAAGTCATCCAGGGTCTTGACCTGGGGGAACCGGGCGGCCTTGACCCGGGCCGCTCCGCCGTGGGATTCGCGGGCGGTGACCTCCTCGGCCAGCACCGCGGCGAGGAACTGCTGGTAGTCCCAGCCCTGCTCGCGGGCCCGGACGGCCATCGACTCGGCCGCTGGGCCGATCCGTGGGGCCTTGAGCGCTCGGGCGTAGAACGCGACCTCGGACGCGGACGACGCCATGCCGGTGGTCTTCTTGGTGGCCATCAGAACCCGCCTCCGGCAAGGGCGTCGAAGACGCTCAGATCAGCGACCGGGACCTCGACATCCCCCGCGGCGAGCGCCTTGCGGGCCTCACGATGTTCACGCAGCAGCCGTAGATGGGTCGGGGCCATGACCACGTCAGCGGGGATCCAGGACCGGTCGTGTTCGACGATGACGGTGCCCTCGAGCCGGACCACGACCCGTTCGAGGGTGAGCGCGATCTGCACGCGGCGGCCGGCCAGCCCGGGTGGGATCGAGTAGTCGGCGTTGCCGACACGCACGAAGCAGTCCTTGGACACCCGGGTCTCGAGCTGCCGGGAGACGTCCGGCAACGGGTCGGGCAGCGGCTTGAGCCAGCCCCGCTCCGTGGCCCATGCGTCGCCGACGACCGCGCCGACACGACGGTGGTGACGGGCGAACGCAACCTCGGCCGCCCAGCGATCGTGCTGGGCCTGCAGATCAGCCAGCCCGGTGAACGTGCGCAGCGGCACGAACGAGGTCTCCAAGAACCTGATGGTCCGCTCGACCTGCCCCTTGGAGGTCGGGGTCGCCGGACGCAACACCACCGGCTTGACCGCGAGCTGGCCCAGCAGCGCCGCGACCTCCAGATGCAGCCGTGCCGTGCCTGCCTGACGGGACGCGACGATCGAGGTGTCGTTGTCGAACACCAACTTCTCCGGGACCCCGCCAAGCCGTTGCAGCGCGCCGAGCAGCCCAGCCAGAAAGCCCGGCACGTCCTTGGCCAACGTGAACACCACCGCATGAGCGGCGGAGTGCGGCAGACTCACGACCAGGCCGAACGCCTCACGCAGGGCCCCGCGGCCGACATCGAGCTTGATGCCGGTGTGCCACCAATCGACCTGCCCGATCTCGCCCGGCAGATAGCTGGTCCGCTGGAACGCCTGCGCCGCAGCGAACTGCGGACGGACCTTGGCGACGAAGTCGCGCACGATCGTGATCCGACCCTCAAACCCCGATCGGCGGATGCGTTCCAGCACCACCGTCGCGGCCACGCCCGGATCATCAGCCAGCATCCGACGGATCTCGTCCTTGAACGGATCCAGCATCGAGCCCGCCGGAGCACGCACATACGACGGCGGCCCGTCCCGAGCCAGCAACTCGATCACCGTCGTGCGGCTCATCCCCAACCGCCGCGCGATCGCGGACTTGCTCAACCCGTCGCGATGGAACAGCCGATGCACCTCAGCCCAGTCCTGCACGCCATACACCTTGTCCCCTCACGTCGGGAGACGCGAGGCTCGCTCACCAAGACCGCAAGGTGTTCAGATTTCGGCCGGTGGCAGGTGTCCAGTTTTCACCCGGTGCTGACAGCCCAACCAACCCGAAACCGAGCTAGGAACCTGAGCCTCAACACCGACCCGGTGCAGGCCTCTGTGGTCGTTCAAGCATAGAGCCCGAGGTCGGCCAGCAGCCCAGAAACCCGCGAGTTCAACGCAACTCGAAGGCTCGCACCAGGAAGGACGCCATCTCGGCGCGCGTTACCGGCCGATCGGGGCAGAAGGTGTTGCGTGACGGAGCGCCGCAACCGTTCGTGAGTCCAGCTCGCGCAATCGCGTCGATGCCACCAGTGTGGCTCGAGGTCCGGGGGACATCCGAGAACGTCGACACCCCGTCGCGTGGCAGGTCGAGCACCCGCGCGAGGAACGTCGCGGTCTCCGCGCGGGTGACCGGACGGTCCGGACAGTAGGTGTTGTGGCTGGCGGGACCGCATCCGTTGGTGTAGCCCGCACGGTCGATCGCGGAGATTCCGGGAACGTGGGACGTGCCGGGTCGGACATCGACGAACCGCGTCGTCGTGTGCGTCCGGAGGCCGGCTGACCGGGTGATGAACGAGGCCATCTCGGCCCGCGTCACGGCGCGATCCGGGCAGAACGTGTGGCTCGACCAGGGACCGCACCCGTCCGTGATGCCGTTGGCAGCGAGGATGTGGATGTCGGTGCGGTGCGAACTCGACGAAGCGACGTCCGTGAACGTACGGGTCCACGGCGTGGGCTCAGGATCGGGTGCAGGCTCGGGTTCGGGCGCCGGCAGCTGCGGCAGGGGTCCGAGTGGCCGGAGTTCCGAGCCGAGCTGAGCCACGGAGTGAGAGATGGTCGTCGAGCCGCGCCGCCCGGTCTCGAAGAACATGTGGATCCGATCCCCATCCTCGACCATGAACGGCGCCGCCGCCCTTCCGTTGTGCGGCGCTGTCGTGGGTGGCTCGTAGAGGACGCCCAGGTGCTCCTCGCGAGAGAAGTCCTCACCGACGTCGGTGACGAAGATGCGCCCCGATGACCCGTGGTAGACGATGTAGTGCCCACCGTTGAACTGCCAGTAGAAGCCGCCGGAGACGCTCGTCCCCTCCGCTGGGTGGGCACGGACGAGCGGCCGGTCGTCGACCACCCAGTTGCGGGCATCGTTGGACGTGGCGAGGCGGATCCGACGTTCACGCCCACCGAGTCCGTCCCCGGGGACCGCGTCCATGAAGGTCATCAGGAACCGGTTTTCCCGCCCCGGGATGGTCCGCTCGACGACGCGTGCGTAGGACGCCTCGCGTGCGTCACCGGCCATGGACGCCGCATCGATCGCGATACCGCCGTACTCGAAGTTCGCACCGTCGGTCGACGTGGCCCAGCGCGTGACCCGGTTCTCACCGTGGTAGTAGAGGTAGATCTGCCCACCGACATCCGACCCGTCGCTGATCCAGATGGCGTGTGGGGATGACACGTGGCTCACGTCGTGGTGGTCGCCCCATGTGCGCGCGATGACGGGGTTCCCGGAGAACTCGATCCATGGACCGTCGAGCTCGTCCGCGAGGAACAGCGAGATACCACCAGGGTTGTCGTGGGGTGCGGTGTAGAGGTAGTACTCGGCAAGCGGCTCGGCGAGGTGCGCGCCCGCATGGAAGATGCTGGGGAAGTCCCACTCCCCGGTCGGGTTGTAATCCAGGTCGTCCGGGTGGAAGACCAGGGCGGACTCCGTGAACGCCGGGAACACGGGCTCATCGTCGGCTGCTGACACCGGTCCGGCAAGCATCGAGGTACCGACGAGGCCAACGCACAGGACGAGCGCGAGTGAACGGGAGCGTGACTTCACGAGAGGATCTCCAGCAAGCAGCAAGGTGCCCGAGGCCTAGGACCAGTACGGGACGAAGGCCCGGCGAAGGAACGACGCCATCTCCTGTCGGCTGACATCGCGCGAAGGACAGTAGGTGCCGCCACCGTGGCAGCCGTTGGTCCACCCCGCCTCGGTGATCGCCCGGATCGCCCCAGCGTGGGTGTGCGAGGCGGGCACATCGGCGTAAATGCTGCCACTCGATTCCCGGAGCCCAGCAACTCGCTGGAGGAACGAGGCCATCTCTGCACGGGTGATCGGATCGTCCGGGCAGTACCGGGACCCGTCACGGCAGCCGTTGGTGTAGCCCGCTGCCGCGAGCGCGTTGATGTCATCGTGGTGGGTGTGCGTCCGAGGGACGTCCGTGAAGCGACTGCCCGAGGCTGGCGGGATGTTCCCGGCCCGGACGAGGAAGGATGCCATCTGCCCGCGCGTGACCCGTTGGGTCGGGCAGTAGGTCCGTCCGTCACGGCACCCGTTGGTGATGCCGAGCGCACGCATCGTCAGGATGTCCGACGCGTGGGTCGCGTTGCGCGCCACATCGGTATACCCCGGCGCTGCGTGCAGTCCGCCGTTGCGCTCGGCGAAACCGACGAGGTCGCGGTAGAGACGCAGGATCTTCACCGAGTACTGGGGGTCGCTCGCCCAGTTGACCCCGCCGTATCGCGGATCGACGCCGCCGTAGTCCTCCCAGTTCGGCGCGCGGCCCTTGGGACTGACCAGGTCGAACCGAGGGCTGACCAACGGGTTCGCGAGGTTGCTCCGCGTCACCGCAGGGTCCGAGTACGCCCGCAGGTGCTGGATCTGGGCGCGAACTCCGACACGCGCCGTCGGGAACTGCGCCACGGTGCAGGTCCCACCGTCGCACGCGCCCATGCCGCCGAAGTTGTTGAAACGCGCTCGGACCTGGCCGGTGTCGGGGTAGCGGAACCACGCCGTCTCCAGGATCGCCTGGACGAACGCGACATCGCCAGAGACGCCCTCAGCCTGACCCTCCTCGATGTAGTACCGGGTCAGGCGGTCGATCGAGACGGTCGCGCTGTAACCGGAGGAGACCCGGTGGCGGTACCACGCCGCCATCTGCTCGGCGGAGACCTGCGCCTCACGCATGACCGGCGTTCGGGTGCTCGCATCCGCTGGCGCGGCGCTGGCCACCGCCACGACGGCACCGATCGCCGCGCAGGTAGACAGCACGGCGATACGGCGCGTGAACCTCGAACGAACGGACACGACGGACACGGCTCAGCCTCCACTAGGACAACAGGCGCAACACTGCCATCGTTGTCGGCTGCTCCACGCACGTTCTGTACGGGTCGGGCGCCCGGTGCCCTCAGGCGCACAGTGGGAACCATCGGCCGAACTCGAACGTCTAGGCGACACTCGTCCGTCTACGCGACACTCGTCCGACCCATGGAGTGGTAGCGCAGCCCCGCACCGATGAAGGCCTCCGGGTCGTAGACGTTCCGGCCGTCGATGACGATGGGGTAGGCGAGCCCCTCGAGGAACCGCTGCGGTTCGATCTTCTTGATGTCGTCCCAGTCGGTGCAGACCACCGCGGCGTGTGCGCCGGCGAGCGCGGCGTCGATCGTCTCCGCGCGGGGCAGGTCGGGACGCTGCACCTCGACGTTGGGGAGCGCGACCGGGTCGTAGATGCGCACCTCCGCCCCCAGGGCGATCAGGTCGTCCGCGAGGTGCAGGGCCGGTGATTCGCGCAGGTCGTCGGTCCCCGGCTTGAACGCAGCGCCCAACAGGGCGATGGTCTTGCCGTTCAGGTGCCACAGTTCGTGTTCCAGCTTGCGGATGACCGCGGCACGCTGGCCGGCGTTGATGTCGCGGACCTCGTCGAGCAGCCCGAACTCGTAGCCGACCTGCGACGCGAGGTGCGCGAACGCGTCGACGTCCTTGGGGAAGCACGAGCCGCCGTAGCCGAGCCCGGCCTGCAGGAAGCGGTGCCCGATCCGTACGTCGTGGCCCATGCCCTCCGCGACGGTCTGCACGTCCGCGCCGACCCGGTCGCAGATCTGTGCGACCGCGTTGATGAAGGAGATCCGGGTGGCGAGGAAGGCGTTGGAGGCGTGCTTGATGAGCTCCGCGCTGGCCACGTCGGTCTCCACGACCGGGCAGCCGTCCTGCTCGACCAGCGGCGCGTAGACCGCACGCAGCGCATCACGGGCGAAGTCCGAGGAGGTGCCGTACACGACCCGATCGGGATGCAGGGTGTCCTCGACCGCGGCGCCCTCCTTGAGGAACTCCGGGTTGGAGGCCACGTGGATGGCGTGCTCCAGCCCCAGCCGCTCGGTCTCACGCGCGATGACCTGTTCCAGGCGCCGCCCGGTGTTCGCCGGCACCGTGGACTTCTCCACCAGGACCAGCTCACGGCTGGCCTGGGCCACCACGGTGCGACCGACCGCCTCCACGTACGACAGGTTCGGTCCGCCACCGGGCAGCGGTGGCGTCCCGACGCACACGAAGACGATCTCCGCATCGCGCAGTGCATCGTCGGAGTCGCTGGTGAAACGCAGGCGGCCGGCCTCGGTCACCTCGCTCAGCAGCTCCTGTAGCCCGGGCTCGTAGAACCAGGGGGCGCCACCCTGCATGGTGGCGACCTTCGCCGCATCGTCGTCGTAGCCGACGACGTCATGGCCCCAACGGGCGAACGCGGCGGCGGACACGAGGCCGACGTGTCCGACCCCGACGACGGTGATGTTCATGGGAGGGCTCCGGGAGGCGATATCGGGGAAGCCTACGCCCCTGAGGTGAACGAACCCTGACGGCTGGTCGACACGCCGTACCAGCCTGACTCGGACCGTGGACGGCCCGGCACGGGCTGACGACACAGCGTGACCGACCCGCTTGCGGGATGGTGGGTGTGCGAGCACACTGCGTCACGTGCTGTCCGTCGGGGGCGACGGACCGAGATCGGTCGGGACAGCGCGGGCAACGTGTGCGTTGCCACCGGGACGCGACGATCCCTGGACCGCCAGAACGACGGTCGCCACGGCGCGAGAGCGCCAGGGTCCAGGAGGAGCGAGAGGCGAGACCGACCCGGGTCCGTGGTCATCGACCACCCACCCGACATCGAAGGTCCCGCCCGATGCGCGTCCGCACGCTGGCAAGGCGTTCCGCTCGCATCACCCTCGTCGCGATGATGGTGGTCGCGACCGGGATGCTGGCGCCCGCCGTCGCAGACGAGCGCGCGTCCGATCCGCCGTCGGAGGACGACGACAGCTCCGAGGAAGACGCGGACGATCCTGCGTCGGACGAGGACGAGGGCGACGACGACGGCCCGGGCCTGCACAGCACCGATCCGGAGGAGTCCGAGGACCCCGATGACGGGGGTCGGGGAGCGGACGAGGAGGCCGTGGACGACGACGAGGGCGGCGACGCTCCCGACGGTTCCGACGGCGACGACCCGCCGGCGAACGAGGAAGCAGACGACGGCGATGAGCTGGATGTCGACGATCCCGAGCACCGCGACGAGCGCGCCCGCGACGGCGATCGCGACCCCGACGAGGGCCACCCGGCCCCCACACCGGCGCCCGACGGTGACGATGAGGCCACCGAGGACGCCGCGGACGACGACCGCCAGCTCGCCTCGCTGCGTCAGGACCGCGCCTGCTCGCCGGGACTGGTCACCTTGCGTCCCGACGGCGTCGAGGGTGACGGCCGCGCGGTTGCGGTGACCTCGCAGGCACTGGATGCGGACGTCGACGGCTGGGCGATGGTCGGCTGGGAGGTCGACTCCGACACGACGCTCACCGGGCTGACGGTCACGTACGTGGACGGCTCGGTGCAGACGTCCACCGACGGCCTCGGTGACGGCGTGCTGGAGGACGTCGCGGCGCTGCGCTTCTGCGGCACGACCGCCCGCGCGGCGGATGGCGGCGCGGACCCCGGTGGCGACGGTGGCGCGGACCCCGGTGGCGACGGTGGCGATGGTGGGGACGACAACACCGGCGCCACGACGGATGAGAGCGACGATCCGACCTCGGAGGACCCGGCACCAGCCACCGGCGGTTCCGTCGGCACGGCACCTCCGACGGCGGCGCCCGACGACACGACCGAGGACGACGAGGAGATGCTGGAGACCACGGAGGTCCCGCTCCCCGACGCCAACGGTGAGGACATCGCCACCACCACCGACGCCGATCAGGAGCCCGAGGTCCTCGGCATCCAGCTGGTCAACCGCGACCCCGACACCGGCAACGGGCTGGGTACGGCAGCGCTGCTCGGCCTGCTCGGGCTGGGTGCCGCAGGTGCCGGCGGCGCGTTCCTCGGTTTCCGGCGGCTGCGGGCGGGCTGAGCGGGACGACCGGTCCGCTCCTCTGGGACAGCCGCCGCGAGGACATCGGCGACGCTGGGCTCGGCCGAACCGTTAGCGTGCCACCGACCCCGAATGCCGCGCCGATGGAGCCCACCCCGATGACGCAGCCCCCGACGCCGCCAGCCGCTCCTCGGCGCCGAGCGTGAAGGGCCTGGTCCTGGCCGGCGGGGCCGGCACCCGGCTGCGCCCGATCACTTACACCTCGGCCAAGCAGCTGGTCCCGGTCGCGAACAAGCCCATCCTGTTCTACGGCCTGGAGCAGCTCCGCGACGCTGGGATCACCGACATCGGCATCGTCGTCGGCGACACGCATCAGGAGGTCCGCGCCGCCGTCGGGGACGGCAGCGACCTCGGCATCCAGGTGACCTACATCCACCAGCCGCAGCCGCTCGGGCTCGCGCACGCGCTGCTGACGGCCGCGGACTACCTCGGCGACGACGACATCGTGATGTTCCTCGGCGACAACCTCATCGAGGGCGGCATCACCGGCCCGGTCGACGCGTTCACCGCCGATCGCCCCGACGCGCAACTGCTGCTCAAGCCCGTCGCCGACCCGCAGCGCTTCGGCGTGGCCGTGCTCGACGACGCCGGCGGCATCGTGCGCCTGGTCGAGAAGCCCGCCGACCCGCCGTCCGACCTGGCGCTGGTGGGCGTCTACCTGTTCACCCCGGCCATCCTCGACGCGGCCCGCGTCATCTCCCCCTCCGCGCGTGGCGAGCTGGAGATCACCGACGCGATCCAGCACCTGATCGACGGTGGCGGCCGCGTGCGTGCGTCGGTGCTGGACGGCTGGTGGTTGGACACCGGCAAGAAGGACGAGCTCCTCGACGCGAACCGGATCGTGTTGGGCTCGATCACCCGCCGCATCGACGGCGAGGTGGATGCCGACTCCACCGTCACCGGCGAGGTCGTCATCGAGGCCGGCGCGGTGCTGCGCAACTCCACCGTCCGCGGGCCCGCCGTCATCGGCGCGGACGCGGTGCTCGAGGACGTGCACGTCGGGCCCTTCACCTCGATCGCCCCACGGTGCCAACTGACGCGCTGCGAGGTCGAGTTCTCCGTGCTGCTCGCCGGCTGCACCGTCCGCGACGTGCCTCGACTCGAGGGCTCGCTGATCGGCCGGGAGGTCACGATCACCCGCACCGCCCGGCGTCCGGCCGCCCACCGTTTCATGGTCGGCGACCACGCCCACCTCGAACTCCCGGAGGGCTGAGACCATGCGCGTGCTCGTCACCGGCGGCGCCGGGTTCATCGGCGCCAACTTCATCCACCACGTGCTGGCCACCCAGGGCGACGAGGTCCGGATCACCAACCTCGACGCCTTGACCTACGCGGGCAACCTCGCCTCGTTGGCCTCCGTCGCGGACGACCCGCGCTACTCCTTCGTGCACGGCGACGTCCGCGACGCACAGGTCGTCGACCGCCTGGTCGCCGATGCGGACGCGGTCGTGCACTTCGCTGCGGAGTCGCACGTCGACCGCTCGATCGACGGCCCGCAGGTGTTCCTCGACACCAACGTGGTCGGCGCGGGTGTGGTGTTCGACGCCTGCCGCCGCGCCGAGGTCGAACGGGTGCTGCACATCTCGACCGACGAGGTCTACGGCTCCGTGGCGGAGCCGGGCTCGTTCGTGGAGACCGACCCGATGGAGCCCAACAGCCCGTACTCGGCCTCCAAGGCGGCCGCGGACCTGCTGGCGCGCAGCTACGCCACCACCTACGGCTTTCCCGTCACCGTGACCCGCACGACCAACAACTTCGGGCCGTTCCACTACCCGGAGAAGGTCGTGCCGCTGTTCATCACCAACCTGCTCGACGGGCTGAAGGTGCCGCTGTATGGCGACGGTTCGAACGTGCGGGACTGGACCTACGTGGTCGACAACGCCGCGGCGCAGTGGCTGGCGCTGACGTCTGGCACCCCGGGCGAGGTCTACAACGTCGGCGCTGGCAACGAGTGCTCGAACCTGGAGCTGACCCACGCGATCCTGGACCGGCTCGGCGCGGACGAGTCGTCGATCGAGCGGGTCGCCGACCGGCCGGGCCACGACCAGCGCTACTCGGTCGACAGCGCGAAGATCCGCGCGCTCGGGTGGGCGCCGACGGTCAGCTTCGAGGAGGCACTGGACGCGACGATCGCCTGGTACCGAGCCAACGAGGACTGGTGGCGGCCGCTGAAGGAAGCCGGCGCGTCGGCCCGGCGTGGGGTGCGCGGATGACGACGCGGTGCAGCGGCACCGGCGGCCCTGCAGCTGCGGCCGAGATGGGAGCGCGGCCGGATGCTCGGTCGCGTGCGTGCGCGCTCGGTCAGCGGGAGGCGGCGCGATGAAGGTGCTGGTCACCGGCGCCGGCGGGATGCTCGGCCACGACGTGCTGGCCGCGTTCGCCGACACGGAGGTCACCGGCCTGGACCGGGCCGCGCTGGACATCACCGACGAGGCAGCCGTCACCCAGGCCGTGTTCGAGCTCGCACCCGACCTGATCGTCAACACCGCCGCCTACACCGACGTCGACGGCTGCGAATCCGATCCGGCGACCGCCCACGCGGTCAACGCGCTCGGGCCGTGGTGGCTGGCACGGGCTGCGGACCGCTCCGGCGCGCACCTGATCACCGTGTCCACCGACTACGTCTTCGACGGCGAGGCGCCGATCGGTCCCGGAGGGGCGCCACGGGCCTGGACGGAGTTCGATCCGATCCAGCCGATCAACGCCTACGGCCGCTCCAAGGCCGCCGGCGAGCAGCTGGTCCGCGAGACGCTGCGCCGGCACACCATCGTGCGCACCGCGTGGCTGCAGGGCACGCACGGTCGCTGCTTCCTCGACTCCATCTGCAACGCCGCGGCGGCCGGACGCGACCTGACGGTCGTGGACGACCAGCACGGTTCGCCGACGTTCTGCGCGGACCTGGCGGTGGGCTTGCGCGCCGTCGCGGCGCGCGGGGTGACCGGGACGCTCAACCTGGTCAACGCCGGGCAGGCGAGCTGGCACGAGCTGGCCGCCGCCGCGGTCGCCGCGATCGGGCTGGACGTCGAGGTGGCACGCCAGCGGTCCTCGGCGCTGGACCGGCCCGCGCCGCGCCCGGCGTGGAGCGTGCTCGACTCCATGCACGCCCGGGCGGTCGGGCTGCCCGAGCTGCCGCACTGGCGCGACGGGCTGGCTCGCTGGGCGCAGGCGCGCGGCTCGGCCTGACCCGGCGTTGCGGCTCGAGGGCCTGACGCGGGGCCGAACCCGCCCGTTCGCGGCTGCCCGTCCGCGCCCGCGGGTCCGCGCCCGGTCGTGAGCGCCCCCCTGCGCCCGCCCCGCTTGCGGCGCCCCCGCGCCCCGTCCAACCCATCGCGTAGCAGTTGGCGCACCCTGGGCCCCCTTCGCTACCCAACTTCGGCCCCCACGCACGCCGCCGCGCAGGGAACGCACGGGGTGTGGCCATCGTCTGACCGGGCGCTACTGTCCTGCGCTCGAGATAATCGGGGGGAACGTGATGACACGATACGTCGCGCTCGGCGCGGCGCTCGCGCTGCTCCTCGCCGCCTGCAACGGCGGCGACGATGAGCAGGCCATCGAGCCGATCCCTCCCCCGGACACCGCCGAGGACGACGACCCGGACGAGCCCGACGACCCGGAACCCGAGCTCGAGGAAGAACCCGAACCGGACCCGGAACCCGACCCCGAGCCCGAACCCAACGGCGTCGACGTCACGGTCATCCCCGACGAGATCACCCCCGAGTACGTCGAAGCCGTGCTCTTCGAACTCGAGACCCTCTTCGCAGAGTCCTTCGCTGAGTTTGGGGAAGCTGGCGAGGTCACGCCTAGGGCCGCAGACGTTCTCGACGCGGCATTCTCGGATGAGCAGGCGGTCGCTCGCATCTCCGCGCTCGCTCAACGCGAGGACGGTGACCGATTTCTCGGAGTTGACGACATCGAGCCGCGCGGCCACTCAGTCGTGGAACTGCTCGACACAGCCGATGGGTGCGTCTACGCCGAAACATTGATCGACCCGAGCGGCCTGACTGGACAGGCAGAAACGGAGATCACTGCCTTCGTTCTACTGCGACCACCAGACAACATAAGGACACAGAATCTGAACCCAACACCTTGGGTCTTCTGGTCGATCGCAGGCGGAGATCCAGAGGACTCACGGGAGCGGCAGCCATGCTCAGGCTGACGGTGACTGTGATTCTGGCTCTCTTCCTCTCCCTTCTGGCGTCAGCGCCAGCGTCAGCGTCGTCCGCTGACGACGAGATCGACGCGTTCGCTGAAGACGACAAGTTGACCACGGAGGCCGGGGACCGAACCCAACAGCAAGAACAGCAGAACGCCACTCAGAGCGAGAACGAGCCCGCAAACACGGAGCCAGCAATCGGTGCCTGGCGCGCATCAGTCGTCCCGAGCACGGAGGACCCGGGCAGCTTCTGTGTCGATCGAACCTTCGTGTTCGGTGTCGATCCGGAGAGCGGCACGGCTGCGGAGTGGGCCGCCCAGGAGGCGTTCTACCTGCGTGGCGACACCATCGATGAGATGGGCGGCGCCGGTTTCGAGCTCTGCGCCGGCACCCCGACCGATGAGATGACCGCGGACCTGGTCGCGCCCGGGTTCGTCCGGCAGGTCCGCCTCCCTGCGATCGAACCGCGGATCGACCCCGGCTTCGCCATCACCGGTCTCCCTGCCTACCTCGTGGTCGAGAACCAGGACGACTTCCTCTACTCCACCGACATCCCCGGCTGGGGCACCCTCGCCGCGGACTTCCGACTCGAGCGGGTCGAGGTCGACTGGGGCGACGGCACCGACCCGCAGATCTACACGGACGGCAGACGCGGCGCCCCCTACGACGGACCCGCCGGCCTGCAGATCAGCCACGACTACCGCAACGTCGACACCGACAACCAGGTCGAGGTCACCACCACGTGGTCGGCCGAGTGGAGCCTCGCCGGCGCGAGCGGAACCGTCGCCGGCATGTCGACCACCACCGACCTGGAACTCCCCATCCGCGAGTACCGCGCCGTCCGCGTCGCCCCGTGAGCCGAGCCCCTGGACGACGGAGCCTTCGCCCCACCGAACTTGGACGAACCGACGAACCACGCCGAGCAGGGCCGACCGCGATGGGCCTGCGCGCAGAGCCCACGACGCGGAGCCTGCGGAAACGTAGGGTTGGCGCCTGATGGGTGGTAGTGCAGCCGGCTGGCTCAGGACCGGCGCACCGGCTGATCCGAAGCGCAGCCACCGCGCCCGTAGCCCGGATCAGTCCAGCACGGGCGCCCCGAAGCTCGCGGACTCGAGCACTCCGATGAACTCGTCGATGTAGTCGAGGAAGATGTCCGGCCCGTCCTCGTCGCCCGGCCCGGGGAACGGCGCGGACAGCACCACGATCTGCCTCGACGGGATGACCGTGACCATCTCGCGCGTCGGGACCCCGTCGGTCACGTACGCGTAGATCAGCTGCGTCGCCGGCACCTCGCCCTGCAGCTCGATCCGCTGATCCGACTCGAGCGTCGCCTCCTGCTGCTCGACGAACCGCCGCCAGTCGTCGGGCGTGGTGTTCGGCTCGAACGTGAAGAACATCCCGACCGTGCCCGACTCGTCGTCCTCCGGCGGACCCGCCGCGATCTCCTCATCGGTCAGCGGCTCCCCACCCATGTTGATGTCGCGGTTGGACAGGCTCAGGCGGGTCTCCTCCTCCTCGACGAGGTACCAGCCGCCCGGCAGATCCATCTGCACGTTGCGCCACTCCACCGAGCTCGGCTGCGACCCACTGCCACCGCCACACGCGCCCAACACGAGCGCGAGCACCAGCGCCAACGACACGCGTCCCACGAGCCGGTTGCGTGCCACGAACCTCGCCATCGTCGGGTCCTTTCCGATGCCTGTCATCAGCGGTGCTCGGCGGGACCCCGCGGTGGTGCGGATGACGGGCTGCCGGCAACGTCGAGGTGACTTCGGAGCGTACGGCGTGCGCGTTCGGCCATCCCGCCCCCGCCGGTGCCCCTAGCCCTGCCGCCCGTTGCCGTCGTGGTCGGACCGCTCGCCGTCCGCATCCGCGGCTCGCTCCGCGTCCTCACGGGAACGCCGCGCGCCGAGCCAGGCCGGCTCCGGGTCGTCGGTCGAGACGATCACCGACAGCTGCGCGGTCGTGCGGAGCAGGTCGTCGTGGGCGTCATCGACGTCGCGGACCGGGCGTGGATCGACCCGCTGCAGCTCGTCGGTCCGATCCGCGTCGTCGTCCGCCGTAGCGTCCGCGTCGCTCGGCGCGGGTGCGACCGGCGTGTCCGAGACCGGCGCGTCAACCGTCGGTGCGTCAGCCACCGGTGCGTCCGACAACGGCGTGTCCGACACCGGCGAGGTGGCAGGCTCCTCGACGCCGGCGGCGGGGTCGCCGGCCGCCGGGTCCTGCGCGTCGTGCGTGCCGATCCCGCCCGGGGTCCGCTCGTCCGCGGTCGGGGCCGGCCGGTCCTCCGACGGAGCGGGGGCGGGCGCGGCAGTCGACGGGGGCAGGACGACGCCGGCCGGTGGGGTCAGGTGGACCGCTGGCGGCGGCAGGTGCCGGCGCAGGTCGGTCCGGGGGTCCTCGCCGCGTGCCAGGCCGACGGGACCGGTGTCCATCAGCGGTTCGTCGTACGGCTCGGCGACTGCGGCGGCGGACCCATCGGTCGGCGCCGCATCGTCGGGAACCTCGAGCTGCTCGTCGGCCAACTCGGGCTGGTCGGCATTCGACTCGGGCTGGTCGGCAGCCGCGGGGACGTCGGCCGGACCATCGCGGTCGTCCTGCCACGGGGCCGTGTCGAGCTCGGACAGCCCGGCGAGCGCGATGGCGGCCTGCTCCGCCGCCTCGTCGATCAGCTCGACGGGCCGGCGCTCCGAGGCCGGGTGCGTGTGCTCCGCCGCAGGTTCGGGCGCGTCGTGTGCGGCAGGCTCATCGGCCGACTCGTCCGCGGCCGGCTCTGCCCACGCCGGCACGTCGTCGTGGGAGGTCTCCTCTGCGGCGGACTCCTCGGCGATCGGCGCGGTGTCGGGCAACGACTCCTGGGTCGCCGCGGGCGCACCGGCGGCGTCGTCCAACGCATCGTCGACGAGGCTCGCGGCCAGGCCGGCCCACGCTGCAGGATCCATCGGGACCGCCGGCGGCGCGCCAGGGTCGCGGTCCACGGCCGCGGGCGCATCCGCCTCAGCCGCCTCAGCCGTCGTGACGGCATCGTCGGGTGCCGGTTCCTCCGCGGTGGCGGCATCCGGCTCTGCCGAGGCAGCGTCCGGCTCGGTGAGCTCACCCTCGGTTCCGTCGACCGCGGCGGCTGGCTCGGGTTCGGGGTCGGTGGATGGCTCCGGCTGGATCGCCTCGGGCGGAGCAGTCCCCGCGTCCGGTTGAAGGGCCTCGGCCTGGTCCCCGACGACCGCGTCGGGCTCCGCCGCGTCGTCAGCAGCCACGTCCGTGTGGTCCGACGTGGTTGCGCTGTCGTCCGCGTCCGTCTGCTGCGACGTGGCCGGGCTGCCGTCGGTGGCCGTGGGATCCGGCGCGGCGGGCTCCGGCGTGTCGGTCGCCTCGGGCGCCAGCCCAGCCATCGGAGGCACGACCGGCGATCCGGCCGCGGCGGCAGCGGAGCTGAGGCCCAGCCCGAACTGATCGGTGGGGACCGACGGGCCAGCCGAGCTGTCCCCAGCCTCGTCGCCGTCGGACGCAGCCGGGGTGCCCGGCCCAGCGTCGGCCACCGGGCCGTCCGCGGCGGCGGGGTCGGCCGCGAACTCGGCATCTGCGGACGCGACGTCCTCGGGGGCGGGCTCCGCGGCAGCCTCGGGCGCAGGCTCGGCATCCGCGGGCGCGATCGCCTCGGGGGTTGGCTCGGGCTCGGGCTCCGCGGGCGCGATGGCTTCGGGGGCGGCCTCGGGCTCGGGCTCCGCTGGAACCTCGTCGACCGGGGGTTCAGCGGTGGCCGGCTCCGACTGCGCTGACGCAGCTGGCTCCGGCTCGGCGTCGACGGAAGGTCCGGGAGCGGCGTCGACGCC
>JAFIEQ010000142.1 GCA_020832455.1 Nitriliruptoraceae bacterium
GGGGGGCGGGCGGGCGGGCGGGGGGGGGGGGGGGGCCGCCCCCGGCGCCCCCCCCCCCCACGACGGGGACGGGCCCGCGGCCCCGCCCACGCCCGTGACCGACGAGGAGACCGAGGTGCGCGAGGCCGAGGCCAGCGCACCGGCACCGATCGGGGACGTCGACGAGCTGCTCGGCCGTGAGCTCGGGGCGACCCTGCTCGAGGAGCTCCCAGCCGAGGAACCGCCGCGCTGAGCCCGGTCCGGTCGCCGTCGGCCAGCAGCCGCCCGTCGGTAGGCTCCTCTCCGGCCGATCAGGAGCGCGACGCGGTGTACGAGGGTGCGATCCAGGACCTGATCGACGAGCTCGGTCGGCTGCCGGGTGTCGGGCCCAAGAGCGCCCAGCGGATCGCCTTCCACCTCATGCAGGCGGAGCCGGCCGATGCCCGGCGCCTCGCGGATGCGATCACCACCGTGAAGGACACCGTCCGCTTCTGTGCGCGGTGCTTCAACGTGAGCGAGGCCGAGCACTGCCGCATCTGCCAGGACCAGCGTCGCGACGGCACGCTGTTGTGTGTCGTCGAGGAAGCGCGGGACGTCCAGGCCATCGAGCGGACGCGGGAGTTCCGTGGTCGCTACCACGTGCTCGGTGGTGCCATCTCGCCGATCGACGGGGTGGGGCCCGACGAGCTGCACATCGCGGAGCTGATCCGTCGGCTCGACGACGAACCGGTCGAGGAGTTGATCCTCGCGACCAACCCCAACGTCGAGGGCGAGGCCACCGCCTCCTACCTGTCGCGACTCCTCGAGCACCTCGGTGTCCGGGTGACCCGGCTGGCGAGCGGCCTGCCGGTCGGTGGTGACCTGGACTACGCCGACGAGGTGACCCTCGGACGGGCGTTCTCCGGGCGGCGCGAGCTCGGTGCCTGAGGCGCACCGTCCGTCGCGCAGCGCAGGCCACGGTCCGATGAACGGCACCGTGCGTCGACGCGGTCGCATCCCCGCGTACCATCCGGGGCAGTCGGAACGGCCCACGTCCGTGGGGTGACCGGGGCCGGAGCGCGTCCGAGGTGATGCGAGCCCGCAGCCCGGACGCGTGGCCGACGCACGAGGAACGAGCGAACGGACCCTCACGTGGCCATCGTGGTCCAGAAGTACGGCGGTACCTCCGTCGGTGACGTCGATCGGATGAAGCGCGTCGCCGACCGCATCGTGCGCACCCACCGCGATGGCAACCAGGTCGTCGTGGTCGTGTCCGCCATGGGCAAGACGACCGACGAGCTCGTCGACATGGCCTCGCGTATCAGCGAACGGCCCCCGGAGCGTGAGCTCGACATCCTGCTCACCTCCGGTGAGCGGATCTCCATGTCGTTGCTCGCCATGGCCCTGCAGGACCGCGGAGTGGCCGCCAAGTCGTTCACCGGTTCGCAAGCGGGGATCATCACGGACGCGGTCCACGGCAAGGCGCGCATCCTCGACATCACCCCGGGCCGGGTCCAGGAGGCGCTCGACGGCGGCAACGTCGTCATCGTCGCCGGGTTCCAGGGCGTCAGCCAGGACACCAAGGACATCACCACGCTCGGCCGCGGCGGGTCGGACACGACGGCCGTGGCACTGGCCGCGGCGCTCGACGCGGACGTGTGCGAGATCTACACCGACGTCGACGGCGTGTTCACCGCGGACCCGCGCATCGTGCCGAGCGCACGCAAACTCGAGCACGTCAGCTACGAGGAGATGCTCGAGCTGGCCGCCCAGGGCGCGAAGGTGCTCATGGTCCGGTCCGTCGAGTTCGGCCGGAACCACGGGGTGCGGATCCACGTGCGCTCGTCGTTCAGCTACACGACCGGGACCCTGGTGGGTCCCCAGGAGGACAACGTGGAGGATGCGATCATCTCCGGGGTCGCCCACGACACCTCGGAAGCGAAGGTCACGATCCAGGCGGTCCCCGACCGTCCAGGCGTCGCCGCTCGGCTCTTCTCCGCCCTCGCGGAGGCGACGATCAACATCGACATGATCGTCCAGAACGTCTCGGCCGACGGGCGGACCGACATCTCCTTCACGCTGCCACGTGGGGAGACCGACAAGGCACGCGGCGTGCTCGAGCCGCTGGCCGACGAGGTCGGTGCCGGCGGCGTGCTCGTCGATCCCGACATCGCCAAGGTGTCGCTCGTGGGTGCCGGGATGAAGACCCACCCCGGGGTCGCCGCCAAGATGTTCGGGGCGTTGTCCGCCGCCGGGGTCAACATCGAGATGATCTCCACCTCGACCATCCGGGTCTCCGTCGTGGTGTCGAAGGACGACGTGGAGACGGCCGTCCAGGCGGTGCACGGCGTGTTCGGGCTGGGTGACGACGCGCCGATGGAGGTGTCCTGATGGGGACCCGACTCGCCATCGTCGGCGCGACGGGTGCCGTCGGCCGGCAGATGCGCCGGCTGCTCGAGACCCGGGACTTCGAACTCGAGGGGGATCCGGTCTTCCTCGCTTCCGAGCGCTCCGCGGGGACCACGCTGCCGTTCGCCGGTCGCGAGGTCGAGGTCCGGGCCATCAGCGAGGACGCCTTCGACGGCGTGGACATCGCGATGTTCTCCGCCGGTGGGAGCCGGTCACGTGACTGGGCGCCGGTCGCGGCCGCACGCGGGGCGGTCGTGATCGACAACTCGTCCGCGTTCCGCATGGACGACGAGGTCCCGCTGGTGGTCAGCGAGGTGAACCCGCACGCCGCCACGATGCGGCCGAAGGGCATCATCGCGAACCCGAACTGCACCACGATGGTCCTGATGGTCGCCGCCAAGCCGCTGCACGACGCGTTCGGTCTCACCGAGGCCGTCGCGACGAGCTACCAGGCGGCGGGCGGGGCCGGGCAGTCCGGCATCGCGGAACTGCTCACCCAGGCCGGCGCGATGATCGCTGCCGGGGACGACCTGGTCGAGCACGGCAGCGCCGTCGAGGCCGGCGTGGACGCGGAGGCCTTCTCCAAGGCGATCGCCTTCAACGTGCTGGCCCACTGCGGCACGTTCGCGGACGCCCGCTACACCGACGAGGAGTGGAAGCTCGTCCACGAGTCGCGCAAGATCCTCGGCTTGCCGGCGCTGCGGGTCTCGCCGACCTGTGTGCGGGTCCCGGTCGTGGTCGGCCACGCCATCGCCGCGCGGTTGACGTTCTCGCAGCCGGTCGAGCGGGCCGCCGCGATGGAGGCGTTGTCCGGGGCGCCCGGGCTCGTCGTCGAGGACGGCACGGGGCTCGACGGTGAGTCGCTCGCCTACCCGACGCCGCTCGCTTCGGCGGGCCGTGACGAGGTGCTCGTGGGCCGGGTCCGCGAGGACCTGGGCGACCCCCACAGCCTGAACCTGTTCGTCGTGGGCGACAACCTGTTGAAGGGCGCCGCGCTCAACGCGGTCCAGCTCGCCGAACTGGTGGCCGCCGAGCGGGCGTGACCCCCGGCGGCTGCCGTACCGGGCCGTCGGTCACGGACGTGCCGGATCCAGTTCGCCGCACCGGCACGGCGAGGACCCACAGCTCGGGCACCCCTGGCCGTAGCGCTGCGTCATCGCCTCGTCGAGGTCGATGCCGCACAGATCGGCGAGGGTGACCAACCAGGCCAGCACGTCGGTGAACTCCTCGACGCGCTCCTCGTGGCCCTGTCGACGGATGGCCCGCGAGAGCTCCCCGACCTCCTCGACGAACCACCCGAAGGTGGCGTCGACCCCACGGGCGCGGTCGTGCTCGCCGTAGGTGTCACGCACGATGCGCTGGACCTCGGACAGTTCCATGCTCGCCTCCTGGCGGCGGACCGCAGGGAGCGCATCCGGTGCGTTCGCGACCGCGGGTGGATGGTCCGTGACACGGGCCACGACGACGAACGCGCGGCCCCGGGGTTGCCAGGTGCCGCGCGTCCGTGACCCTCGCGGGTGGTCGGGATGGGCGGATTCGAACCGCCGGCCTCCTCGTCCCGAACGAGGCGCGCTAACCAAGCTGCGCTACATCCCGTCGTCATGAGGGCGCCGCGACGAGCGGACCCATCGCGACGAGCCGGGAGACTACCGCTCGCCGCACCCCTGAGCGAACCGGCACGGTTCGCTGTGCAGCCCTCGCGCCGTGCGGCGGCGGTCGGGGGACGTCGGTGTGGGGAGGCTCAAGCGGTCAGCTCGAGCAGCGTCGCCTCCGGGCGGCAGGCGAAGCGGAACGGCGCGTAGCGGCTGTGGCCGAGACCGGCGGAGACGTGCAGCGCCCGGTCGCGGTGCGTCGACAGCCCCCGGGCCTGGCGCAGCGGCAGGTCACAGTTGGCGGTCAACGCCCCGATCCCGGGGACGCGGACCTGGCCGCCGTGGGTGTGCCCGGACAGCAGCAGGTCGTGGCCGGCATCGACGAGGACGTCGAGGGCGGCGAGGTAGGGGGCGTGGACGAGCCCGAGGTGCAGCACCGCCTCGCGGTCCCCCGGCGGCGCGACCGTGGCCGGGTCCGGGAGCACGGTGGTCGGCAGGTGGGGGTCGTCGAACCCGCCGACGGCGATCGGACCCGCCGCCGTGTCCACCGTCGCTGCCTCGCCCCGGAAGGTGCGGTAGTTGTGGAACGCGAGGCGGTCCACGAGCAGGTCGGTGTCGAGCACGACCCCGTGGGTGCGCCGGGTCGGCTCCGTGAAGTAGCTCAGCGGGGACTTGAACACCGGCCCGAACAGATCGTTGCTCCCGAGGACGACCAAACCGGGCTGTCCGCGCCGGGTGAGCGGCGCCAGGGCGTCGGCGACGAGCACCTCGGCGTCCGGCCCCCCGAGCAGATCCCCGGTCACGACGACCGCGTGGTGGTCGAGGTGGCGCAAGCTCCACAGGAAGTCGATGCGGTGCTGCTGGCCGGGGATCAGGTGGAGATCGGTCACGTGCAGGATGCGCAACGGCCCGCCGCCACGCAGCACTCCCGGCACCGTGCACCGGCGCAACGCGTACCAGCGCCGCTCGATCAGGGTGCCGTACGCGACACAGGCGGCGCCCGCCCCGACGAGCCCGGCCGCGACGCGACCAGCGCGCCGCGCCGAGGCGCTCGGGTCAGTCGTCGTCACCGTCGTCCTCGTCCTCGGAGCGCCCGGGTGCGTTGCCGGAGTTGCCGGGGGCGTCGTCGTCCTCGTCACCGTCGTCCTCGTCCTCGTCGTCCGAGGGGTCGTCTTCGGCGTCGTCCTCGTCCTCCTCGAGCTCCTCCGGCTCCTCGGGTTCGATCCCGATCTCCAGGATGACGCCCTCGGGATCGTCCGGGTCGAGCCGCGTCCCCGCACCGGGGATCATGGTGACGACCCGGTCGATCAGGTCCTCGTCCTCGGTCTCGACGCTGCGCTGGAAGACGTTGGCGAAGCCGGCCTCGAACAGGACCTCAGCCGCCTCGGCGAGCTCCAGCCCGGTCACGTCCGGAAGTTCTGGGAACTCGCCCTCGCCGTCGGAGATGAGCAGCGTGATGATCGCGCCGAGCGCCAGGTCGGTGCCCGCGTCCGGGGTCTGGTCGACGAAGGTGCCGGCGGCACGCCAGTCGGAGGTCTCCTCGACCTCGAGTCGGAACCCTGCCGTGGTCGCGATGTCCTCGGCCTCGTCGATGCTCTCGGCCTCGAGCAGGTCGGGGACCCGTCCCGTCGGGATCGGGCCCGGGTCGACGAAGTCCTCGGGCTCGTAGCGGTCGACGATCGCCGTCATGTAGTCGGCCCACATCGGTGCGGGGATGGTGCCACCGAAGACCTGGCTGTAGCTCTGGCCCCCGATGGTCACGTTGCGCATCAGTTCGGCGTCGGAACCGGCACGGGGACAGACGTTGCCGCCGTCCGCATCCTCGCCGCAGAACTCGGCCGCGGTCTCCGGATCGGGGAAGACCCGGTTCTCCGAGGGATAGCCGACCCACGCCGCGGTCGACAGCTGCTTGATGAAGCCGACGAACCAGGCGTCCACGTTGCTGTTGGTCGATCCGGTCTTGCCGCGGGTCGGGTGGGTGCCCAGGTTGGCGACCGGCGCGGTGCCGGAGGTGACGGGCGCCTCGAGGATGTCGGTGAGCCGGTCGGCGACCTCCGTGTCCATCACCTGACGGCAGTCGGGCTGGTGCTCCCAGAGCACCCGGCCGTTCGCGTCCTCGATCCGCTCGATCGGGAACGGCGCGCAGTACTCGCCCCGGTTGGCGATGGTCGCGTACATCGTCGCCATGGCCAGCGGGGTGGTGTCGGAGGAACCGAGCGACATCGGACAGAAGATGTCGCGCTCCGGGATCGGGTAGCCGCTGAGGCGCTCGAACACCTCGGCGACGCGTGGCGGCCCGACGTCCCCGATCAGCAGGGCGTGGTAGATGTTCGAGGACTGACCCATCGCCTCGTACATGTCGAGGATGGCATCGCCGCCGATGTTGCCGGGCTCCCACAGGCCGCTCTCGTTGCGGTCGTCGGGGCAGCCGTCGATGGGCTGCGGGCCCCGCGCGTCGAGCACGAGTCCCGGCGAGAGGCCGGCCTCGAGCGCCGCGGCGGTGACCGCCGGCTTGAAGGCGGAGCCGGACTGGCGACCCGAGCCCCCACCACCCGGGACGGCCGGGTTGACCTGGGTGCGGTCGCACAGCAGCTGGCCGGTGGACTCGATGGTGCCGACCCACGACCCGTCCGCCGCGCAGTCGCCGAACTCCCGTGGGCCGAGCGCCATGGTGCGGATGGCACCGGTCCCGGGTTCGACGCTGACGATCGCGCCCGAGGGTTCCTGGGCGATCTCCTCCGGCGGCTCGTCCTCGTAGGTGAGCCAGTCGCGCAGCGCCGCTTCACCAGCGGCCTGCATCTCCGGGTCCAGGGTCGTGTGGATCCGCAGGCCGGACTGGAAGACGAACCGTCTGCGCTCGTCGAAGGTCGGGCCCATCGCGGCCAGCGCGTCCTGTTGGGTCCCGAGCGCGTTCGCGACGTCGTCGACCGTGAGCAGGCGCGAGACCCAGGTGGACCAGTAGGGGTTGAGCGGGGCCGCCGGCTCGGAGATCTCGACCTCGAGCGGCTGGTCGATCGCGGCCTGGGCCTGCGGTGCGGACACGAAGCCGGCGGCCGCCATCTGGCGCAGCACGATGTCGCGGCGGGCCTGGGCGTTGTCGAGGTTGTTGATCGGGTTGTTCGCCTCGGGGGCACGCAGCAGGCCGGCGAGCATCGCGCCCTCCCCCAGCGACAGCTCCTGGAGCGGCTTGGAGAAGTAGCGCTCCGCGGCCGTCCCGATGCCGTAGGTGCCACGGCCGAAGTAGCTGCGGTTCAGGTAGCGCTCGAGGATCTCGTCCTTCTCGAGCTCGCGCTCGAGTTGGATCGCGTAGATCGCTTCCTCGACCTTGCGGGCGAGGGTCTGCTCCGGGCTCAGGAACGTCATCTTGACGTACTGCTGGGTGATCGTGGATGCCCCGGACTCGATCCCGCCGGCGGTGAAGTTCACGGCCGCGGCGCGCACGATGGCCGCGTGGTTGACGCCCTCGTGCTCGTAGAAGTTGGCGTCCTCGGTGGCGAGCACCGCGTTGATGACGTCCTGGGGGATGTCCTCGAGCGCGACCGGGACCCGGTTCTCCTCGAAGTTGAGCTCCGCGAGCTCCGTGCCGTCGGCGGCGTAGACGTAGGAGTTCTGCGGCGGGGTGTCCGCCTCATCGAGCGGGGGCACGTCCAGCACGTCGGTGCGGACCGCCTCCATCAGGTCGTTGGTCGCGAGGGCGGCCGGCAGGATCATCGCCCCGAGCAGCAGCCCCGTGGCGACGGTGATGACGGCGAGCAGGATGAGCCGTCCGGAGATCGCACCGAGCCGGCCGACGACGCGCCGAGGCAGCGATGCGCCGCTCATGGCGCGCTCGCTTCGTGGACCTGGATGACAAACACCGTGCGCAACGCTCGCCTCACCGCTCAGGATGGCCACCGTGAGCGAGGACCCACGGTGGTGGCTCGGGGCTCCGACCGGGCTCCGCATCCGGACCGGACCACCGGCGAGGGTACCGGCCCCGGTACGCGCACCGGCAGGGTCCGGACGGTCGTCCGGCGCACGCCCGGCGCACGCGCGGGGGGCCTCAGAGGTAGCCGGTGACGCCCGCCGGACTCGAGGTGTCGGGCTCCGGGGGCTCCATCTGGCGCTGGACCTCGTCGGGGGCCTGCTGGAAGGTCCGCCCGCCGAAGCGCTCCTGGATCGTCTCGTCCACGCCCGCGGCGGTGGAGGACACCGCGGCCACGGCCGCCTGCAGCTCGGGTAGGTCGATGGTGGAGCCGAGCAGGGTGTGCCGCAGCCACACCGCGCGGTTGGCGGCGTCGTAGCTGAAGGCCCCGAAGGCCATCGTGTGGTTGCGTTGGAGGAGGAACTCGGCCAGTTCCGGGGTCAGGGAGACCTCCAGGTTGGTGACGCTGAACACCCCGATCTGGGGCCCGATCGGCGTGGCCGCCACCGTCACGAAGATGCGGGCGCCGTCGTGGGTGAAGGTGTAGTTGCCGAACGCATCCACCTCGTAGCCGCCGAGGATCACCCGCAGCAGCCCGCCGACGTGCGGTCGGAGCTCCTCGGCGTCGACGAACACCCCGGTGCGACGTGGCGGCGGGGGGATGGACGGTCCCGAACGGTTGCTCGGTGCGAGCGCGCCGGACGAGGGGGACCGCCCCGCCGCCGCCGTGCCCGCCGACCCGACCGGGTCGGTGCGTTCCGGGTCCGGTTCGCGGTCCCCGGCCGGTTCGCGGTCCTCGGCCGGTTCGCGGTCCTCGGCCGGTGCGGTGGGCGCATCCGCCGGGTCCGCCGGATCCGGGTCCTGCACCGGCCGGGGCTCGTCACCGGGGGCATCGGTCGTCATCGGCCGGTTCCTCGGGTCGGGGTCGTGGGTCGGTGCCTCGTCGCTCACGCGTCGCCGACCAGGGTCCTGGCGATCGCGTCGAGCCCGTCGAGGTCGTGGACGTCCCCGCCGAGCAGGGGGACGTCGAGCAGTGCCGGCAGGCGCGTGCTCGCCAGGGCGGCGGCGACATCCCGACGTTGACGGTTGGCGAGGTTGCGGCCCTCGCCGAGCAGCACGAGCGTCTGCGCACTGGCGTGGTCGAGGGGATCGCCGCCGGCGAGCTCGTCGATCGCCCGTCGCATCGCCGCATCGGTCGGGTCGCGGGGGACCTCGGGCCGGACGCGGTTGACCACCACGCCGGCGCTGTGCAGCCCCTCCTGCTCCAACCGTTCGAGGAAGAACCGGGCCTCACGCAGGGGTGGCGGCTCCGGCGAGGTGACCACCACGAACCGCGACGAGGGGTCACGCAGCAGCTCGAGGACCTGTTCCGCTCGCTCCTTGAACCCCTCGTACATGCCCTCGAAGTCGCGGAAGAAATCGGCGAGGTCCTGCAGCAGGTCCATGCCGGTGACCTTCCCGGCGACGCGCATGAACGCGGTCGCCCCGGCGCCCACGACCCGGCCGACGCCGCGACCCGCAGCGACCCCCGGCTTGAGCAGCAGGGTGAGCAGCCGGCCCTCGAGGAAGGAGGTCATCCGCTTCGGGGCGTCGAGGAAGTCCAGTGCGGACCGCGTCGGTGGCGTGTCGATGACCAGCAGGTCCCACTCGCCGGCCTCGTGCAGCTCGTGGAGCCGCTCCATGGCCATGTACTCCTGCGTGCCCGACAGGGTCGACGACAGGGTCCGGTAGATGCGGTTCTGCTTGATCGAGGCCGCGTCCTTCGAGGAGCGGGCGTGGCGATCGATGAGGCGGTCGAACGTCGTCTGCATGTCGAGCATCATCGCCCACAGCTCACCGCCCTCCGCGACCTCGCCCTCGAGGGTGACCGGTCGGGGCTCGTCGTCGAGGTGCTCGAGCCCCATCGCCTGCGCGAGCCGGCGGGCCGGATCGATGGTGAGCACGAGCGTGCGGCGTCCGGCCCGCGCGGCGGCGACCCCCACGGGCGCCGCCGAGGTCGTGGTTCACCACCCCCCCCCCCCCGGGGTCACACACACCTTGGCCGA
>JAFIEQ010000143.1 GCA_020832455.1 Nitriliruptoraceae bacterium
TAGGAACCACCAGTCTCGCCGCTACGGAGGCACTTTCAGCTCAACCCCGACCGGTCACTTCGGTGAATGCAGGGTCAGTGCGGTGTACGCGATGATGCCGGCATGCCGATGGGATCTCGCGTGCCCCCCGTGGGCCGGTAGCGGAGCGCGGACGCTCGCCGCCCCGGGCCGTACCCTCGGTCACACGTTCTCGCCGGGCCCGTGTGTCGCGCCGGCCCCACCTCCGTCCGAGCCGAGCTGCTGTGACCTACCAGACCGATCGCATCCGGAACTTCTGCATCGTGGCGCACGTCGACCACGGGAAATCGACGCTGGCCGACCGGATGTTGCAGCTCACCGAGCTCGTCGATCCGCGCAAGATGCGCGCGCAGTACCTCGACAAGATGGACATCGAGCGCGAGCGGGGGATCACCATCAAGGCCCAGACCGCGCGGCTGCCCTACAAGCCGCTCGGCGACGCGGACGACGAGTACCTGCTGAACCTGATCGACACCCCGGGGCACGTCGACTTCTCCTACGAGGTGTCCCGCGCCCTGAACGCCTGCGAGGGCGCGGTGCTGCTCGTGGACGCCGCGCAGGGCATGGAGGCGCAGACCATCGCGAACCTCTACCTCGCGCTGGACGCCGACCTGGAGATCATCCCGGTCCTGAACAAGATCGACCTGCCCTCCGCCCGCCCGGACGAGATCGCCCGGGAGATCGCCGCGATCATCGGTGGCGAGCCCGAGGACGTGCTGCGCATCTCCGCGAAGACCGGTGACGGGGTCGCGGCGGTGCTGGATGCCATCGTCGAGCGGGGGCCCGCCCCGCCGGCCGACCCCCCCGCCCCCCCCCGGCCCCCCGCACGGCCCGACCCGCGCGCTGATCTTCGACTCCTTCTACGACTCCTACCGCGGGACGTTGGTGTACTTCCGGGTCGTGGACGGGCAGCTGAAGCCGGAGCAGCGCATCCGGATGCTGGCCACCGGTTTCGAGGGCGACATCGACGACCTCGGGGTCCACGCGCCCGAGGAGACCCCCATCGACGCCCTCGGCGTCGGGGAGGTCGGTGTGCTGTCCGCGGCCATCAAGGAGGTCAGCGAGGCCAAGGTCGGTGACACCATCACGCTGGCCGGCAAGCACGCCCGCGACGTGCCCCCGCTGCCCGGCTACCGCGAGCCGCTGCCGATGGTCTTCTCCGGGCTGTACCCGGTCGACTCCGACGACTTCCCGATGCTGCGTGATGCGCTCGACAAGCTGCGGCTCAACGACTCGTCGTTCACCTTCGAGCCGGAGACCTCCGTGGCGCTCGGGTTCGGGTTCCGCTGCGGGTTCCTGGGGCTGCTCCACCTGGAGATCGTGACCGAACGGCTCGACCGGGAGTTCAACATCCCACTGGTCACCACCGCGCCCTCGGTGCGCTACCAGGTGACCCTGGAGGGCAAGGTCGACGAGTCGACCGGCGACGCCAAGGTCATCGCGGTGTCCAACCCCCAGGACCTGCCCGAGCCCAACCTCATCGCGGAGATCCGTGAGCCGACCGTCAAGGCGATGATCCTGACGCCCAACGAGTACGTGGGCACCGTCATGCAGCTGTGCGAGGGACGTCGGGGCACGATGCTGGCGATGGACTACCTCACCGAGGCACGGGTCGAGCTGCGCTACCAGCTCCCGCTCGGTGGGATCATCACCGACTTCTTCGACCAGTTGAAGTCACGGACCCGCGGGTACGCCTCGCTCGACTACGAGGTCGGCGACTACGCGGCGGCGGACCTCGTCCGGGTCGACGTGCTGCTCAACAGCGAGCCGGTCGATGCGTTCAGCTCGATCGTGCACCGCGACGACGCGTACGCGTTCGGCAAACAGATGACCGAGCGCCTCAAGGAACTGATCCCTCGACAGATGTTCGACGTCCCGATCCAGGCGGCGATCGGGGCCAAGATCATCGCCCGCGAGACGATCAAGGCCAAGCGCAAGGACGTGCTCGCCAAGTGCTACGGGGGCGACGTCTCCCGCAAGCGCAAGCTGCTCGAGAAGCAGAAGGAGGGCAAGAAGAAGATGAAGTCGCTCGGCTCCGTCGAGGTGCCGCAGGAGGCCTTCGTCTCCGCCCTGCGCTCGAGCGGTCCGGGGGGCCGGCCCCCGGTCTGGGGGGGCCGCGACCGGCGGGAAGGAGGAACCGACGTGGGCAAGGTCCTCGATGACGGACTCGACGCGGAGCTCACGGCCTGGGTCGAGGCCCAGCCGCTGTTCTTCGTCGCCACCGCTCCCGCCGACGGCGGGCACGTCAACGTCTCGCCGAAGGGCTACGACACGCTGCGCGTGCTCGGTCCGACGCGTGTCGCCTACCGCGACCTGACCGGTTCCGGGATCGAGACCGTCGCCCACGTGCGCGACGACGGGCGCATCACGCTGATGTGGTGTGCCTTCGACGGTCCACCACGCATCGTGCGGGTGGCGGGCCGGGGCCGCGTCCTGCTCGCGGGCGAGCACGGCTACGACGAACTCGATCAGCTCCTGCCGGCCATGGCCGGCGCCCGAGCCATCGTCGTCGTCGACGGAGACCGGGTCTCGACCGCCTGCGGGTACTCGGTGCCCCTGATGAGCTACGCCGGCGAACGCGAGACGTTGGAGCGCTTCGCGCAGACGAAGGGTAACGACGGGCTCGAGGCCTACCGCCGGGAGAAGAACGCGGTGTCGATCGACGGGTTGCCGGGGCTACCGGGCACGTGATCGCGGTGGCCCCCGCCGAAGTCCCACGGGAAGGATCCGTCGCCGCCAGGCGTTCGCGTCGGCGAGGGCCCCGCAACGGCCCCCCGCAACAGCCCCGTGGAGGGTGTGATGCAGGTCGAGATCTGGTCGGACGTCGCGTGCCCCTGGTGCGCGGTCGGCAAACGCCGCTTCGAAGCCGCACTGCGGACGTTCGAACACGCCGACGACGTCGCGCTGCGGTGGCGCAGCTTCGAACTCGACCCGTCCGCGCCGCGCGGCCATGACGGTGAGGGCGACGTCGACTACGTCGGTCGCCTGTCCGCCAAGTACGGGACCGACCGGGCGAGCGCGCAGGGCATGATCGATCGCATGACCGCCACCGCCGCCGAGGACGGCTGGCGCTTCCGCTTCGACCGGATCCGCCCCGGCAACACCTTCGACGCCCATCGGCTGGTGCACCTCGCCGCCGACCGCGACCGGCAGGACCAGGTCAAGGAGCGCTTCCTCGCCGGCTACCTCGAGGAGGGTGCGCCGATCGGTGAACCCGCGACGTTGCAGGCGTTGGCCGTGGAGGCGGGGCTCGACGACGCCGAGGTGGCGGACGTGCTGGCCTCGGACCGCTACGCCGAGGCGGTCCGCGCCGACGAGCGCCGGGCACGGGAACTGGGCATCAGCGGGGTGCCCTTCTTCGTGATCGACCGACGCTACGGCGTGTCCGGTGCGCAACCGGCTGCGGCGCTCGTACAGGCCCTCGAACAGGCCTGGGCCGACCGCTCGACGTTGACGGTGGTCGGCGCCCCGCCGCCGGGCCACGACCACGGTGCGGGCGACGCCTGCGCGGACGGCAGTTGTGCGGTGTGAGGCGGGTGGACGTCACTAGGCTGCCGGCACGGCAACACCGGGAGGCGTCGTGACGGATCGGGACGACCAGCACCTGCCGTCCGCGGCGCAGCACGACGCGGGGCTGGCCCCGGCCGCCGCTGAGGACGTCCTGACCGACGAGGAGCAGCTCCTCGTCGAACACGCCCGGGCCGTGCCGAAGGGATCCGATGCGGATCTGTGGGTCTTCGGGCTCGACTCGCCGATCCGGGCGCAGGAGGCGCTGCTCGCCGCCATGCGGATGGTGGGCAAGACCCAGCTCACCCTCGAGGACGCGGCGATCGTGACCAAGGTCCGCGGTCGGGTGCGCATCACCCAGACCAAGGACGTCTCGCCCTCGCAGGGGGCCGTCGGCGGCGCGTGGATCGGGGTGCTCGCCGGGCTGTTCCTCGGCCCCGGGGGACCGCTGGTGGGCGGTGCGCTCGGTGCGGCGGCCGGCGGGTTGTTCGCCAAGCTGCGGGACATCGGCATCGACGACGACGAGATGCGCCGGATGGGCGACGACCTCGACGAGGGGCACGCGGCGCTGTTCCTGCTCGTCGAGGACTGCCACCGCATGCGTGCGCTGCACGAGGTGTCGCGGTTCCCCGGGCGCGTCATCCTCTCGACCGCGGATCCGGCGATCGTCGAGCAGGTGCGGCAGCGGCTCGCGGTCGACCCCTGGGGTTGATGTGGGGGTTGATGTGGGGGGTTGGTGCGGGGGGTTGATGCGGGGACGGACGCGGGCTCGTTAGGCCGGTCGCCCCAGACCGTCGAGCAGGGTCACGAACCGGGCGCCGGTGCCATCGTCGTCGCGCAGGTGGACCGGCCCGATCCCGACGACCTCACGGCGGTTGAGCCAGGCCCACAGTGCCACCGGGTCCCCGTCGGCGACGACGCTCGGTGTCCCCGCGCGGAGGTGGCGCCCACCGGCGGTGCGGGCCACCTCGGTGGTGGCCAGGTCGAGGTGCCACCAGCCGGTGTCGGTCCGCAGTTCCACCGTCCCGGTCAGGCCCGCACCGGCCAGGCCCTTGCGGGCGTGCAGGTGCAGGAACTCGTCGATCCCGTCGCGTGCCTCGGCGGGGGAGGGCAGGGTCGGCTCACCGATGGCCTGGGTCGCGTCGAGCCGATGCAGCAGCGCCTCCATGAGCATGCGTCGGCGCCACGCCCGCGGGTGGCGGCCCGGCAGCACCGCCCACACCTCGGTCGCGGCGGTGTCCAGCGCACCGTCGAGCCGGTCGGCGGCTGCGTCGATCGCCGCAGCGATCGCGCCCGGGTCCGCATCCCCGGTCACCGGCGGCTCGAAGGAGGGCCGCTCCGTGGCCTGGGTCTCGAGCGCGACGCAGGCCATGGTGTGGACCGCGGCCAGGTGGGCGGCGAGGTCGCGGACGCGCCAGGCGGGGTAGAACGCCACGGCGGCGTCGGGAGCGGCGGCGAGTGCCGCGAGGAAGCCGTCGAGCGCTTCCCGGTGGCACGCCGCGCGCTCCGCGTCGCTGAGGGTCATCATCTGCGCCTCGATCGTCGGCGGCGAGGTCGACGATAGGCGGATGCGGCCGAGCGGTACCGTCGTCGCGATGACGTCCTCCCCGCACGAGCCGCCGCCAGTGCCTGGCCGCGTGGTGGCCGACACCCCGGTGTCGACGCCGACGGTGGAGGCTGCCGACGCCTCGTGGCTGCGTGCGCCGCTGGAGAGCGGGCCCGCAGCGGGCTTCGGGGTCTACCTGCACGTGCCGTTCTGCCACCATCGGTGCGGGTACTGCGACTTCGCGACCGCTGCGGTGGGTGCGCAGGACCCGGACGACGTCGAGGTGCTGTTCGACCGCTACGTCGCCGCGCTGATCACCGATCTGCGCCGGCAGGTCGGCGCCGGGCGACGCGCCCACCGGCCGAGCGCGGCACGTGACGAGGTGCCCGACGACTGGCCGGTGGTGACCTCGCTGTTCCTCGGTGGCGGGACGCCGACGTTGGTGGGCGGACCACGACTGGCCCGGGTGCTCGCGGCCGTCCGTGACGTCCTCGACGTCGCCGCGGAGGCGGAGATCACCGTCGAGTGCAACCCGGAGACCGCCTCACCCGCGCTGTTCGCGGCGCTGCGCGAGGCCGGGGTCACCCGGATCTCGATGGGCGCGCAGTCGTTCAGCCCCGCGGTGCTGACCACCCTCGAGCGCGGCCACACCGCGGATAGACCGCTGGCCGCCGTGGAGGAGGCGGCCGCCGCGGGCATCGTGCACGTCAACCTCGACCTGATCTACGGCACCCCGGGGGAGTCCGACGACGACTGGCGCGACACGCTCGCGCGGGTCCTGACGAGCCGCGTCGATCACGTCTCCGCCTACGCGCTCACCATCCACGACAACACCGCCTTCGGCCGTGCGGTGTCCCGGGGCACGATGCCGGATGTGGACCCGGACGTGCAGGCGGACCGCTTCGCCCTGGCCGGCGAGGTGCTCGGTGCCGGCGGCTTCCGGCATTACGAGGTCTCCAACTTCGCCCGGGGGGACACCAACCGCAGTGCGCACAACGTGCTGTACTGGCGGCACGGGGACTACCTCGGCGTCGGCGTGGGCGCCCACGCGCACCACGGCGGTCGCCGGGCGTGGACGACGCGTTCGACGACCCGCTACCTCGACGCCATCGAGGCCGGTGCCACGCCGGTCACCGGGACCGAGGATCTCGATGCCACGGAGCGCGGCCTGGAGCGGCTGCTGCTGGGCCTGCGGCTGCGGGAGGGGATCCACCCGGCCGACCTCCCGCCCATCGCGCCACTCGCGCTCGAGGACGCGCTCGACGCGGGGCTCGTCGAGACCTCCTGCGGGCGGCTGCGCTGCACCGAGAGCGGTTGGTTCCTGCTCGACGAGGCGGTCGACCGTCTCACCGGCGGCTGACCGGCCGCGTCGAGGTCCGCCGTCGGGTCGAGGTCCGACGTCGATCGTTCGGTCGCGCGGGCGCCGCTGGTCGCGCGGGCGCCGCTGGTCGCGCGGGCGCCGCTGGTCGTGTCGGCTCTCGCCGCTGGTCGTGTCGGCACTTGCGGTGCGCTCGGGTGACGACGTACGTTCGTCTTGCGCCCGAACGTTCGCATGACGAACACCAGCGACCGGGTGGACACACCGAACCCGGTCGCGAGAGTCGGGGGCCCAGAGCCGAGAGCCCGGAGCCTGCTGATGGCCGACATCGTCCCGCTCGAGGAGGCGATCCTGCGCTTCGTCCACGACGGCGATCGTCTCGCGCTCGAGGGGTTCACCCACCTGATCCCGTTCGCCGCCGGTCAGGAGATCATCCGCCAGGGACGTCGGGATCTCACCCTCATCCGGATGACGCCGGATCTGATCTACGACCAGATGATCGGCATGGGGTGCGCCTCGAAGCTGATCTTCTCGTGGGGCGGCAACCCGGGAGTCGGCTCCCTGCATCGGCTGCGGGACGCGGTCGAGCACGGGTGGCCGAGACCGATCGAGCTCGAGGAACACAGCCATGCGGCGATGGCCAACGCGTTCGACGCCGGGGCGGCGGGGCTCCCCTTCGCCGCTTTCCGCGGCTACGTGGGCTCGGACCTCCGCCGGGTCAACCCCAACATCGCCACCGTGGTGTGTCCGTTCACCGGTGAGGCGCTGGCCGCGGTGCCGGCGATCCGGCCAGACACGAGCATCATCCACGCCCAACGCGCGGATCGCGACGGCAACGTGCTCCTCGAGGGCATCGTCGGTGTGCAGAAGCAGGCGGTCCTGGCCGCGACACACGCGATCGTGACCGTCGAGGAGATCGTCGACGATCTCGCCCCCCCGAGCGTGAACGCGGTCGTGTTGCCCACCTGGGCCATCGATGCGGTGTGCGTCGTTCCCGGCGGTGCCAGGCCGTCCTACGCCTTCGGCTACTACGACCGGGACAACGTCGCCTACGTGGCGTGGGATGCGATCTCCCGGGATCGCGACCGGTTCCTCTCCTGGATGGACGAGCACGTCTTCTCGGCGCCCGCATCCGATCCTGCGGCGACCGTCCCCCACACGCGGGAGCTGCCGCGATGACCGCGCCGGCCTGGACCGCAGCCGAGATGATGACGATCGCGGCGAGCCGGCAGCTCGCGCCCGATGACGTGTGTTTCGTCGGGATCGGTGCGCCGAGCGCGGCCTGCAACCTCGCGCGGTTGCTCCACGCGCCGGACATCGTGCTGGTCTACGAGTCGGGGACGATCGGGACGCGGCCGGACGTGCTGCCCCTGTCGATCGGGGACGGTGAGCTGTGTTCGACCGCGCTGACGACCGTGTCCGTGCCGGAGATGTTCCGGTACTGGCTCCAGGCGGGTCGCATCACCAAGGGGTTCCTCGGCGGTGCCCAGATCGACCGCTACGGCAACATCAACACCACGGTCATCGGGCCCTACGACCGCCCCAGGGTCCGGCTTCCCGGCGGTGGCGGGGCTCCGGAGATCGCCTCCAGTTGCGACGAGGTCCTGGTGACCGCCACGCATGCACCGCGCACGCTCGTGGACCGCGTGGAGTTCGTCACCAGCCTCGGTCACGGGCGTGGTCCCGGTGACCGTCGCGCCGCCGGATCGACCACCGTCGGCCCGACGACGCTCATCACCGACCTGTGTGTCATGTCCGTCGACGCAGCACGGGAGTTCGTCGTGGAGTCGCTGCACGTCGGCGTCACCCGCCGGGAGGTCGTCGAGGCGACCGGGTGGCCCGTGCGATTCGTTTCCGATCTCGTGTCGACGCCGGCGCCGACCGACGAGGAGCTGACGACCCTGCGCGACCTGCAGGCGCGCACCGAGCGTGCGCACGCGGCGCGGTGAGCACGCCGCCGCGTGCATGGCCCGCGTCCGGCACCCGGCACGGGGCGATGCCTGCGGCCCCGCACCGGAGCCGGTGGCACATCTCGCGGCGCCTGCCGGTCCACGGACGGGACCGTGAGGGGCGACCGAGCGATCGTGCGACGGCCCCAGGGAGCCGGCTCCGATGCGGGACACATGCCGTGCCCAGCGCTCGATCGGACAACGCCGGGTGGGTGCGACCACTGACGGTGTTCGGCGGGAACGGGCGCTTCGCGCGCGCGTGCCCGCCATCGACGCGCGCGATGGTCACTCGCCCGGGAGCAGGAACGGGCGGTCGATCACCTCGTCGAGGACCAGCAGGGTCAGCGTGCCACGCAGCCCGCTCACGGTCCGGAGGTCCTCCAGCAGGAAGGTGCGCAGCTGGGCCAGATCGGCCGCCCGGACCAGCAGGAGCACGTCGGCCTCGCCGGTGACGAGCGCGGCGTACTCCACGTGGGGGAGGCCCAGCAGCTGCGCACGCAGCGGCTCGGTCTCCAGCCGGGCACCGGGCCCGGCGGAGAGCAGCACGAACGCGGTGACACCGGCGCCGAGCCGGGCGGGATCGACCACGGGCGCGAAGCCGAGCAATGCCCCGGCATCGCGCAGCACGTCGAGCCGGGTGTGCACCGCGCTACGCGACAGGTCCAGTTCGTCGGCCAGGCCCGTGATCGACCGTCGACCATCCGCGCGCAGCGCACGGAGCAGCGCGAGGTCGACCTCGTCAGGGGTGAACGCCACCCGTGCCTCCGGATCCGACGGCGCGGGGGCGATACTGCCACGTGCGCCGGCTCGTGGCGTGGGTGGTCAGGGCAGCTGCCCGGCGAAGGCGAGCGCGCGACGCACCAGCCGCCCGTGACCGGACGACATCTCGTCCGCGATCGAGGGGTCGACGACCTCCTGCGGCGACAGCCAGGCGAGGTCCAACGATTCCTGCGAGGGCGCGCACTCCCCGTCGCACGGCACGAGGTAGCCCAGCGCGACGGCGTGCTGGCGCGGATCGTGGAAGGCGCCCCGCCCCGCCTCCGGGAAGTACTCGGCGACCGTGAAGGGCGCGGCGGCGGCCGGCAGCTTCGGGTCGGCGTCCGGACCGAGATCCTTGTTCAGGTGCCGCCACAGGGCATCGCGCAGCGTCTCGCCGAACAGCACGCGGCCGGAGACGACCGCCCGCGAGACCCGACCGTCCGCCTGCGCCCGCAGGAGCAGGCCGACCTTGGTGATCCGGCCGAGGTGGTCGACGCGGACCGGGACCGCCTCGACGTAGACCATGGGCACCTGGTCGCGGACGACCTCCAACTCGTCGGCGGTGAGCCACCCGTGGGCGGTGTCGAGCGTGTCGTTGGTCATCGGGGGAGCTCCGTGGTCCAGCGGGCCGCTGGGGTCCCGGCGGCGTGGGGGCAGGATGCCACCGACGTCGGCTCCCTGCCCACGGGTCGGGCCGAGCAGCCACCTCCCCGGGCCAGTTCCGCGCGCGGCCCCCGCCCCGCGGGCGCCTAGGGGGGCGCGCGGCGCGGGGGGGGTGCGGTGTGCTTGGACGGCGC
>JAFIEQ010000144.1 GCA_020832455.1 Nitriliruptoraceae bacterium
GACACCCCGAGGGGTGTCCGCCGACCTGGCACCGCGATCAGAACGCGGTGTCGTAACGCGCTTGCAGGAAGTCCTGGATCGTCCCACGCTGCGCCTCGTCGAGCTGGAGCTGCGGCAGGATCGCCTCCGCGTCCTCACCCGCTGCGAGCGTGTACGGACCGAGTGCCTCGACGGCTTCCGCCTGGAAGGCCGGATCGTTGATCATCTCGATCGTGGCCTGCTGGATGGCCTGGATGGCCTCCGGCGGGTCCTCGGAGTGCATCCAGAGCAGTCGCTGCGCGGTCAGGACCACGGTGTTCATGGCCAGGTAGGCCTCCCAGGTCTCCCCGGACGGTGCCTCGCCGTAGATCTCCTCGTACACCTCGACGATGGTGGGAACCTCCTCGTGCGCCTCGTGACGTTCGAGCTCGTCACCGACGCGGCTCCCCGCGGAGAAGAACGCACGGGCGTCGCCGCCGTCGATCAGCGGCTGCACGTTGGTCTCGTAGGCGCCGGTCGACTGCCAGTCGAGGTTGGACTCACCCTGTTCGAGCGCGACGCGGGTGTCCCCGGCGCCGCCGTAGCCGAACACCGGGTTGACGTTCAGGCCCAGCAACTCGTACCCGAGCAGCCACAGCGTGTCGACGCCGGTCGGCTCGCGCATCGCCGTGATGAACTCGATGTCGTCGATGTTCGAGAAGTCCTCGTTGAGACCGAGGTCCTCGCGGATGTAGGCGACACCGCCGGAGGGCACACCCAGGACGGGCACCCAGTCAGCGGTGCTGTAACGGACCTCCTCGACGCCGAACTGCTCGGCGATCAGGTTCCCGCTGCCCGAGATGAACATGGTGAGACCGTCACGCTCGGTCTGCAGCTCGTACTGGTTCCCACCGATGACCCCGGACCCACCCTCGACGTTGATCGCCTGGATGGTCGGGTTCCCGGGGATGTACTGGGACAGCTGCTCGGCGATGAACCGGGCGTTGAAGTCGACGCCACCACCGGCGCCGAACGGCACGATCAACTCGATCGTCTCGCCCTCGAAGAACGCCTCGACGGCGGCATCGTCGACGTCAGGCTCCTCGGCGTCGTCGGCGTCGTCGGCGTCGTCGGCGTCCTCCACCTCGTCCGCCGGCTCGTCCGCCGCATCCGTGTCCGCGTCGTCCCCGTTCCCGCAGGCGGCGAGGACGAGTGCGACGACGGCGATCAGCGCGGTCGCTCGCTTTCGTGTTGCTCTCACAGGTCAACCTTTCGTGTTCGGCTTCGTCCCCGAAGCAGGAAACCGTGCCGGCACTCGCTCACGGTTCGCCATGAAGGCGGTTCCCAGGCAGCTCGTCGCAACGACGCTCGCGGGGCGGTATCGGGATGGCGCGGCGCCCGAGGTCGCGGGCAGGCTGGATGAGCCCTGTCCACGGACAGCACTTGGCATCGCTCGTCCGACGTTGATGGCGGACCTCCCGGAACACCTCGTGGCCGTTGCACCCTGACCCAGAGCCCCGACCCAGAAAGCTTCTCTAGGTCAACCATCTGGGATACTGACTAGGCTCAGCTACGACCAACCTAGCAACCGATGGTCAGACGTCAAGGTTCTCGCCGCGAAGCGCTCACGATGCGCGGATCGGCGCCCACTCACCCTTCGTGGCTCACGCACGCCGACGAGTAGCGAACTCACGCCGAGTCGTCTGACCTATCCGTGGTCGGAACGCCCACGCCGGCGGCGAGCTCGGTGAGGACACGCTCGCTCAGATCCCAGCGTTCCACGCTCGGCAGCTCGGGTGGGGTCGTGTAGCGGATGGGCTCGAGCGGGATGCCGAGCGAGTCCGCTCGATGTGCGACCAGTCGGCACGCGAAACCCCGCATCCCACCGCTCTCGACCTGTCGCTCCACCGACAGCGAGCAGACGTGCGCCGTGTCCCCGACGATCACCTGCAGCGTCCCACGACCGGTGCGTTCGAGGTTCGCGGGCGTCGTGCGACCCGCGAGTGCGACGAACACCATCGTGTCGTGGGTCGCGAGCTCCGCGCGCGACAGCAGGGTCAGGTGCGCGAACCCGTCCTCGCCGAAGGTGACGAACGTCGACGCGGCCTCCGCTGCGCCGACCTGGGGACGGCCGCCCAACGCGGTGGCGACCGGCTCGGGTACGACCATCGGGTCCATGTCGCCTCCGTCGGGTGTGCCGCCGTCCCGAAACCCGGACGGGGCGGCTCGTGCTGGTGGTCGGTGGCACGCGCCCCACCGCTGGGCCCGATCTGTCGCGGACGCCGGGGTCGGCGCGAGCCGATGAGTACCGTAGGTCATCGACCGCCGCCGTGGACCCGGCGAGCCCACCCGATGTCTCCGACAAGGACCCCCCATGACGACGCAGATCCGCTTCGAGGACTGGGCCAGCAGCCATGGCCCGGAAGGCATCCGGGAGTTGGACACGTTCTTCCGTGGTGTCGCCGAAGCGCGCTACGTCGTGCGGCGCGTCACCCGGATCGTCGACGAGCAGGCCCGCGGGGAGGGGCTCGACCCCCTCGAGCACCAACTGCTGCTCCAGCTGTTCGGGTTCAAGGGGGGCCCGATGCGGATCAACGAGCTGGCCGACCGGCTGGACGTGCCGGCCGCGGTCGCCTCCCGCCTGGTGAAGGGCCTGGAGGAGCGTGGCTACGTCCAGCGCAAGAAGTCCTCATCGGACCGACGCGTGACGGACGTGTTCCTGCTGCCGGATGGTGAACAGGCCTGCGTCGCCATCTGGGAGAAGGTGCGGTTCCGCATGGAGTACTTCCAGCAGCTGCTCCCCGACGACGCCAAGAGGCTCGCCCTGTCGGTGTTCGGCTTCTACGTCGGCGCCGCACTGGAGTTCGTGGACACGGATGGCAACGACGACGGCCGATGATCCAACGGGCACTCGGCCGCGGCCAGGGGCACCGGGTCCGCGCGCCTCAGCGCAGCGTCGCCAGTTCGGCGGACTCCACCCACCGCGTGTGGATGCGACCACCGACGACCTCGGGGTGCTGGATGAGTTCCAGCAGGAAGTCCCGGGTGGTCGCGACGCCCTCCACGTGGAACTCGTCGAGCGCGGCCGCCAGTCGACGAAGCGCGGTCGGACGATCCGGGCCGTGCACGATCAGCTTGCACAGCAGCGAGTCGTAGTTCACCGGCACGCGGTAGCCCGGGTAACAGTGCGTGTCGACCCGCACCCCGGGGCCACCGGGCTGCATCCAACGTTCGATGAGTCCGGGCGTGGGCATGAAACCCGCCGCAGCCTGTTCCGCGGTCAACCGCACCTCGATGGCGTGACCGGCGAGGCGGACCTCCTCCTGACGCAGGTCCAACGGTTCACCACCGGCGATGCGCAGCTGCCAGGCCACGAGATCGATCCCGGTGACCTCCTCGGTGACCGGGTGCTCGACCTGGATGCGCGTGTTCATCTCGAGGAAGAAGAAGTCGCCACGTTGCTGGTCGACGATGAACTCCACGGTTCCCGCACCGCGGTAGTCGATCGAGGACGCGAGCGAGCGGGCGGCATCGAACAGACCGGAACGGAGCCGGCCCAAGTGCTCCTCATCCAGCGACGGGAGGTGGGCTGGGGCCTCCTCCACGATCTTCTGGAAACGACGTTGCAGGGAACAGTCCCGTTCGCCGAGCGTGATGACCTTCCCCGCGCCGTCACCGAGGACCTGCACCTCCACGTGCCGCGCGGATGCCACGAACCGTTCCAGGAAGACGCGGGGGTCACCGAACGCCGCCGCCACCTCCGCGGTGACGACCTCGAAGACCTCGCCGAGTTCCTCGTCGGAGCGCACGACCTGGATGCCCCGACCGCCCCCGCCCGCACTGGCCTTCAGCATCAGCGGGTAGCCCACGGCCCAGGCGGCCTCGCGTGCCTCGGCCACGGAGGCGACCGCCTCGGATCCCGGCACCACCGGGACTGCGGCCGCTTCGGCAACGGCACGCGCCCGCAGTTTGTCCCCCATCAGTTCGATGGAGTCCGCCGTCGGTCCGACGAACCGCAGTCCGGCCTCCTCGACCGCCCGGGCGAAGGAACTGCGCTCCGCGAGGAACCCGTAGCCGGGGTGGACCGCATCGCAGCCGGTCGCCACCGCCGCCTCGATGAGCAGATCCTCGTCGAGATAGCTGCGGTCGGCCGCGGCTGGCCCCAGTCGCACCACGCGGTCAGCGAGGGCGACGCCACGCGTGTCCTGGTCCGCCTCGGAGACACCGAGCACCGTCTCGATGCCCATCGTGCGACAGGCCCGCAGGACACGGACCGCGATCTCGCCACGGTTGGCCACCAGGACGCGTTGCAGCGGCACGGCGCTCACCCGTCGACGGCGATGCGCAGCAACGCCTGGCCGCGGTCCACCTGCTCGGCGTCGTCCACCAGGATCTCCTCGACGCGTCCGGCGACCTCCGCGCGGATGGCCGTGAACATCTTCATCACCTCGATGAGCCCGACCGTGGCACCAACCTCGACGCGTTGCCCGACGTCCACGTAGGGCGGGGATTCGGGATCGGCGGCGCGGTAGAAGATCCCCACCATCGGCGCGGACACGACACCTGGATCGTCCAGATCGGGCAGCGTGGGCGGTGGCGGAGCCGGGGTCGGGGGCAGCACCGGGTCAGCCGTGGGCGCTGGCGCTGACGCCGGTGCCGGCGCTTGCGCTGGCGAAGCCACGGCAGCGTCCACTGGCGCGAGCCGGGGCGGGGGAGCACCTGCCTCGACGTAGCCCTGCTTGACCATGATCAGTTCGAGCCCGTCGCCCTCGAAGTGCACGTACCCGAAGCCGGCATCCTCGACGAGTTGCACGATGCGCTCGACATCGGCGTGACGGAGCGGGCTGTCCTCGGTTACCAAATCATCCTCCAGGGGGCGTTGGGGGGGTGCGGGGCCGAGGGTGCTCCCCCGGCCACGCTGCTCGGAAACGTCACGCGGGCAGGTCCGGCAGGATCGACTCGAGCATGCGGACGTCGGCGTACTTCTGATCCATGTCGAACAGGTTGACGTCGTGCACCGTCTGGCTCCGGTCGAACGTGCCGTCAGCGACGACCGTCACGCGGAAGTTGTACGAGAAGGCATCGACGACCGTCGACCGGACGCAGCCGCTGGTGGTGGTCCCGCACACGATCAGACTGTCGGCACCGAGCTCGATCAGGTGGGACGCGAGTGGGGTCCCGAAGAAGGCGCTCGGCTTCTCCTTCGCGAGGACCATCTCGCCCTCCTCCGGCGCGATGTCCTCGATGATGGTCTGACCGAGTGACGCATCCTCGAGTTCCTCGGTCCGGCGGGTGTTCTTGTCGTTCCACCGTCCGCCGCGCCAACCCTCGGCCTTGGGCAGGGTGACCCCGGTCGTGTAGACGATCGGCAGCGCCCGCGAGCGGCCGGTGTCGATCAGCGTGCGGATGACGGGCATGGCATCCCAGGCGACGTCGCCACAACTGGCTCGCCAGCGCTCGACCGAGGTCCCGATGTCCTCGCGCTTGTCGCCGCAGAAGTTCTTGTTCACATCGATGACCAGGATGGCCGGCCGTTGGCCGACCCCGACGGGCTGACCCCATCCGGACTTCTCGAACAGCGCGAGATCGTCGGCGCTGATGCTGCGTTCCCAGTACCGGTTCGGGTCCGTCATGGTTCGCTCCTTGTCTGGTGATGCCGTCATGGCTGAGTCGAGCTCCAGGCGCAGGCTCGAGGGACTTCAACGTGCGAGTGTCAGACCCGCCCCGCCCTTGCGGACCTCGATCCGCTGGAGTTCGCCGATCTGGACGAGACGTTCTGCGAGCGCCACCCACGGGTCCTCGACCGCAGCCGGCGACATCGGGCTGCGCTCGTGCATCCGCGTGACGTCCGCCTCACTGGTGAAGAAGCGCAGGACGAACTCGTCGTCGTCGACTCCCTGCGCCCCCATCCGGCGACGGATCTCGTCCGCGTCGATGTCCTCGACCTCGAAGGCCCCGACCTCACTCGCGCGCGGTCGGGACAGCAGCCGGTCCTTGACGTCGGGGTCGATCCCGTCGGACTCCTCGCGCCCCCAGTGTCCGAGGGCGTAGTGGAGGATCTCGTCGACCACCTGCCCGTAGCGCTCGCCGGTCGTGACGTTCAGCGTCGCCTGGGTCCCGACGAACTGCGAGTACGGCGTCACCATGATCGGGAAGCCGAGGTCCTCACGGACCCGGCCGACCTCCTCGAGCACCTCCGGCACCCGGTCGGCCATCCCGACCCGACCGAGCTGGAACCGGAGGTTGGAGATCATCCCGCCCGGCACCTGGTGGACGTAGTAGGTCTCGTCGAACTCGGCCGTTCGCCCCTCCGGCCACTCGTGGGCGACCCGGAGCCGCTCGAGGTGGTCCGCGACCTGCTCGACGAGCGCATCGTCGATGTCGACCCGATAGCCGCGGGCGCGCAGGTTGGTGGCCAGCACGAGAGCGTTCGGCATCGAGGCGCCGTTGGAGAGCGGCGAGATCGCGCTGTCGATGATCCGGATCCCGAGTTCGACCGCCGTCATCGCGTTGAGCAGCCCGAGCCCGTTGTTGCAGTGACCGTGGAACTCCAAGGGGATCTCGCCCACCTCGGCCTGGATGGCGGGCACGAGCGTGCGCATCCGGTCCGGAGTCAACAGTCCGCCCGGGTCCTTCAGACAGATGACCGGCGGCGCGAGGGCGGCGGCGGCCCTCGCCTTCTGGCGGTAGTACTCGTCGGTGTGCTTGGGCGACGAGGAGTAGACGAGGTTGATGATGACCCGCAGCCCAGCAGCTTCCGCCATCCCCTTGTTGCGTTCCCAGGTCGCGACGGTGTTCGACGGGTCCGACATGCGCACCTCGTCGACGCCACAGGCGGCCAGTCGCTCGGTCCACAGCCGGTACATGTCCGGCGGGGTGATCTGGAAGGCCGTCGTGTGACGGGAGTGGATGACGCGCAGCGTCGCCTCGGGCGCGAGCGCCTTCAGACGCCGCACCCGCTCGAAGGGATCGTCGCGCAACTCGCGGACCAGCTTCTTGAAGAAGGCGGCACCGAGCACCTCGATGGCCGCGAACCCCGCCTCGCCGAGCGGACGGCCGATGGGCAGGAGCATGTCCGTGCTCATCGCGGTCGCCCAGAGACTCATCTGCCCGTCGCGGATCGTGGTGTCGACGAGTTCGACGCGCTCGCCCGTCATGTCGGTCCTTTCCTGCGGTGGGGCCGGTCGTCCGCGGCCATGCGCCTGGTCATCAGTCACTCGTGATCGTCAGCAGAGGACCGCCGTGCTCGACGAGATCGCCGGAGGCCGCGTCCATCGAGTGGACCCGACCCCCTGCCGGGGCCTGGAGCTCCTCGGTCCGTCGGTGGATGCGCAACCGTGCGACCACCTGGCCCTGCACCACGATGTCGTCGACCTCGACGAGCAGCTCGAGGGTGCCCAGGCTGGGCGCGTACAACGTCGTCATCGACGACCGTGGTGGTGCGGGAGCGACCGGGGCGGCTGGCAGCCCGCGACGCAGGTCCAGTTCGAGTTCCGGACCCACGAACCGAACGCGTTCGTAGGACGACTGGCGCAGCGTGGCTTCGAGTCGCCGGGCTGACGCGTTCATCGGTGCCGGTCCTCGGCACCAACGCCCGGGTCCGCACCGGCCGTCGCCTCCGTCGACTCGACGAGATCCTCGACGACGTGGTGGTCCTCACCGTGATGGTGGTCCCCGCCGAGCTCACCCACCTCACCGGTCTGGCCGTCCGCAGCGGTCCGTCCGTCCGCGTCTCCCGTTCCGGGGCCGGGTGGTTCCGGGGCCGGCGCGCCCAACCCGAGGGCCGCACGCCGGCGTGCCCACATGAGTCCGAGGACACACACGGTGCTGCCCGCCAGGACGCCGATCACGTCCGTCGTGGTCGTCGGCACGATCAGGAGCAAGGCGCTGATGAACAGCACCCCACGGCCGATGTAGGTCTCCCAACTCGAGAACCGACCGATGACCGCGATCGCCATGAACGAGACGCCGATGGTCGTACTGATCGCCGCGACCACGATCTCGGACGGGGTCCCGTCCCCGAGCAGGGCCTGGTCGTAGACGAAGGCGTAGGGCACCAGGTAGGCGGGCAAGCCGATCAGGAACGCCATGATCCCGGTCTTCCAGAAGGAGGTCTTCGCGATGGTCGCGGCCGCGAACGATGCGAGCCCGACCGGCGGCGTGATCATGGCCATCATGCCGGCGAAGAAGATGAACATGTGCGCGGCGAGGACGTCCACACCGAGGAGCACCAGCGCCGGAGCGGCGGTGAGTGCCAGGATGAGATACGCCACCGTCGTCGGCAGACCGACGCCCAGCAGGATCGAGACGATCATGGTGAAGATCAGCAGCAGCGGCAGGTTCTCGCCCGTGAAGCCGACGATCAGCGAGGCGAACCGGGTGGCGATCCCCGTCAACAGGAACACCCCGACGATCACGCCGACACTGGGTCCCGCGACACCGATGGCGGCGAAGCTGTCCGAGGTGTCACGCATGACGACTGCCGCCCGGCGGACGTTGAGACGGCTCTTCGCGCTGAACATGCCCACGACGATCATGATCGCCATGGCCGCCAGCGCGGAGAAGGTCGCGGAGTTCCGCTGGACCAGCAGGTAGATCAGCGTGCCGAGTCCGAGGAAGAAGATCACGCCGCTGAGATCGCGGAAGGCGTCGCGCATCTTGGGCAGCGTCGCCGGGTCCTCCTTGGCGATGTTGTCCCGGCGGGCGTAGGTGTAGACCGCGACGAGCATCGCGATGAAGTAGACGAGCGCCGGGATCACCGCGGCGCGAACCACCTCGAGGTAGGGAACACCCACGACGACGGCCATGAGGAAGGCGGCTGCACCCATGACCGGGGGCAGGAACTGACCACCGGCGCTGGCCGCGGCCTCCATGCCGCCGGCGACGTGCGGCTTGAACCCCAGACGCTTCATGAGCGGGATGGTCACGGACCCGGTCACCATGGTGTTGGCGACGGCGCTGCCGCTGATGGAACCCATCATCCCGCTGGACACCACGGACACCATCGCCGGGCCACCGCGGACACGACCGAGCATGGCACGCGAGAACGTCATGACGAAGTCGAGCGCGCCCAGCCTCTGGAGGAGCTGACCGAACAGGACGAACAGGAAGATGAACTTGAACAGCGTGTAGGTCACGATGCCGAACATGCCCTCGGTGCCGAGGAACGTCGTCACGATGATGCGGTCGACCGAGTACCCGCCGTGGCCGGCGAAGTCGCGCGGGAGCAGGTCACCGAACAAGCCGTAGGCGAGCACCACCAGGACGATGACGGCCAGCGAGCCGCTGAGTGCCCGACGCGTGGCCTCGATCGACACGGCGATGGCGATGAGCCCGAGTACGCGGTTGGTCGAGTCAGCGGTCGGTGCAGCGGCGATGGCCCCGTAGTTGAACACCACGTACCCGAAGGACGCCACGGTCGCGGCGAGCAACAGCCCGTCGATCGCCTTGAGCCACGGCAGGCGGTCGTCCTTGGCGGCGCTGCGGGCGAAGACGAGCCCGACGACCAGCATGGCGAAGATCCCGCGCTCCTGCAGCGGTGGTAGTGGGTAGTAGAAGTTCAGGACCACGTACGCCGGCAACGCGATCGCGATCACATCTCCGACGCGGGCCCAGAAGCCGGTGCGGATGATCGGTGCATCGTCGAGATCATCGATGGTCGGCGGAGTCTGTGCGTTCTCCGGGACGGTGGCGTCGGACATCGCCTCTCCAGGGACTCGACGTGCGGTGGACCGGGCAGGGGCTGAGCTGTGGCCTCACGTGGTGGACCGAGGGGTCGTGCCGTACGGACCGGTGGTGGTGGGGGGGGGGGGCCGGCGGGGGGGGGGGGGGGGGGGGGGGGGGGGGGGGGGGGGGGGGGCCGGACTCGGTGAGGGTTTCCAGCAGGCGGCGTGCGTCGGCGCGGGTGGCGGGGCT
>JAFIEQ010000145.1 GCA_020832455.1 Nitriliruptoraceae bacterium
CCCCCCCCGCCCCCCCCCCCCCCCCCCGCCCCGCCGGGGGCCCCCGCGGGGGGCGCCGCGCCCCGGCCGGCGGCCCCCGGCCCCGGGCCCCCTCGGCGGTGTCGTGGCCCTGCCATGCCCCGCCCACACCGCATCACTTCCCGCATCCACCAGGAGGACCACCGTGGCGATCGCTGCCGCCGACGTGAAGAAGCTCCGTGATCTGACCAACGCGCCGATGATGGCCTGCAAGCAGGCGCTGGTCGACGCGGACGGCGACCTGGACAAGGCCGCCGAACTCGTGCGCGAACGCACCGGCGCCAAGATGGACGCCCGGGCCGCGGACCGCACCGCATCCGAAGGTCTGGTCTTCACCTACCTGCACACCCCGACCCCGGGGATGCCGGCGAAGGTGGGGGTCATGATCCAGCTCGCCTGCGAGACCGACTTCGTCGCCAAGGCGGAGCAGGTCCAGAAGCTGGCCAAGGACCTCGCCCTGCACATCGCGGCCGCCAAGCCGCTGGTCGTGCGTGAGGACCAGGTCGACGAGGCGCTGCTCCAGAAGGAGCGCGACTTCGCCCGCAAGGAGGCCGTCGAGCAGGGCAAGCCCGAGAACATCATCGAGAAGATCGTCGAGGGCAAGGTCAAGAAGGTCTACGAGGACTACGTGCTCCTCAACCAGCCGTTCGTGATGGATGGCGACAAGACGGTCGCGCAGGCCATCAGCGACGTCCAGGGCATCGTCGGCGAGAAGCTCGAGGTCGCCCGCTTCGCCCGCTTCGAGGTCGGCGCCTGACCGGCTCCTGAGCCGCTCGACGCGCCACGTGCGCCGTCACCCGACAGAGCACCGCAGGACCCGCCCCCACGTTCCGGGGGCGGGTCCTGCCCGTCGGTGGGTGCCGCGGCCTAGCCTGGGCCCCGGCGACGAGGAGCTGTGCATGGCCACGATCGGGGTGTTGCATCCGGGTGCGATGGGGGCGGCCGTGGCCGGGGCGCTCCAGCAGGCGGGACACGACGTGAGCTGGGTGGTCACGGGTCGTAGCGACGCGACCCGCCGCCGCGCGGCTGATGTCGGTCTGCACGGCGTCCCCGACCTCGCCACCCTCGTCGGCCGGGTCGACGTGCTCGTCTCCATCTGCCCCCCACATGCGGCCGTCGAGGTCGCGTCCGCCGTCCGCTCGGGCGGTTTCCAGGGGTGCTACCTCGACGCGAACGCGATCGCGCCTGCGACCGTGGCCGAGGTGGCCGAGGTGCTCGGCGCCGACCCGGTTAGCGGGACCGCGTCCGCGGGGATCACGTTCGTGGACGGCGGCATCGTCGGGGGGCCCGATCTGGCTGCCGGCCGCACCGAACTCGTGCTCTCCGGCGAGGCAGCCGGCCCGACGGCCGAACTGCTCGCCGTGGACCAGCCCGGGATCGTCGTGCTCGATGATCGCCTCGGCACCGCCTCCGCCCTGAAGATGGCCTTCGCGGCGTGGTCGAAGGGCCGCGCCGCGCTGCTGCTGGGCGTGCGTGCCATGGCCAGCGCCTTCGACGTCGACGAGGCGCTCGTGGCCCGCTGGGAGCGTCGTGGGATCGATGCCGCCAACGAGGCGGATCAGGCGCTGGCCACCGCCGGCCGGAAGGGGTGGCGGTTCGCAGGTGAGATGGAGGAGATCGCGGCCACCTTCGCCTCGCGTGGGGTGCCCGACGGCTTCCACCGCGCCGCCGCCGAGGTGTTCGCCGCGTTCGCCCGTGATGAGGACGCTCGGCAGCTCGGGTTCGACGGCCTGCAGCGTCGCTTGGCCGCGCACGGCGAGCACGCCGTGGGGTCCCCGGCCATCGACGAGCCGCCGGACCGGCGGTGAGCAGCGACCGGACACTCGTCGCGGGACTGCGCGGGGTGCTCGCTAGTCTCCCTGCCGTCCGACCGACCGACCGGTGAGGGATCCGTGGTCCATCGAGCACCGCTACGCCGTGTGCTGCTGAAGCTGTCCGGCGAGGCCTTCTCCGACCCGCAGGTCCAGGGGGGCATCGATCCGTCCATCGTCCGGCAGGTCGCCCGCGAGATCGCCGAGCTGCAGGCCGCGGACGGCACCCAGATCGGCATCGTGGTCGGTGGTGGCAACATCTTCCGCGGCAACGCGCCCGCTGCGGCGGGGATGGATCGCTCCAGCGCCGACCACATGGGCATGCTGGCGACGGTGATCAACGCCCTCGCGCTGCAGGACGCGGTCGAGAAGGAGGGGCTCGAGACCCGCGTGCAGACCGCGATCGACATGCAGGCGCTCGCGGAGCCCTACATCCGGCGTCGCGCGGTCCGCCACCTCGAGAAGGGCCGCGTGGTCATCTTCGCCGCGGGGCTCGGTGCGCCCTACTTCACCACGGACACGACGGCGGCCCAGCGCGCGCTGGAGATCGATGCCGACGCGATCCTGAAGGGGACCGGCGTCGACGGGGTCTACGACAGCGACCCCAAGCACAACCCGGACGCGACCCGGTACGACGAGATCGACTTCCTGTCGGTGCTCAACCAGGGCCTGAAGGTCATGGACGCGACCGCGATCTCGCTGTGCATGGACAACGACCTGCCGATCGTCGTCTTCGAGCTGCTCCGGGAGGGCAACATCTCCCGGGTCGTGCGCGGCGAGAACGTCGGGACGTTGGTGCGCGCCGGAACCGCGCGCTGACCCAGGCCGTGTCGTCACCGTCCCCCGGCACCCGTTGCCAGATCCGACCTCGACCAGGAGCCGCCCCATGAGCCTCGACGAGATCCTCGCCGACGCCACCACCCGTATGGACCTCGCCGTCACCAAGGTGAGCGAGGACTTCACCGGGATCCGCACCGGCCGCGCGAACCCGCAGCTGCTCAACAAGGTGCTCGTCGACTACTACGGCAGCCCGACCCCGCTGCAGCAGCTGGCGAACTTCTCCGTACCCGAGCCCCGCATCCTGATCGTCAACCCCTTCGACAAGAGCGCGGTCAACGCGATCGAGAAGGCGATCCGGGACTCGGATCTGGGGCTCAACCCCGCCAACGACGGTGGGATCATCCGATGCGTCTTCCCGGAACTGACCGAGGAGCGGCGCAAGGACTACATCAAGCTGGCCAAGACCGCAGCGGAGGACGGCAAGGTCGCCGTGCGCAACATCCGTCGCAACGCCCGGGATGCCATGCAGAAGCTCGATGACGATGGCGAGGTCGGTGCGGACGAGCACGACCGCTACGCCAAGCAGCTCGAGGACATCACCGCCAAGCACGTCGCCCAGATCGACAAGGCGCTGGACGGCAAGGAGCAGGAGCTGCTGGAGGTCTAGACGCGCCCGACCATCCGGCTCGTGGGACCGGGTGGCACGCACGGCGCCGGGGGCAGCGGTGGGCAGGCCATCGGCCGCGTGAGCGGCCGGCGGTGGGTCGAGGTGGACGGGAGCCGAGGTGGGTGAGGACACGCGCGGGATGGTGGGTGGGCGCAACCTGCCCGTCGCCATCGCCGTCGGCGTCGTGCTCGCCGGCATCTTCCTGGGCAGCCTCTTCTGGCGGCCCGAGGCCTTCACCGTCGTGGTCGTGCTGCTCGCCTCGACCGCCTACCTCGAGCTCGGTCGTGTGCTGCCGGTCGCCGGGGTGCGCGTCATCACCCCGATCCTGGTACTCACCGCGATCGTGGCGATCGGTGGGGCGCTGTTCCTCGGTACCCGGGCACTGATCGGCGGGGTCGCGGTCCTGCTGATGGGGTCCGTGCTGTGGCTGCTCGCTGACCGCGAGCGGGCCGACATCGTCCGGACCTGGGCCACGACCACGTTGATGGGGCTGTGGGTGGCGTTCCTGGCCGCCTACGCGGTGCTGCTGGTCCAACGCACCGACGGGCCGGTGCTGGTGCTGGCGGTCATCGGGGCGGCCATCTTCACCGACATCGGCGGTTACGCGTTCGGGGTCGCCTTCGGCCGCCACAAGGTCGCGCCGTCGGTGAGCCCGAACAAGACCTGGGAGGGACTCATCGGGGGCCTGGTGGTCGCCGGTGGGCTCGGGGCGGCGGTCCTGCCGTTGTTCGGCACCACCTTCACCCCCTGGTCGGCGGCGGGCCTGGCCGTGTTGTGTGGTCTCGCGTCGTTCGTCGGCGACCTGGCCGAGTCGATGGTCAAGCGCGACCTCGGACTGAAGGACCTCGGGGACCTGCTGCCGGGCCACGGCGGCGTGCTCGACCGGGTCGACGGGATCCTGTTCGCGCTGCCGGTCGGCTACTACGTGCTGCTGCTCACCGCCTGAGGCCGACCGGCGGCGTGTCGGGCCGGGCCGAACGCGGCCTGCCGTACGCTGCAGTTCGCCGCTCTCCCTGCTGGAAGCATCTGCCGTGACCACCACCGACGTCGATCCCGACGCTCCGATCGACCCCTACGCCCTCGACCCCGCCGGGCTCGAGGCGTTGCTCGTCGAGTTGGGCGAGCGGCCCTACCGTGCCCGACAGGTGCACGCGTGGCTGGTGCGGGGTGTGGACGAGCCCGAGCAGATGACCGACCTGCCCCAGGCGTTGCGGACCCGGCTCGGTGAGCGCTTCGCGCCGAGCCGTCCGGAGCTGATCGCGCACGCGGTCGCCGACGACGGGCACACCCACAAGCTGCTGCTGCGGTTCCCGGATGGCGAGGCCATCGAGACGGTCCTGATGCTCTACCCCGACCGGGCGACCGTCTGCATCTCCACGCAGGCCGGTTGCGCGATGGGGTGCCCCTTCTGTGCGACCGGGCAGGCCGGCTTCCGGCGGCAGCTCACCGCCGGCGAGGTGGTCCGTCAGGTGGTCGTGGCGGACGCGGCCCTGCGGTCCGGGATCATCGATGGCGATCACCTGCCGGACGACGCCCCCGACCACGTCACCAACGTGGTCTACATGGGGATGGGCGAGCCCCTGGCGAACCTGCCGGCGACGCTGGCGAGCGTCCGGTGGTTGCACGACCCGGACGGGTTCAACCTCTCCGCCCGGTCCATCACCGTGTCCACCGTGGGGCTGGTCCCGGGGATCCGGCGGCTGGCCGAGCTCGGGCTGCCGGTGACCCTGGCGGTGTCGCTGCACGCGTCGACGGACGCGCTGCGCGACGACCTGGTCCCCATCAACCGGACCCACCCTCTGGCCGAGGTGGAGCAGGAGATGGCGGCCTACCGGCAACGGACCAACCGCCGCGTGAGCATCGAGTGGTGCCTGATCGGGGACGTGAACGACGACGCGCAGCAGGCCGACCGGCTCGCGGGGATCGCCTCGCGGCTGCGAGCGCACGTCAACATCATCCCGATGAACCCCACGCCGGGTGTGCGTTGGAAGGAGCCCACGCCCGAGCGCACCCGGGAGTTCGTCGACCGTGTCCGTCAGCGCGGCGCCTCCGTCACGTTGCGCGACACCCGCGGTCGCGACGCGGACGCCGCCTGCGGGCAGCTACTGGCCAGCTACACCCTCGGCGCGGGCAACCGGCTGCCCGCGGCGGTGGGGGCGGCGGGGCGCGTCGAGCGCCGCCTGCCCGTCACGGAGCCGGAGGCGTGAGCAGCGGCGGCCCGCGGCGGGTCGTGGTGCTCGGCTCGACCGGGTCCATCGGCACGCAGGCGCTCGAGGTGATCGCGACGCACCCGGACCGGTTCGTGCTGGTCGGGCTCGCGGCCGGAGCAGATGTGGCGACCGCGGGTCGGCAGGCGCACGAGCACGGGGTGCGCACCGTGGCGATGGGGGACGCCGACGCGGCCGCTCGGTTGGCGCCGACGTTGCCCGGTGCCGAGGTGGCGGGTGGCCCCGAGGCGGTCGCCGCGCTGGCCGCGATGGACGCCGATCTGGTGATCAACGGGATCACCGGCGCGGTCGGGCTGGCGCCCACGCTCGCAGCACTGCAGGCCGGCACGCCGGTCGCCCTGGCCAACAAGGAGAGCCTGATCGTCGGTGGGGACCTCGTCGTCGCGGCGGCGGAGACGGCCGGCGGACGGGCCTCGCACCTGATCCCCGTGGACTCGGAGCACTCCGCGTTGGCCCAGTGCCTGCGTGGTGGCCGGGCCGACGAGGTGGCGCGCCTGGTGCTGACCGCCAGCGGCGGACCGTTCCGGGGCGCGACCCGCGCCGAACTCGAGCAGGTGGACGCCACGCAGGCGCTCGAGCACCCGACGTGGTCGATGGGTCCGGTGATCACGGTCAACTCGGCGACGCTGATGAACAAGGGGTTGGAACTGATCGAGGCCCACGAGCTGTTCGACGTGGGGTGGGACGACCTCGACGTGGTCGTGCACCCCCAGTCCATCGTGCACTCCATGGTCGAGTTCCACGACGGGTCCACGCTGGCCCAGCTCTCGCCGCCGGACATGCGGTTGCCCCTCCAGCTGGCGATGGCGTGGCCGGAGCGGCTCCCGCACGCGTTCGCGGCCTGCGACTGGCAGCAGGCGCAGACCCTGACCTTCGAGCCCGTCGACCGTGCGACCTTCGACGCGCTGGAGCTCGCGGAGCGGGCCGGCCGTCGCCGCTCATCGTTCCCCGCCGTGCTCAACGCCGCGAACGAGACGGCGGTGGCCGCCTTCCTCGACGGGCGGGTCGGCTTCCTCGACATCACCGCCTGCGTCGCCGACACGCTGGACGCCTGGGAGTCGACCGACCCCACGGCGCCCCGCGACCTCGATGACGTCCTGTACGCCGACCGCTGGGCGCGTGCGCGCGCATCCGACCAGCTCGCGAAGCGAGACCGCTGATGACCACCGCCATCGCCATCCTGCTGTTCGTGGTCGCGCTCGTGATCTGCGTGCTGATCCACGAGCTCGGTCACCTGCTGACCGCCAAGGTGTTCGGGATGCGCGCCGATCGCTACTTCGTCGGCTTCGGGCCCACCCTGTGGTCGACCCGCAAGGGGGAGACCGAGTACGGGCTCAAGGCCTTCCCGTTGGGCGGCTTCGTGTCCATCCGGGGGATGACCCCGCTCGACGAGCGTCGCCTGCCCGTGGTGGACGAGCTGTTCGATCAGGAGCGGCTCGCCCAGGACCGGGAGCGGGTGGCGGTGGCAGCCGGCGGCTCGTCCGCGCTGCAGGCCGGGCTACCGGAGGCGTCCTTCGACCGGCTCGAGGGCATGCTCGACGAGCGGGGGACGCCGGGCGAGCTGCGCGAGCGCATCGTGCGCCGCCTGCGCGCGGCCGTGGCGGAGACCGCCTCGGTCGGGGAGGGGCGCGCGGCGCTCGTCGAGATCTTGACCTCCGAACTGCCCGAACCCCAGCGTGTCGGCGATCTGGCGCACCGCCTGCAGCGCGGTGACGAGGGTCGCTTCTACCACGACCGCCCCGTGTGGCAGCGGGCGGTCACGATCGCGACTGGTCCCGTGACCCACCTCGCCATCGCCTTCCTGCTGCTGTTCGGGCTCTACGCGCTGATCCCGCAGCCGACCGGCGAGCTCACGAGCGAGATCGGCGCGATCATCGAGGACACGCCGGCGGAGGCCGCGGGTCTGCAGGAGGGCGACCTGCTGCAGGCCGTCGCCGGCGTCGAATCCACCGAGTTCGCGCAGCTGCGCGAGGAGATCCGGGTCCGGCCCGGCCAGGCGACCACCCTGCTGATCGAGCGTGACGGGGAACCGGTCTCGCTCACGCTCACACCGCGGCCGGAGATCGACGAAGAGACCGGTGAGACGTTCGGCTTCGCGGGCTTCGCGACCAGCGTCGAGGAGGCCCGCCTCGGACCGACGGCGGCGGTCATCCGGGCCGCGGTCGGCGACGAGATGGAGCCGCTCGGTGGGGTCTGGCCCATGCTGGGCGCCTCGGTCGAGGGGCTCGCGCAGATCTTCTCCCCCCAGGGGCTCGGCTCGCTGGCATCCACGGCGACGGGCGCACAGGAGCGCGACCCGGCGGGAGGCGTGTCGCTCGTCGGAGCCGCGTCGCTGGCGGGGCAGGCCGGCAGCGCCGGCGCCGGGGGCATCATGGTCTTCGTGCTGCTGCTGGCCTCCATCAACGTCTTCTTCTTCATCTTCAACATGGTCCCCCTGCCGCCCTTCGACGGCGGGCACCTGGCGGTCCTCGCGGTCGAGAAGTCCGTGAACCTCACCCGCCGCGCGCGGGGACGCCCCGCCGACTACACCGTGGATCCGCGGGCGGTCACCGCGGTCGCGATCCCCGTCCTGCTGGTGCTCGCGTTCGTGTTCTTCGTCCTGCTCTGGCTCGACATCGTGGATCCGATCAGCTTCGGCTGACCCCGCGGGCCACCGCGTCGCCGATGGGGAACCGAACCGTCAGCCACCCGCCACGGATGGCACCCACGGCTAGCCTCGGCCCCGAACCAGGGGCGAGGCGCGCCCGTTCCACCCGGACGCGATCGCCGCGGCACCGATCGTGTCGCTGCCTGGCTCGGCCGACCCCGCTGAGCGACCGACCTGCCGACGGGTGACCCCCGCCGAGCGACCCCCGCCGAGGATGATGCGTCGTGACGACCTTCCCCGCCCACCTGCCGATGGTCCCGGATGCCGGTGCTCTGTCCTCGAGTCCCGACAGCCCGGGACCGGTCCGTCGTGCGAGCCGCAAGATCCGACTCGGCCCGCTGGAGGTCGGTGGCGACGCCCCGATCCCGGTCCAGACCATGACGGTCACGCCGACGCACGAGGCGGACCTGACCCTGCAGGCCATCGCGGCCGCGCAGGCGGCCGGAGCGGACATCGTCCGGGTGGCGGTCCCGCGACGGGAGGACGCGGAGGCGCTGGGCTACATCGCCGAGCACGCCCGCATCCCGGTGATCGCCGACATCCACTTCCAGTGGAAGTACGCGGTCATGGCGATCGAGGCGGGCTGCGCCGGGGTCCGCATCAACCCGGGCAACATCAAGAAGCACGACAAGGTCGCCCTGCTGGGCAAGTTGGCCGACGAGGCCGGCGTCGCCATCCGCATCGGGGTCAACGGCGGGTCCCTGGAGGACGCGATCCTCGAGGAGTTCGGTGGCCCGACCCCCGAGGCGATGGTCGAGTCCGCGCTGCGCGAGACCCGGCTGCTCGAGGACGTCGGCTTCCACGACACGAAGATCTCCGTCAAGCACTCCGACCCGTGGGTGATGATCCAGACCTACCGCCTGCTCGCGGAGCGCACCGACTACCCCCTGCACCTCGGCGTCACCGAGGCCGGTCCGCTCAAGACCGGGTCGATCAAGTCCGCGGTGGGCATCGGCACGCTGCTCGCCGAGGGCATCGGGGACACGATCCGGGTGTCGCTCTCGGCCGATCCGGTCGAGGAGGTCAAGGCTGGCATCGCCATCCTGGAGTCGCTGCACCTGCGTCAGCGCGGCCTCGACGTGGTGTCCTGCCCGTCGTGTGGACGCGCTCAGGTCGACGTGTGGACGCTCGCCGAGGACGTCCAGAAGGGGCTCGAGGGCATCGAGGCACCGCTGCGCGTCGCCGTCATGGGGTGCGTGGTGAACGGTCCCGGCGAGGCTCGGGAAGCCGACCTCGGCGTCGCGGCCGGCAACGGCAAGGGTGACATCATCAAGAAGGGCGAGAAGATCGCGACGGTCCGCGAGGAGGACATCGTCGAGGCGCTCGTCCACTACGCCACGGAGATGGCCGAGGAGATCCGTGCGGAGCGCGGCGAGGGGAGCCCGGTCGTCGCCTGAGGGCGTCGCGCGCTCGATCGCGCGTTCGGCGCACGGTGTCCCTGGCCGCGGGGACGCCCGGCGTCGTGGCGGGGTGGTGAGCCCCGTGGTAACGTCCATGTCGTGGGGGGGGGGGGGGCCCCCCCCCCCCCCCCACAAGCGCCACACCCCCCCCCCCCCCCCCCCCCCCCCCCCCCCCCCGCACGGCGCCCCCCCCACCCCCAGACCCCACC
>JAFIEQ010000146.1 GCA_020832455.1 Nitriliruptoraceae bacterium
CCCCCCCGCCCCCCCCGTGGCGGGCGACCCGGCCCTGGACGGCCCACCCCCGCCCCACGACCCGCGCGGCGTCAGCCCGGACCATCGAGCTCGCGACCGGGGTCACGAGACCTCCAGCGTCGCTTCCATGCCACCGCCACGGTGACCCGGGACGCTGCAGTAGACGGTGTAGGTGCCGGCCTCGAGCTCGATCGTGCCCGTCCCCGTGTCACCGGGAGCGACCATCCCGACCGCGTCGAGCTCGCCCGCTTCCTCGACGATGAGGTCGTGTTCGATCGCGCCGACGTTGTCGAGCGTGACCTCGATGGTGCCCGCGCTCGTGGTCAGGCTCGACGGTTCGTAGTACAGGTCTCCGGCTTCGACGCTCAGCGTCGACGAGCCACCGGACGTGGCCGGTTCCGCGGTGTCTCCGCCCCCGCAGGCAGCGAGCGCGAGTGCGGCGACCGCGAGGCCGGCGACGGCGCGTCGACCCGCGAGGCGACGGTGCAGCGGACGGGTGGGCTGGTGGGAACGGTCCATCATGGTGCTCTCCGGTTCGGACGTCGGGCGTTGGAGCAGCTGGCTCGGACGGGGCAGTCGGGGCGGGGGCAGGACGCTCGGACCATCAGTGGCCGGTGGTCGCGTCGGCGTCACCGACGAGGAAGACACCCAGCGCGCCCTTGCCCACGTTGGAGAACTTGTGGGTCACGAAGGGGTAGGAGCCGTCGGTGTCGAAGGTGAACTCGACGAACCCTCCCTGGGAGGGCTGCAGGTCGAGCGCCTGCGCGCCGCCGTCGAGCCCCATGTCCGGGTGCAGGCGGTACGCGCCCTCCTTGTAGACCGTGTCGAAGATGGTCCCGATCACGTGGAAGGAGGAGTTCTCGCTCGGTCCGGCGTTGAGCAGCCAGACCCGCACCCGCTCGCCCGGCTCGACGTCGGTGATCGGTGCGTGGGCGTACTGGTCCGCGAAGCCGTTGAAGGCCACGAGGTCCCAGGCGTCGTCCTGCATCTTGGCCATGTCCCCGATCTCGCCGTCCCCGCCGAGGTAGAACTCCGACTGGACCATCACGTACTCGTGGTCGACCTCGGCCAGGTCCGGCGGGTCCACGACGACCGCGCCGTACTGGCCGTTTCCGGTGTGCAGCAGGACCGGTGCGGTGCCGCAGTGGTACATCCAGATCCCGGCGTGCTTGGCCTCGAACTCGTAGACCAGCGACTCCCCCGGCGGGATCGTGCGCATCTCCGTGGCGGGGTCGACCTTGCTGGCGTGGAAATCGATCGAGTGGCTCATGTCGGCGTCGTTGACGAAGGTCACCCGGAAGGTGTCGCCCACCTTCGCCCGGAGCGTCGGGCCGGGGACCTGGTCGTCGAAGCCCCACAGCTGCTGGACGACACCGCCACCGACGTGGGCGTCGAAGTTGGTGGCCCGGATCTCGATCTCGTGCAGGCCACCGGCCGGTGCTGGTGGCAGGACCGGGTCGCGTCGCTCCCAGTCGTCGGGGGGCGCCGCGTTCGGGTCGTAGCGCGCACCGGTCGACTCCGGCGCGCCCTGGTCGGCAGACGCGTGACGCTCGGCCACGTCATCGGCGGCCGCCGCGTCCTCAGCGACGTCGGTCGAGCAGGCACCGAGTACCAGCGCCACGATGGCCAACCCGGCGGACGAGGTCCTGGCGATCCTCATGAGGGTGCTCCCGAGCCCGGATCGGTCCGGCCCACCGGGCTCGGACACCGGTGGAGGGTCCACCGGCCTGAAGATCCCTTAGCTCTGCACTAATAGTCACCTGCGCGGCTGCTGCCGCCTAGGGCCCAAGGTCCCCACCCCGCTCGAGGCACCGGGCGCCGGACCGACCGTCGCTCGCTCGTGGCGCTCGTTCAGTCGTCGCGCTCGCCCGGTCGACCGATCCGTCCCGCCCACCGGTCACGCAGGTCCTCGGGGACCTCGTAGGACCCGAGCTCGAGTGCCCGGTCGATCTCGAGGACCTCGGCGAAGGTGGTGGACTCGAGCTCCGCCGCGATCGCGTCCGTGGCGCGCAACCACGGCACGTGCACCGCGCACATGTCGTCCCAGCGGCACGGACCTCCCCGCAGGATGCACCGGGGCGGCGTGGCCTCGAGCTCCACCGCGGCGACCACCTCGGCCAGCGTGAGGTCTCCCGCTGACCGGGCGAGCCGGTAGCCGCCCTGCGGTCCCGCCACGGAGTCGACGATCCCGGCCTTGGCGAGCTCCGCGAGGATGGGCGCGACGTAGGAGGCGGGGATCTCCATGGCCTCGGCGATCACCCGGGACTTGACGCGCTCGTCGCCCGCCGCGACGCCGGCGAGGTGCAGCGTCGCGCGGATCGCGTAATCGGCCCGACGGCCGAGCTCGAGGCGCATGCCCGGACGGTACTCGCACGGACGTGGCGGCCGCCCCCCCCACCCCTCCCCCGCCGCCCCGGGCCCCCGCGGGGGGCCACCCGCGGCCCCGCCACCGGCCCCCGGCCACCCCGCCCGGGGGCCCGAGATCGCGACCGGGCGGAGGCCCGGTGCAGGCATGCTCAGCCGCGCGGGCGCAGCGGCTCGCCGGACTCGGCCTTGGCGACGAGGCTGGCCGGCGGCGTGAACCGCTCGCCGTAGGCGTCGGTGAGCTCCTTGCAACGGGTGACGAACCCGGTGGTCCCGCCCGGGTACTGGTCGATGTACTGCGCGACGCCGCCGGTCCAGGCCGGGAACCCGATGCCGAAGATCGACCCGATGTTGGCGTCGGGGAACGTCTCGATGACGCCCTCGTCGAAGCACTTCACGGTCTCGATCGCCTCGGCGAACAGCATCCGCTCGATCAGGTCGGTGACCGGCACGTCGACCCCCCGGGCGAAGTGCTCACGCAGCCCCGGCCACAGCCCGGTGCGCTTGCCGTCCTCGCCGTACTCGTAGAAGCCGGCACCGCCGGAGCGCCCCTCGCGCCCGAACTCGTCCACCATCCGGTCCACGACCTCGAAGGCAGGGTGGCGCTCGTAGTCGTCACCGGCGGCCTTGGCGGTCTCCGCCTCGATCTTGCGCGGCAGGGTCAGCGTCAGCTCGTCCATCAGCTGCAGCGGCGGCGCCGGGTACCCGGCCTGCTCGCCCGCACGCTCGATGCGGACCGGGTCGACCCCCTCGCCGAGCGCGGCGATCGCCTCGTTCAGGAACGTGCCGATCACCCGTGAGGTGAAGAACCCCCGCGAGTCGTTGACCACGATCGGGGTCTTGCGGATCTGCTGGACGACGTCGAACGCCTTGGCGAGCGCCGCATCCGAGGTCCGCTCACCCCGGATGATCTCCACCAGGGGCATCTTGTCGACCGGGGAGAAGAAGTGCAGCCCAATGAAGTCCTCCGGGCGCGACACCCCCTCGGCCAGCGTCGTGATCGGCAACGTCGAGGTGTTCGAGCACAGCAGCGCGTCGTCGTTGACGACCGGCTCCGTGTCGGCGAAGACCTGGTGCTTGAGCTCGGTCGACTCGAACACGGCTTCGATCACGAGGTCACAACCGGCGAGGTCCGCGTCGTCGTCGGTCGGGGTGATGCGGTCGAGCAGGGCCTGGCCCTTCTCCTCGGAGACCTTGCCGCGCTCGACGCCCTTGGCGACGAGCTTCTCCGCGTAGCCCTTGCCCTTGGTGGCGTTGTCGAGCGAGACGTCCTTGAGCACCACCTCGATGCCCGACTTGGCGCACTGGTAGGCGATGCCGGCGCCCATCATCCCGGCGCCGAGCACCGCGACCTTGGTCGCCTGGAACGGCTCGTAGCCGTCGGGCCGCGAGCTGCCCTTCTCGATCGCCTGCAGGTCGAAGAAGAACGCCTGGGTCATGTTGGTCGACTGGGGCGAGTTGCAGACCAGGTCGGTGAAGTAGCGCGCCTCGATGCGGAAGGCGGTGTCGATGTCGACCTGGGCGCCCTCGTAGGCGGCGCACATGATGTTGCGCGGCGCGTGGTAGTCCGCACCCTTGGTCTGCTTCTTCAGGTTCGCGGGGATCGCCGGGGCGTTGGCCGCGAACGAGGGCCGCGAGGGATCACCGCCGGGCATGCGGTAGCCGTCGCGGTCCCACGGCTGGGCGGCATCCGGGTTGTCGGCGATCCACGCGCGGGCGGCGGCGATCATCGCGTCGTGATCGGCGGCGACCTCGTCGACGAGCCCGAGCTCCACGGCCTTCGCGAGCTTGTGACGCTGGCCCTGGGTGAGCACGCTGATCAGCGCGTTGATGATCCCGAGCATCCGCACGGTGCGCACGACCCCACCGCCGCCGGGCAGCAGCCCGAGCGTGACCTCCGGCAGGCCGAAGACGGCCTTGGGGTCCTCGAGCGCGATGCGACGGTGGCAGGCGAGCGCGATCTCCAGCCCACCGCCGAGCGCCGTGCCGTTGAGCGCCGCAACGACCGGCTTGCCGAGCGTCTCGAGCGCACGCAGCTGGAGCTTGACCCGCATCGAGTTGTCGTACACGGCCTGGGCGTCGTCCGGCCCCGCGGCGATCAGCTCGTTGAGGTCCCCGCCGGCGAAGAACGTCGACTTCGCCGAGGTGACGATGACGCCGGTCAGCTCCTCGTCGTCACGGAGCTCGTCCACGATCGTGGCGAGGTCGTCGACGAACTGCGCGCGCATCGTGTTGGCGCGCTGCGTGGTGTCGTCGAGGGTGAGCGTCACGACGCCGTCGGCGTCACGCTCGGTCCGCATGGTCTCGAGTGTGGTGGCGGGGGTGGTCATCGGTGGTGCTCCTCGTGGTCGCGCCGCTCGTGGGGCGCTGGTGGTCGCCGGTGCCGCGGGCACGCGGTCGGGTCCGGGGTGCGGGGCCGGTCGGGCGGGTCCCGTCGGGGCACGGGCCCCGGTCGGCGCCGGGGACGTGCTGCCTCGACGGTGGCGCTCAGACCCGCTCGACGACGGTGGCGATCCCCATGCCGCCCCCGATGCACAGCGTCACGAGCGCGGTCGACAGGTCACGACGCTCGAGCTCGTCGACGACCGTGCCCAGCAGCATCGCGCCGGTGGCACCCAGCGGGTGGCCCATCGCGATCGCGCCGCCGTTGACGTTGGTGTGGTCGTGGTCGAAGCCGAGGTCGCGCATGGTCTTGAGCGCCACGGACGCGAACGCCTCGTTGATCTCCAGCAGGTCGATGTCGTCGACGGTCATGCCGGCCTTGTCGAGCGCCTTGCGGCACGCCGGCGCCGGACCGGTGAGCATGATCGTGGGCTCCGAGCCGATGACCGCGGCCGCACGGATGCGCGCCCTCGGCGTGAGCCCGTGGCGGCTCCCGGCCGCTTCCGAGCCGAGCAGCACCAGCGCTGCACCATCGACGATGCCCGAGGAGTTGCCCGGGGTGTGGACGTGGTCGATGCGCTCCACGTCGACGTAGCGCTGCAGCGCGACGGCGTCGAAGCCGCCCATCTCGCCGATACCGGCGAAGGAGGGCTTGAGGCCGGACAGCGCCTCCATCGAGGTGTCGGGGCGGACGTGCTCGTCACGGTCGAGGATGGTGACGCCGTTGCGGTCACGGACCGGGACGATCGAGCGGTCGAAGTAGCCGTTGGCCCACGCCTTGGCGGCCCGGACCTGGGACTCCAGCGCGAACGCGTCGACCTCCTCGCGGGAGAAGCCCTCGATCGTCGCGATCAGATCGGCACCGATGCCCTGGGGGACGAACCCGGTCTCCAGGTTGGTCTCCGGGTCCATCGCCCACGGGTCGCCCCCGGTCCCCAGCGGGACGCGGGACATGGACTCCACGCCCCCGGCGATGATCAGGTCCTCCCAGCCGGACCGCAGTCGGGCCGAGGCCTGGTTGACGGCCTCGAGCCCGGAGCCGCAGTAGCGGTTGAGCTGGACACCGGCGACCGGCTCGGGCAGACCGGCGGCGATCGCCGCGGTGCGGGGCAGGACCCCACCCTGATCACCGACCGGCCCCACGATGCCGAGCACGACGTCGTCGATCGACGCCGCGTCCATCTCGGGGTTGCGCTCCTGCAGCTCGTGGATCAGTCCGGTGACCAGCGTCACCGGCTTGACCTCGTGCAGGGAACCGGAGGCCTTGCCCCGTCCCCGCGGCGTGCGGATCGCGTCGTAGACGTACGCGTCGGACATCTGAGTGCTCCTCGACTCATCGCGGCGCGAGCGCGAGGCTCGCCGTTCGACGTGGCGGGGCTCCCGATCCGCCAGCAACGAGAACGATACGTGAGCGAGCGTTCACTTGTCGCATCGGCGCGGGTCGACGAGCGCGCACCGGACCCCGCAGCGCGGGGGTCAGGCGATCTCGAGGACGACCATCTGCTCGTCCGTCGGCGACTCGTGCGCTTGGAGGCACCGCAACGTCAGATCGTGGGCACGGCGCGTGTCGAGCTCGACCGGGTCACGCAGCGCCTCGCCATCCGCACCGATGTGGAGTCGGACCTGGGGGTGTTCGAGATCGGCGAGGTGGAGGTCGGTCACGATCCCCCGACAGCCCCGGAACTCGCCACCGGTCACCTCGATCCACCGTCCGACCGGGAACGCCGGCACGAGCTGCCGCAGGGTGCGCACGAGGTCACGGTTGAGGTGCGGTCCGGCCATCTCGCTCATCGTCGTGATGATCGCGTCGGGGGTCAGCGCGGAGCGGTAGGGCCGATCCGCGGCCAGTGCGCTGTACACGTCGGCGACGGCGCCGATCTCCGCGATGAGCAGCATCTGGCGGCTGCCGATCTGCTCGTCGACGACGCGGGCCCCGACGGGACTCCCACCGATCAGCCCACGGGGGTAGCCGCGACCGTTCTGTCGCTCGTGGTGCTGGTAGGCGACGTGGGCGGGGAGCATGCTCGCCACGGGCAGTCGGCGGATGAGCTCGAAGCCCATCCGGGGGTGCTGCTGGATCAGCTCGAACTCGGCCTCGTCGAGCGCCCCGGGCTTGTCGAGGATGGCCTGGTCGATGTAGACCTTGCCGAGGTCGTGCAGCAGGCAGCCGAGCGCCAGGTCGCGCAACCGGGTGCGCGGCATGCGCAGCTGCTTGCCGAGCAGTACCCCGATGATGGCGACGTCCACCGAGTGCTGGAAGGTGTACTCGTTGTGGGAGCGCAGCGACTCCAGCCCGGCGACCGTGTCGCTCTCGAGCAGTTCGGTGATCAGCTGCTCCACGTCGGCGTAGAGCTGTGCCATCAGCGCATCACCGTCGTCGACGGGCAGCGTCTCCTGCCCGAGCTGACGTTCGGCGTCGTCCATCGTGCCCTGGCCGATCCCCCGCTCGCACGCCACCAGGGCGACCTGCGCGAAGGCACCGCTGATGTGGTCGCTGATGGTGGTACGGACCCGCTGACTGACGAGGTCGTCGGGGACGACGTCGTCCGCCAACCCGTCGCGTACGTAGACGGTCTTGTACCCCCGGGAGCGCAGCGATCGCAGGTAGGCCGCGCTGAGCACGGCTCCTGCGCGCAGCAGCGGGGTGCCGTCGGGACCGATGATCGTGCGACCCAGCACGGCGCCGGGGGTGACCCGCTCCACCGACTGCTGGTACATCGCGACCTCGATCGACTGGTGCACGTTGGCGGTCAGGGACACGGCGGCGTCCGCGACCCGCGTGTCCCACGTCGGCCGCAGCGCGCGCCCCTCAAGCGGTACGGGCGGGCCCGGCGCGCTCGCACCGTGTTCGACCGGTCGCCGCGCCGGAGCGCCGCGGCCGGTCGTCGATCCGCTCAGACCGAGGTCGGCTCGCGGGCCGCCGCCACCAGCTCGATGGTGCGCAGCGCCGCCATCCGATCCGGCGCGCAGGAGGCCAGCATCAGCTCGTCCGCGCCGTGTTCCTCGGCGAAGGCGTCGAGCGTGCGTACGACCTGCTCGGGCCGGCCGACGGCCCGGCAACGCAGCATGTCCCACGCCGCGGCCGCCCCCCGCGGCGGGACGACGCCGCCGGCCACCCCCGCGGGGACAGCGCGGGGCCCCCCCCCGAACAGCAGCTTGACGCGCTGCTCCGCGGTCCGGCGCAGCAACCGGTCCGCCTCGTCGGCGTCCTCGGAGGCGATCACGTTCACGGCCAGCATGACCCGTGGGGTCGGACAGGCCTCCGACGGCTCGAACCGGGCGCGGTAGGCGGCGACCGCCTCGCGCAACGCCGCCGGTGCGAAGTGGGACGCGAAGGCGTAGGGCAGCCCGAGGTGGGCCGCGAGCTGTGCCCCGAACAGCGACGAGCCGAGGATCCACACCGGCACGTCGCTCCCCGCACCCGGCACGGCCCGGACCCCGGGCACCGTGGAACGGTCACGCAGGTAGCCCTGCAGCTCGCGGACGTCGTCGGGGAAGCGCTCGGCGGCGCCCGGGGAGCGTCGCATGGCCGCCAGGGTCCTGGGGTCGGTCCCGGGCGCCCGTCCGACGCCCAGTTCGATCCGCCCCGGGTGCAGGGCCGCCAGCGTCCCGAACTGCTCCGCGATCGTCAGGGGACTGTGGTTGGGGAGCATGACCCCACCCGACCCCAGACGGATCGACGTGGTGTGCGCCGCGACGTGCGCGATCAACACGCTCGTGGCCGCGGACGCGATCACCGGCATGTTGTGGTGCTCCGCGTACCACACCCGTCGGTACCCGGCCGCCTCGGCCAGCCGCGCGAGTCGGACGCTGCCGGCGAGCGCGTCGCCGACGGACTCGCCCCGGTGGATCGGCGCGAGATCGAGGATCGAGAGGTCCACGGGCGGCACGGGCGCCTTTCCGACGTCGACGGGGCGGATGGGCGACCGGCGATCGGGTCGCGGACCGAACGGCGCGGCACCCGGCGCAGGCCGCGACGGACACGGTCCCGGGGGCCCCCGGTGGCCCCGGCCGGGGGGGGGGCCGGGGGCGGTGGGGGGCCGGGGTTTGGGGGCGCGCCCCTAACGGCGGGCCCCCGGGCGCCGGCCGCGAGGGACCCGGGCCGGGCCCCCGGGGGGCCCGGGGACCGTCGGGGAGCCGGGACGGGGAATCGAACCCCGGACCTATTCATTACGAGTGAATCGCTCTGCCGACTGAGCTATCCCGGCACGACGTGCGTCGATGCGGGCCGCAGGGTAGCGACCCTGCACGGCCGCGGACCACTGCGCGGGTTAGCGTGTCCGACCACGCGAGACCCGCTCCCCCGCCGTCGACAGGCCCACCATGCCGCCCATCCCGATCGCGGGGAGCTGGACGATGACGGCGTCCACCACGCAGGCCTGGGCCGCGCTGCTCGACCTCGAGTCGTGGGCGGCCTGGTGGCCGGCGATCAGCGATGCGACGCTCGTCGACGATCCCGGCGGACGCACCGCAGCGGCGCTGCGTTTCGACACCCCGCGCCCGATCCCACCGCTGGTCGTGACCCTCACCGTGGTCGACGAACGTGTGGAGGAGCGGCTCGACATCGCCATCACCGACGGGCCCATGCGCGGACGAGGCGTGGTCACCATGCAGGCCCAGGACGCGGGCTGCCGGTTGCACTACGACATCGAGCTGCGGGTGCGCTCGCTGCTGTTCAAGCCGTTGGAACCGGTGCTGGGCCAGGCCACCCGTCGCGCCGGTCGTGAGCGACTGGCGCGGGCCGGAGCCGACCTCGCGACGCTGGCCGGCGGGCAGCTGGTGGACAGCAGCTGAGCCCGTCGCTGCTCAACCGGCGCGGGCCCGCGCCGCCCGGGCGTAGATCGCGCGCGCGCGGCCCATCAGGATGCGGTCGAGGTGCAGTTCCGGCGCCCCCTTGGGCTCGAGCGCCGCACGGCAGGCGGTGGCCCCCCGCAACGCCCCG
>JAFIEQ010000147.1 GCA_020832455.1 Nitriliruptoraceae bacterium
GGCCTGCGCGAAGGGTGGCACCTCCAGGTCGCGCAGGACCTCGACCTGCCGACGGCGACCGTGGCAGGCTTGCACCTCGACGGACCGGTCGTCCCCTGCGACCAGCGCACGGCGCTCGTCGTCCGCCGGGTCCGGCGGCGGTCCGGGTGGCGCCACGTCGCGTGCGATCGCGTCCTGCAGGCGCTGGAGCAGGGTGGCCGGGGGGGTGGCTGCGGTCCCGGGGGCGCCCGCGGACGTCGCCGGCACGGCCGTCGCGGCCACCCCCCGGCTCGCGAGCACGACCGCCATCTCCCGTGCGTCGCGGGCCCACCCGCGCAGCAGGGGGTGGCGCGCCAGCGTGCGGGTCGGGTCGTCGGCGCGCCGGGGCAGCACGTCCGGGTCGAGGTCGCTCGTGGCCAGGGCCTGCACGGTGTGCTCCCACCACGTCGGTGAGGGGTGCGCCAGGAACAGGTGGACGTCGCGGTGGACCGCGACGGCCTGCAGGACGTCGAGGTAGCCGGCTGGCAGGGAGGTCAGGCCGAACAGGTGCAGCCGTGCCGGCAGCGTGAGCGCATCCGGGTCGGCCTCGATGCGGGCGAGCACGTCCGGGAGCCGCTCGGGTGGGCTCGTGACCCCCGTGGCCTCGACCAGGTGGTCGCGTAGGGCCCGCCACAACCCCGCCTGCCACGCCAGCCGGTGGGGCAACGTGGCGCCGGCGACGTCGACCGCTGCGGCGTCGGGTCCCTGGGCCCAGCGGCGCAGCATGGCCGGCCGGTGCACCGCGTAGCGGTCGAACCGGTCGGCGATGCGTCGGATCGCGGGCAGGCGTCCGCGTTGGTCGCCGGCGAGGTGGTGCGCGAGTGGCGTGTCGGCCGCCAGCGAGGGATCGCGCTCGAGCAGGCGCAGCAGCCACCACGCGGTGCGGTCCACGGTCCACGGGTCGTCGCCGGCCGCGAGCCCGGACGCCTCCGCGACGACGTCGCCGACGAGCCGCCCCGGGAACGGGAAGTCCAGCCCGATGGCGATCCCGTCGTCACCGTCCGCGGTCCCGAGGTGGTGGGCCAGCCCCTGGGCCACCCACCGTTCGAACCCGCGCGAGTGCACCGCGATCGGCTCGACGGTCAGCGGATCGTCGAGCGGCACGCGCAGCACGCCGCCCAGAGCATCGAGCAGCATCTGGGTCGAGGCAGCGCGGTGGACGTGGAGCACGGTGGGTTCCGGGGGTGGCGACGCCGGTCATGGTGCCCGGGGGGTGCGACAGCGGGTCGTCGTCCGGGCGGGGCTGGGGTCGGCCGGACTAGCGCTCCTGGTCGTCGGCGAGCCAGGGTGGACGCGGTGCCTCGATGCGCTCGAGGTCGGTGGGTACGGCGCCGAACCGGTCGGTGCGGTCGCGCCACTCGCGCCAGGCCGCGGTGATCTCGTCGCGGTCCCGCGCCACGAAGTTCCACCACATCTGGACCTTCTCGCCGAGCGGTTCGCCGCCGAGCACCAGCAGGCGGCTGTCGTCGCGCTCGGTCTCGATGGGCAGTTCCTCGATCCCGGCGGGCACCAGTGCGATCCACCCCGGCTCGATGACCTCCGGGCCGACCTTGACGCGACCCTCGACCGGCACGACGGCGTGCTCGAAGTGGCGCTCGGTGGGCAGCACGACCCGGCCCCGCCGCACGGCCAGGTCGAGCCCGACGAGCGGGGTGTCGGCCCGGGCGCTGGAGACCGCACCCTGGTGCGCGCCGATCAGCACCGTCGCGACCCCGTGGCCGAGGTCGACCTCCGGCAGGTCCTCGTGGTGTTCGAACGTCGACGCGCCGTGACGGGTGCCCTCCGGTTGAGCGATCCACAGCTGCGCACCGTTGAAGGGTGGTGCGGCGGCGAGTTCGGCGTGGGCGATGCCGTGGCCGGCGGTCATCAGGTTGAGCTGGCCGGGGCGGATCAGCTGCTCCGTGCCGAGCGAGTCGGTGTGCAGCGCCTCGCCGGCGTGCAGCCACGTGACCGTGGACAGCCCGATGTGCGGGTGCGGTCCGACCTCGAGCGGATCCGGATCGACCGCGTCCATCGGCCCCATCAGATCGACGAAGCACCAGGCACCCACGGTGCGCCGTCCCTTGGTGGGCAGGACCCGGGCGACCGGCAGGCCACCGACCAGGGTGGCGCGCCCCTCGCGGGCCTCGACCCCGTCGAGGCGTTCGTCCTCGCAGTCGAGGTCGGCCGGTTGCATCGGTCCGCTCATGGCGGCTCCTCGTCGGTGCTGCCCGCTGCGTGTCGCGCGGCGAGGTGGTCCGTGCGGGGCGACGCTAGCGCGTCACCTCGTCCATCCGTTCGCCGCGAGGCAGGTCGTGCTCGCTACGGTCGGGCCTGTGCCCGATGCCCCCGTGACCCCGTCGTCCGCCTCGTGCGCGACGGGCCCAAGGAGATCCACCGTGCCCGCTGCCGCGTCCCGGCTGTCCGACGACGACCTCCACCTGTTCAACGAGGGCACCCACCACCGACTCCACCGCCACCTCGGTGTCCACCCGGATGGGGACGCAGGCGCGTGGTTCTCGGTCTGGGCACCCAACGCCCGGGCGGTGCACGTCGTCGGCGACTTCAACGACTGGGACCGTGCTGCCTCGCCGTTGTCGAGGCGGGGCGGGAGCGGGCTGTGGGAGGGGGCCGTCGCACGTGTCGGGCACGGCGACATCTACCGCTACGCCGTCACCCAGGCCGATGGCGAGGTCGTGGAGCACGCCGATCCGCTCGCACGTCACGCGGAGACGCCCCCGCGCAACGCCTCCAAGGTGTGGTGGGCCGGGTACGACTGGGCCGACGACGACTGGATGGCCACGCGCGCCGACCGGCAGGGTGACGAGGCGCCGATCCTGCTCTACGAGGCCCACCTCGGCTCGTGGCAGCGCGGCGAGGACGGCGAGCGCTTCCTGACCTACCGCGAGCTCGCCGAGCCGCTGATCGCCCACGTGCAGCGCAGCGGGTTCACCCACGTGGAGCTGCTGCCGGTCATGGAGCACCCCTTCTACGGCTCCTGGGGCTACCAGACCACCGGCTACTTCGCGCCGAGTTCGCGCTACGGCACCCCGGAGGACCTCAAGTTCCTGATCGACCAGCTCCACCAGGCCGGTATCGGGGTGATCCTCGACTGGGTGCCCTCCCACTTCCCCGACGACTGGTGGGGGCTCGCCGGGTTCGACGGCACGCACCTCTACGACCACGCGGACCCGCGCCGTGGTCGGCATCCCGACTGGAACTCGGCGATGTTCGATTACGGCAAGCCGGAGGTCCGCGCGTTCCTGCTCAGCTCGGCCGCGTTCTGGCTGGAGGAGTTCCACGCCGACGGCCTGCGCGTCGATGCGGTGAGCTCCATGCTCTACCTCGACTACTCCCGCGGACCGGGTCAGTGGGAGCCCAACATCCACGGCGGCAACGAGCACCTCGAGGCCATCGACCTGCTCCAGCGCTTCAACCGCATGGTCGCCACGGACTTCCCCGGCGTGCGGACCTTCGCGGAGGAGTCGACCGCCTGGCCGAAGGTCACCGCACCGGTGGAGGACGGCGGGCTCGGGTTCGGCTTCAAGTGGGACCTCGGCTGGATGCACGACACGCTCAGCTACTTCCAGCGTGACCCCGTGGAGCGCCGCTACCACCAGCAGGCGCTCACGTTCCGGGCGATGTACCAGCACGCGGAGCGCTTCTGCCTGCCGCTGTCCCACGACGAGGTGTCCCACGGCAAGGGGTCCCTGCTCGACAAGATGCCCGGGGACGACTGGCAGCAGCGGGCCAACCTGCGGCTGCTGCTCGGCCAGCAGGCCACGGTGCCCGGCGTCCCGCTGGTGTTCATGGGCACGGAGCTCGCCGCCCGGGGGGACTGGGACGTCGAGGGTCAGCTCGACTGGTCCCGGCTCGACACCGCCGAGGGTGCCGCGATGCTGCGCTACGTGGCGGCGCTCAACGCCACGGTGCGCGAGCTGCCGGCGCTGCACGCGGGCGACCACCGCGACGACGGGTTCGCCTGGATCGACGCCTCCGACGAGGAACAGTCGGTCATGTCCTACCTGCGTCGGGCACCGGATGCGCCCGACGTGGTGGTCGTGCTCAACCTCACCCCGGTGCCACGCGCGCCCTACCGCATCGGGGCGCCGTCCGGCGGTCGCTGGCGGGAGGCGCTGAACTCCGACCTCGAGCCCTACGGGGGATCGGGGATGCACACGAACATGGGTGGCGTCGACGCCGACCAGGTCGAGGTCAACGGTTGGCCATGGTCCCTGGACCTCGTCCTGCCACCGCTGGGGATCCTGGTCCTCGTCGCCGAGGGGTGAGCCGGCGGTCCCGGTGCGGTCCTCGTGGACGCTGGCCGCCGATCGCACGCTGCGCTAGCGTTCGCTCAGCGAACGGTCGGTTCGCCGGATGAACCACACCGGTGCGCCCGCGCCCCGGGCCGTGCCGGGGGTGGCATCGACACACGGGGACGGACGAGGTGCGGCGATGTCGGAGACGGTCCGTTCCTTCGAGCGTGGCCTGCGGGTCCTGCGCTGCTTCGGGGCGGGGGCCAGCGAGCTCACCCTGAGCGAGGTGGCGCGGCTGACGGACCTGAACCGTGCGACCGCCAGACGGCTCCTGCTCACCCTCGAGGAGCAGGGCTACGTCCGGCGCAGCGGGGACCGGTTCTCCCTGACCCCGCGGGTGCTCGACCTGGGGTACGCCTACCTGTCGTCCTTCGCGCTGCCGGAGCTCGCGCTTCCCTCCATCGAGGCGCTGAGCACCGAGGTGCGTGAGGCGTCCTCGCTCGGGGTGCTCGACGCGACCGACGTCGTCTACGTCGCCCGTGTCCCCGCCAAGCGGGTGATGACGGTGTCGATCGGGCTCGGGACCCGGTTCCCGGCCTACCGGACCTCGCTCGGCCGGGCCATCCTCTGCGGGGCGAGCGACGACGAGGTGGCGGCCGTGTGGGCGGCATCCGACCGGGCCGAGCCCACGCCGAAGACGGTCACGAGTCTGGCGGCGTTCCAGGCGACGATCGAGGAGGCCCGCGCCAAGGGCTACGCGATGGTGGACCAGGAACTCGAACTCGGGGTGCGTTCCGTGGCGGCGCCGGTCCGCGACGCCGCCGGCGCGATCGTGGCGGCCATCAACGTCAGCACCCACGTCAGCCGGACCAGCAAGAGCGAGCTGGTGCGCACCGTGGTCCCGCCCCTGAGGCGGGCTGTCGCCGACGTCGAGCGCGCGGTCGCGACGCGCCCCGGACTACGGGTCACCGGGGTCGAGGACCGTGCGGTGCACCTCGGTCGCAGCTGAGGGCCCGGCCGCACCGGCGTCACGGCCGCCGGGTGAACACCACCCCCGCGGAGTCGTTGAGGGTGATCGGCCCGCCGAGGTAGTCCGAGCCGATGTCCGGGGTGCGCAGGTCCAGGTACCAGCCGTCGGCGGTCAGACCCGGCAGATCCAGTTCGGTGGGCACCAGGTCCGCCGGCGCGCCCTGCATGTTGGCCACGAACAGCACCTGCTCGTCGCCGCTCGGTGCGGTGCGCAACCCCGCGAACACCGTGGAGCCGGCGACCGGTGAGCGGTACTCGAACGCGTCGTGGTCGCCCAGGTCCGCGCGCAGCCACGGGCGCGCCCGTCGGAACTCGCGTACGGCGAGGTTGAACGAGGTCAGCTCGGGCGACAGCCGCGAGGTCCACCGGGTGACGTTGGTGTAGTCGTGCATGTCGTCCATCCACGCCCGGGACAGCTGCTTGAGGCCGTCCGCGTCGAGGGGCAGCGGCCCGGCGAGCGGCGGCTCGACGTCGTTGATCAGCGCGGCGATGGTGTCCAGGTCGTAGTCGGTCACCTCGACCAGCGCGGGCAGCAGCCCGAGGAACCGGCGCAGCTCGTCGAGGGTCTCGAAGCCCAGGTCCTTGAGCCGGCGGAAGTTGGTCGCCAGCGAGTAGAACTCGTCGTCGACCTGCCAGTCCAGGCTGATCGCCTCCTCGCTGAGCACCTTCACGCCGTAGCGGTCGTCGGTGTTGCGGATGAACCCCCAGGCGGCACGCATCGAGGCGTTGATGAAGTCCATCGGGACGCCGGGGAAGGCCGTGTAGCTCAGCAGCTTGATCGCGGGGTTGTCGTAGGCCTTGTCCAGGATCTGCAGGTTGGTGTCACCGAGCCGGTCGTTGATGTTGAGCTCCAGCGACACCTGGGTCCCGCGACGCAGCGTGTCGTGGTTGGCACACCCGGAGATCCAGGTCGATCCGTGGGTGAGGATCTCCCGGATCCGCCACCAGGAGCGCAACCAGAACCCGTAGACGAACGGGGTGTTGTGCGCGAACGTGAGCGGGCCCCATTGGAACACGTCGTCGTCGAGCTGCTCGTCGATCACCCCGCGGTAGGTCGAGGCGAGCTCCCAGTCCGGGTCGGGCCAGGGGCGGCCGTCCTCGAAGATCATCCAGGGGCGGAAGCGGCAGTCCCCGATGTGCTGGACCACGTCGGACATCTCGCGCAGCAGCTCGTCGTCGTGCTTGAGCTCACGGGCGGACGCGTCGTAGAACTTGAAGTCCTGGGCACCGTCGACCCGGACCCCGTCGAAGCCGAGGTCGATCTTGCGGCGCTGCATCTCGAGCAGCATCGCCCGCACGAAGGGGTTGCGGTAGTCGAGGTTCTGGCCGTACATGTTCGGCCCGGCGAACCACTCCGCGTCGAGGACGTCGAGCCCCTGGCTGTCGCTGTGGCCGTACACCACGTCGGCGATGAGGCGGATGGGGCCGCCCGGGAAGGTGTGCAGCACACCGGCGAGGTCGATCAGCTCGTCGGGGCGACCGGTCTCCAGCAGCGTCGGATTGACGGCCGCCGACCCGGCGATGACCACGTCGTAGCCCCAGTTCGTGGTCGAGGGGCGCCGCAGCTCGACCCGGATCTCCGTGTCGTCCGGACCGGCGAGCGGGACCGCGTCGAGGTGGGTGGGCGGGGCGCTGGCGGGTAGCACCGTGGCCGATGCGGGCTCCTCGTCCGTCCCCTCGCCCGGCAGGTCGACCCAGAAGGAGGGCCCGGTCTCGTAGACGGTGGTGGGCTCCACCGGGAGCAGTTGGACCGCGTCGTAGCCCAGGAAGGCACGTTCGTGCGGGGTGGGCTCGAGCCCGTCACGCCGGTGCTGGGCGATGGTCTGGAACCAGCGGGTCAGGCTGGCCAGGGTGCCCCCGGCGGTCGCCGTCGGCACGTGCAGCTGCAGGATGTTGGTCGCCGGCGGCTGTTTGACGATGCCGGCGCCGACGCGATCGTCGCCGGCGGTGGCGGCGAGGTCCGACCAGTAGTCGAGGTCGGCGCGAGCCGCCTGGGCGGCCCCGAGGTCGTAGACCTCGGCCGGGGCGAACGCGCCGAAGGGCAGCGACGCCGCCATCGGATCGAAGATGCGCCGGGAGGTGCCGTCCGGCTGGGGGAAGGTGAGGGCGTAGAAGCTGCCGACGTGGTCGCGCGAGCCGATCCGGGCGCCACGGACGACCCCGACGACCAGCGCGCCGTGTCGTCGCATCGGGACCAGGGTCCGGGCGAAGCGGACCTCGCTGCGGGCGAGGGTCGGGTCGAGGTCGTCGATGGCGTCGAGCACCTCGAGGTGGATGTCCGGTTCCGCGACGTGCAGCCGGACCAGCCGAGGTGCCCAGAAGCCGAAGGCGACCGTGCCGTCCTCACGGGGGATGGCGCCGAGCAGCGGCGCGATGGCCCGGGCGAAGGCCTGCTCGTCGAGGGCTGCCGCCTCCTGTTCCTCGATGTGGGCGAGCAGCCGGTCGGTGGCCTCCTCGTCGAGCGATGGTCGTGCCGTCGCGGCGCCCGATGGACCGTCCGCGTCCGTCCCGGCGGGGTGCACCGCGGCAGCGGTGGCGTCGAGGTCGGTCGAGGACGGTTCGGTCACGGCGTATCCATCGTCGTCTCACGGGGGGCTGTCCGCCCGCGATACAACCAGCCGATCGTGCCGGTCGCAGGCGGACCATCGGTCAGTGACCGGACCCGTGCGGCGGGACGGCACCGGTGTCCGTTCCCGCTCCCGGTCGGGTCAGGGCCGGAACACGGCCTTGACCATGCCCCGCTCGTGTCCGGCGAACCGCTCGTAGACCTCCGGTCCGTCGTCGAGCGTGAGGTCGGGGTGGGTCACGATGTGCTCGCTCGGGATGGTGACCTCCCCGCGCACCACGGCGGGGAGCAGGTCGGTCAGCGTGGCGCGGACCGAGGCACGTCCGGTCGCGATCCGCAGGGTGCGGCCGTAGGCCTCGACCGGATCGAACGAGAACCGCTCGGCGGTCTGGACCGCGATGATCGACAGGGTGCCGCCGGGCGCGGTGAGCTCGAACCCGAGACGTTGCCCGCTGTGGCTCCCGGCGGCCTCGACGACCGCGAGCACCTGCCGTTGGCCGGTGTGGGTCGCGAGCGCGGCGCGGGCATCGTCGGGAGCGACCGCCTCCTCGGCGCCGAGTGCGACGGCCCGCTCCCGTCGGGCGGCGACCGGGTCGACGCCGATGACCGGGCCCGCCCCGAGCGTGATCGCGGCGTGCACCGCGCACAGACCGACCGCGCCGAGCCCCACGACGACCAGCGGCTCGTCGGCCATCGCTCCGGTCCGGCGCACCGCCTCCCATCCGGTCGGGAGGTTGTCGGTCAGCAGGATCGCGGCGAGGTCGTCGATCGCATCGGGCACGGCCAGCAGGGTCCCGGCCGCATCCGGGATGCGGACGAGCTCCGCCTGCGCGCCGTGCAGCGCGGGCCCCGCGGGCGAGGGGTCCCCCCAGCCGAGCAGCCGGCTCCGCTCGCAGCGTGCCGTGATCCCGCGCTGGCACGTCGGACAGTCGAGACAGCTGGTCGTGAAGCTCGACAGAACCCGATCGCCGAGCTGGAGGTCGGTGACCGCCTCGCCGAGCGCGACGATCTCCCCGACGGCCTCGTGGCCCTGCACGACCCCGGTCCGCGCGGCCTCCTTGCCCCGGTAGGGGTGCAGGTCGGACCCGCACAGCCCCGCGACGCGGACGCGCACGATGGCGTCCGTCGGTTCCTCGATGGTCGGATCCGCGAGGTCGTCACGCAACGCGATCCGGCCGATGTCGTCGAGGACGAGCCCGCGCATCGCGTCCAGCCTTCCGCCAGGATCAGGAGGGATCGTCGCGCCGTCGAACAGCATCGCGCGACGGCGGGAGCCCCCAGACAAGCACGAAGCCCCGCCGAGGCGGGGCTGTCGCTCGACCTCCGCGACCGGTCATGGTCGCTCGTGGTCGTGAGGTGCGCTCGTTCAGACCGGGCGGACGTCGCTGGCCTGCGGGCCCTTCTGGCCCTGCGTCACCTCGAAGCCGACCTTCTGACCCTCGTCGAGGGACTTGTACCCATCGACCTGGATCGCGGAGAAGTGGACGAACAGGTCCTCGCCGCCCTCATCGGGCTGGATGAAGCCGTAGCCCTTGTCGGCGTTGAACCACTTGACGGTACCTTCTGGCATGGTGTTTCCCTACGTGACCGCGCTGATCCGGGTCGTTCCAACGTTACGGGAACTCGACAGCCCGAAAGATCGCGGGCGGAGAGCGTACACGCTGCGCGCTGTTCCGTGGTGGGCCGTCCACATGGCCGTACGGACAGCGGACGGCGCCCTCGGGGAGCAGGTCGGCGATCCACCGCCAGCCGGTGTCAGCCTCAATCCACCGTTCTTCGTGAGTGACGCCTTTGACGGGGCTGGGATGGGCG
>JAFIEQ010000148.1 GCA_020832455.1 Nitriliruptoraceae bacterium
GCGCCGGGCCCACCCGCGTGGGGCGGACGACCGGGGACACCGGCGTGCGGCGGCGGTCCGGGCGTTCCGGCGTGCGGCGGCGGACCACCCGGGCCGGGTTCGCCCGGGTCACCCGGATCGCCCGGGTCGCCCGCGTCCGGGTCGAGCTGGACGAACACGGCGGCGGTGCGGCCCGGCACGGTGAACGCACCCTCACCCGACACCGAGGCGCCACGCACGACCGGGTCGGCCGAGGCCACCTGCACCGGGTGCAGCTCCCAGGCTCCCTCGATGATGTCGGCGTCGTCGACGACCACCTCGTCGGGCCCGGTGTTCAGCACGACCAGCAGGTCCGTGATCCCGTCGGTCCCGCCCGTCACCGACATCGCGATCACACCCAGGGGCGCGTCCGGTCCGGTCGCGTGGAAGGCCAACTGCTCCTGCACCTCGTCGAGTGTCACGAGCCGGAACAGCTCCGACGAGGCCCGGATCGCCAGCAGCTCCTCGAACGCGGTGGCGCTGAACGCCATGTCGTCCGCGCCGGGCGCGTCCAACTCGTCGAGCAACGACGCCATCAGCGGCCAGTTCTCCTGGTTCTTCTCCGCGTTGGGGAGTCCGACGCCCCAGTTCGAGGACCCGAGCGACCAGTCGATCGCGTTCCAGCGGTCGCCGGAGTTGTAGGAGTCGCGGTCCAGGGACTTGGACCGCAACAGGTCCGAGCCGGCGTGGAAGAACGGTGTGCCCTGCGAGAACATCACCGTCGCGAGCCCGACCACCTGCGCCCGCGCCCGCTCCTCCAACGAGGTGTCGCGCGGCAGCTTGTAGGCGAGCGCGTCCCACAGCGTCTCGTTGTCGTGCTTCGAGACGTACACGACGTTGTCGGTGGTCACCTCGGCGTAGCCGGCGGCCGAGCCGCCGTAGTCGAGCTCGCTGCCCGCCACCGTCTCCCCGGACGCACCCTCGAAGGTGAAGTCGGCGAGGTTGCCGGCCATGCCGATGCGCACCAGGTCCGCCAGCTCGCGCGCTCGTGACTCCGAGGCGTTGCTCGCCAGCTCGCCGTTGGGGTCGACCCCGATGCCGGAGAGGAAGCCCTGCTCGAGCAGCCCGCCGAACGGGTTGCCGCCACGGGCCGCATCGCGCAGCCGGTCGTTGAACGTGCCGATACCCGTGCCGGCCATGTTGTTCTGCGTGGCCTGCACGAAGCGTGCGTCGTTCTCGACCTCACCGAAGTTCCAGCCCTCGCCGTAGAGCACGATCGAGCTGCCGTCGATGCCGTCGGCCTCGACCGTGAGCTCGTCGAGCTCCGCCCGCAACCGCTCCATCTGGGCCTTCGGGTGGTGACCCATCAGGTCGAAGCGGAAGCCGTCGACCTGGTACTCCGTCGCCCAGGTGAGCACGGAGTCGATCATCAGCCGTTCCATCATCGCGTGTTCGGTCGCGGTGTTGGGGCAGCAGGTCGAGGTCTCCACCGCACCGGAGTCCGACAGCCGCTGGTAGTAGCCGGGCACGACCTGGTCCAGGACGCTCTTGTCGCCCTGCCCGGCCCCGTGCGTGTGGTTGTAGACCACGTCGACGACCACGCGCAGGCCCATCCCGTTGAGCGACTGCACCATCTCGCGGAACTCCACGATGCGCGTCTCGCCCATCGGGTCGGTGGCGTAGGAGCCCTCCGGGGTGGTGAAGTGGAACGGGTCGTAGCCCCAGTTGAAGCCGTCCCGGTCGCGGGTCGACTGCTGGATCGCCTGGAAGTCCGGCGAGGCGGGACCGGTGTCCTGCGCTTCCGAGTAGTCCGGGACCACCTGGTCCTCGCGACGCTCGGGGATCGTCGCGATGTCGTTGACGGGCATCAGGTGCAGGTGGGTCAGCCCGGCGTCGGCGAGCCGACGCAGGTGCGCCACACCGTCGGAGTCCTGCAACCCGAACGCGGCGTAGGTGCCGCGCAGGTCCTCGGGCACCGAGGCATCCGCGATCGAGAAGTCGCGCACGTGGAGCTCGTAGACGATCAGCTCCTCCTGACCGTCGAACGCGGGCTTGGCCGGCGAGGCCCACCCGGGTGGCGCCAGTGAGGTGTCACCCAGATCGACCAGCTGCGAGCGCTCCGAGTCCGTCGCCAGCGACAGCGCGTAGGGGTCGGTGACCACGTTGGTCACGACCTCACCCACCGACGGGACGTAGACCTCGACCTCGAACAGGTAGTAGGCGCGGTCCCAGTCGGCGTCACCCGTCACGCTCCAGAACCCGCCGGCACGCTCGAGCGGGACCCGTGCGAACGGCTCCGCGCCTCCGGTGCCCTCGGCGTAGAGCGCGACGGTCACGTCCTTGGCGGTCGGGGCCCACAGTCCGAGGGAGGGGACCCCCTCGGCGTCGTAGGTCGGTCCCAGCGGGACCTCGTCGTCGGCGAAGCGCTCGTCGAGCACGCCCGGCAGTTGCAGCCCGGTGGCGGCCAGCACGCTGCCGTCGGCGCCGGTGGCGGACACGGCGAGCTGCCCGGTCAGCCACGCATCCAGCGTCGCGTCGTCCAACGAGACCCCCAGGGCGCTGCGCCCCGCGAGGTGGAAGAACCCGTCGCGCTCCGTGACCGACGTGGGCAGCGTCCCGGACGGGGTCAGGGTGTGCTCATCGCCACCGACGACCCCGTCCTCGCTGACCGACAACCCGCCGTCCGCGGCGTGGTGCAGGGTGTAGGTCGCCCCGTCCAGGAGATCGAACGGCCAGCTGATCAGCTCGCTGGTGACGAAGTGGGCCCGTTGCTGGGACAGGTTCGTCCCACCCGGCGCGGCCTGCGTGGTCATCGGCAACAGCGGCTCCTCACGACCCGACAGCAACCAGATCTCGTGGCCCACCGTGGTGAGTTCGAGCCTCTGGTCGGGGTCGACGTCCTTGGTGTCGCCCCGGTGCAGGATGTAGTTGAGCGCAGTCGCGTCCTCGAACAGCGGCACCTCGAACACGATGCCGAAGCCGTCCTGACGGTCGGGCCGCCGCGGGGTGGTCCAGCCCGTGTCGGTCGCGCCCTCCCAGGTGTGCAGCCCCCAGAAGTTGCGGTAGTCGTCGGAGGTCGCGTCGCCGTAGTCGCCGTCGGGGCGGTGGTAGTGGATCACGGCGAGGTTGTCCGCGGCCGCCTGCGAGGCGTAGGGCTCCGGCTCGCCACTGCGCAGCCAGATGGTCGGCATCTCGGCGGGGGTGAAGGTCCGGTCCTCGTCGACGTCCTTGTCGCCGGCCGCGTCACGGACGAGGTAGCCCAGCGCCTCGGACGCGTCGTCGATCGGCAGCCGGGCGACCGCCCAGCCGTCGACGACCTCGTCGAACGGGCGCGGTCCGTCGCCCCAGTCGGTCGCCTCGCCCTCGCTCAGGCCGTCGCCCCAGACGTGGAGCCCCCAGGTGCCGTCGCCGGTCCCGGTGCTCGAGCCGTCGACGAGGTAGTCGCCGTCCTCGCGGTGGTAGCGGATCTCCGCGAACCCCTGCGCGTCGGCGCGGTTGTCGTAGACGTCCGCGTCACCCTCGACGACCCAGACCTCGCCGGTCGCGCTGGGGTCGAAGCTGCGGTCCATCTCCTGCGCGTCGGCCGATCGGGTCACGAACCCGACCTCGCTGGCGCCGGGTGTGGGACGGAACCAGGCGAAGCGGCCGAAGTCGGTCTCGCCGGTGAAGGGCAGGAAGCCCTCGCTCCACTCGGTCAGGTCGTCCTCGAGGACGTCGCCGAACAGGTGCAGGCCCCAGTCGCCCTCGGTGCCGTCGGCGCGTTGGTAGTGCACGACGGCGAACTCACGGTCCGCGCCGGGCGTCGGGTCCGGGTCGTCGCCGGGGTCACCGGGGTCGCCCGGGTCGGTCGGGTCACCGGCGGCATCCAGCACCTGGACCGTGATCGTGGCCGGGCTGTCGCCGTCCGCGGGGGGCGTGAAGTCCACCGAGATCCGCTCACCCGCTGCCTCGACGGTGGCGCTCAGGTTGTCGCCGTTGCGCCAGCCGTCGACGCCGTAGTTGACGTCCCACGAGCCGTCGAGGGCGACCTTGAACTCGTAGTCGCCGACCGTGAGCCCGGGGGAGACGTAGGAGTAGGTGCCGTCCCCGTCGATGTCCTGCATCCAGGTCCGGAAGCAGCCCGGATCCCAGTCGCCCGGGCAGCCGGCCTGGGCCTGGAACTCGCCGGGCACGGTCGCGAACACGTGCTCCACGGAGTTGGCGACCCAGCCGCTGCGGTGGCTGAACAGGAACGTGATCTCGGTCTCCTGCTCGAGCACCAGCGGGATGTTCGGCCCGTCGAGCTGCGCTCCGACGCCGTAGTTGACGTCCCACGAGCCGTCGAGGGCGACCTTGTACTCGTAGGTGCCGGCCGGGATCGTGAACGTGCCCTCCCAGATGTCGCCGATCTCGTCGTAGTCCAGTTCGGACGCGGCGCAGGCGGGCTGCCAGTTGCCGCTGCAGCCGATCGCCTCCTGGAAGGTGCCCGGCAGGGTCACCATCGACGGCACGTCGGCGACCGGCGGGGTGATCGGCTCACCGGGGGTGGCCAGCGGGCCGTCGATCTGCCAGATCGCACCGCTGCCAGCGGCGAGGTCGAGGGTGAGCGTGCCGTCGGTGGCGGTGGTGGTCTCGCCGGCGACGTTCTCGCCGAACAGCCCGGCCAGGCTCACCTCGTCGGCGACCTCGCCGTAGGCCTCGGTCAGGTCGATCGTGCGGGCGTCGCCGCGGTTGAGCGCGACCACCACGCGGTCGTCGCCGGCGGTGCGCTCGAACACGAGCAGGTCGCTGCCGACGATCACCGGGACGTAGGCACCACGGCGCAGCGCGTCGGAGTCGGCCCGGACCTCGTTGAGCGAGGTGACGAGCGGCGGGATGGCATCGCTGGTCGTCAGGACGGGCACGTCGTGGGTCCAGGACGCGTCCGGCCACGGCATCGGCTCGCGGTACCAGCGGTCGACCCACTCGCCGTCGGCGTCGGGTGTGTTGGCGGTCTGACCCAGCCCGAGCTCCGTGCCGTTGTAGACCACCGGCGAGCCGGGCAGCGCGAACTGCGCCGTGAGCGCCAGCGCGAGCGCGTCGCGGGCTGCCTCGTCGTTGCCGGCACGGTGCACGAAGCGCTGCACGTCGTGGTTGTCGAGGAAGGTGGTGAGCACGTAGCCGTCGTCGTAGGCGTCCGCGTCGGCGAGCAGCGCGTTGTGCAGGCCCGTGAGCGGCGCACCGTCCGCGAACGCGCTCACCATGGCGTCGTGCAGCGGGAAGTTCAGGGCGCCGTCGAGCGTGTCCTGGTAGCTGGCGATCGCCCCGCGCGGCGACCAGATCTCGCCGAACAGGTACTTGTCGCCGTCCATGTCGGCGACCCGGTCGCGCATGGCGGCGAGGAAAGCCTGGTTGTCGTCGTTGCCCTCCGAGTCGAGGCTGCCCGGGCCCTTCGCGTGGTCGATGCGGAAGCCGTCGAACCCGATGTCGTCGAGCCAGAACGGCACGGCCTCGTCGAGGAGGTAGGTGGCGGCCGGTGAGCTCGGGTCGATGAGGTCGAGCTCGGGGAGCTCGTCGATGCCGAAGAAGGTCGCGTAGTCGTAGGTGCCGCTCGCCGCGTCGCAGGTGGAGAAGCGGTAGTGCTCGAAGTAGTCGCTGTCCTCGCAGTGCTCCAGCACGTCGACGAACCAGGGGTGCTCGTCGGAGGTGTGGTTGGGGACCAGGTCGTAGACGATGCGCATGTCGCGGGCGTGGACCGCGTCGACCAGGGCGCGCAGCGTGGCCTCGTCACCGAAGTTGGCGTCCACCGCCGTGAAGTCGGCCGGGTGGTAGCCGTGGAAGTACTTGCCCTCGTAGACCGGGCCGAGCCAGATCGTGTCGAAGCCGAGCGCGTCGATGTGGTCGAGGCGGTCGATGACACCCTGCAGGTCGCCGCCCATCCAGTCCTTGAGCGCATCGTCGTAGGACAGGCTCGGATCGAGGTCGGGGTTGGCCGGGTCGCCGTCGTCGAAGCGGTCCACGAACACGTGGTAGATCGACGCGTCGCGGGCCCAGGCGGGGGCGCCGCCCGGGTCGTCGGTGTCCGATGTGGCGGCACCGTCCGAGCCCGGGGTCGCGGGTTCGGCGAGGGCTGCACCGGGCAGGATGGAGAGCAGCAGCAGTAGCGATGTCAGTCCAGCGAGCGCACGACGACGCAACGAGGTTCCTCCCGTGTGAGCGACGCGGGTGGCCTCCCGGCCCCGCGTCGCGGCTTCCCTGTGTTCCGCTCACCCATCATGACTCGGATTTTCTGAAAGAACTTGCAGATGTGGTGCCGAGCACCGATCTGCCCGTTCCTGGGCGGTACGAGGCGATCTACGTGCTCGGTCCCGTGCGCTCGTGCGCAACCATCGCGCGACCACCGTCCGGAACGGACGCCTGGGCCGTTCCCAGGGCGTGGCCGGGCGCCCGCCCGGCTGGCCGATCACTGCGCGGTGTCGCGCTCCCGGTACCAGGCGACCGTGCGCTCGAGGCCGTCGCGCAGGTCGGTGCTCGCGCGCCAGTCCAGCTCGCGGCGCGCCAGTGATGCATCGGGGCGTCGCAGCTGCGGGTCGTCGACCGGCCGCTCGATGGAGACCACCTCGCTGTCGCTGTCGACCACCTCGACGATGTGGTGGGCGAGCGCGGCGACGGTGAGCTCCGCCTCCGAGCCGAGGTTGATCGGGCCGGTGTGCTCGCCGCACAGCAGACGCATGAGCCCGTCGATCAGGTCGTCGACGAAACACAGCGAGCGGGTCTGGCTGCCGTCGCCGTGCAGGGTGATCGGCTCGCCGGCCATGGCCTGGCGGATGAAGGTCGGCACCGCGCGGCCATCCTCCATGCGCATCCGCGGGCCGTAGGTGTTGAAGATCCGCGCTATGCGTACGTCGACGGCGTGGGTGCGGTGGTAGGCGAAGGCGATCGCCTCGGCGAAGCGCTTGGCCTCGTCGTACACCCCGCGCGGCCCGATCGGGTTGACGTTGCCCCAGTAGTCCTCGGCCTGGGGGTGCACCTGCGGGTCGCCGTAGACCTCCGAGGTCGAGGCGAGCAGGAAGCGCGCCGCCTTGGCGCGCGCCAGGCCGAGCATGTTGTGGGTCCCGAGCCCGCCGACCTTCAGCGTCTGGATCGGCAGGTGCAGGTAGTCGACCGGGGACGCGGGCGAGGCGAGGTGGAGCACCGCATCGACCGGGCCGTCGACCTCGAGGTGGAGCGTCACGTCGTGGCGCAGCACCCGGAAGCGCGGCTCGTCGTCGAGGTGGGCGAGGTTGTCGAGGTTGCCGGTGACGAGGTTGTCGACGGCGATCACCTCGGCGGCACCGGCGGCGAGCAGCGCGTCGCACAGGTGCGAGCCGAGGAAGCCGGCGCCACCGGTGACCACGACCCGCGCGCCCTGGAGCGACCAGCTCTGCACGACGGCCTCCTCGCCCGGTGGGCGGGCATGCGGCGCGCCCCGTCCGGGCTCGCCGCGGGCACCTTACTGACGGCCCACGCACCGGGGCCTCAGCGCAGGATCTCAGGGCGTGAGCGGCACCACGGTGACCGACCGCGGCGGGAGCGCCAACCGGTCCGCGCCGGCCTGCAGCTCCTCGGCCAGTTGCGCGGAGGAGGCCTCGATCGCGGCGAACCCGGCCGGCTCGCCCACCGCCACGTCCGCGGCCCAGCGCAGCACGGGCCCGGCCGCGCTGGCGGCGCTCGGCAGTGCCACCTCGGCGGTGTCCTCCCCGAGGTGCAGCGCGACGAGCAGGCGCTGGCGCTCCTCGATGCGTTCGAAGATCCAGGTCTCGCCCTCGTCCACGATCGGGATGTAGGCGCCGCGGGTCAGCGCCGGCGAGGTCGTACGCAGGCGCGCGACCTCGGAGACGACCGCGCGCAGATCGTGGTCCCAGGCGTCGGTGTCCCAGGGCATCGGTTCGCGGAACCAGCGGTCGGCGAAGTCGGCGCCGTCTGGCAGCGACTCGGTCTGCGACAGGCCGACCTCGTCGCCGTAGTAGATGACCGGTTGGCCCGGCAGCGTGAGGATCGCGGCGTAGGCCAGCGCCACCGCCGAGGTGTCCCCACCGGCCTCGTACAGGAAGCGCGACTGGTCGTGGGAGGACAGGTAGGTGGCGGCCAGCGGACGGTCGCGCAGCGGCAGGCCGTCCGGGCCGAGCCGGCTGGCCACGGGCATCGCGACCGCGCGCACGTCCCCACCGCGCGCGAACGTGGCGATCAGCCGGTCACGGAACGGGAAGGCGGTGGCGGCATCCACCTCGTCGCCGTAGGAGTCGATGATGGCCTGCTGGGCCCAGATCTCCCCGAGCAGCATCGTGTCCGGCCACCGTTCGTCGAGCTCGCTGCGCACGAACGACCAGAACCCGCGCGAGGGCCCCTCGACGTGGTCGAGCCGGAACCCGTCGACGCCGATGTCGTCGAGCCAGTAGGGCAGCACCACCTGCGCGACGTGGTCGCGGTACGGCTCGTGGTCGCTGTCGAGCTGGGGCAGCTCGGGCAGTCCGGCGAAGGCGTCGTAGGCGCCGGGGCAGTCACGGAACCGGTAGAACTCGACGCGGTCGCTGCCGGCGCAGTCGGCCTGCGCCGCGACGAACCAGGGGTGCTGATCGGAGGTGTGGTTGAGCACCAGGTCGTAGACGACCTTGAGGCCGCGTTCCTGGGCGGCGGCCACGAACCTGCGCAACGCCTCCTCGTCCCCGAACCGCTCGCCCACCGCCGCGAGGTCGGTCGGGTGGTAGCCGTGGAAGAACGGCCCGGGGTTGACCGGGGAGAGCCACACCGTGTTCGCCCCGGTGGAGACGATGTGGTCGAGCCGTCGGTGGACACCGTCGAGGTCGCCGCCCATCCAGTCGGTCAGCGCGGCCGCGTAGTCGGCGTCGTCCGGGGTGCCGGCCACCTGCGTGTCGGGTGCGGCGCCGTCCGCGAACCGGTCCACGAACACGTGGTAGAGCACCGCGTCGTCGGTCCAGTCCGCACCGATCGGGGTGGTCCAGGCCGCCTCGGTCCAGGTCGGCGCACCCCCGGCGCTCGTGACGTCCCCGCCGGCCGCACCCCCCGCGCGCACGTCGCCGTCGGTCCCGGGGAACCCCGGGACGGTCGCGCCCAGCACCGCCAGCGCGACGCCCGCCACGAGCAGGCTCAGCGTGGCCAGCGGCAACCGGCGAGGTGGCACGCGCGTCATCGGGCTCCTGCGGATCAGCGGACGAGGGACGCTAGCCCGCGACCGCGTCGGATCCGCCGCGGGGGAGCCGCCCCTGTGGACGTACGATCGCCCGCGTGAACCCGTCACCGCCGCCCGCCCCGCCCCCCGCGGCGGTGGCGCGGGTGGGGCCCCCCGCCGGGGGGGCCGGGGCGGGGGGGGGGGGGGGGGGCGGGGGGGGCGGGGGGGGGGGGGGGGGGGGGGGGGGG
>JAFIEQ010000149.1 GCA_020832455.1 Nitriliruptoraceae bacterium
GGGCCCCGGCCCCGGCCCACCACCACCCCCCCGGGGGGGGGGGGCGGGCCGTGCTCCGGGGGCGCGGGGGCGAGGGCGTGCGCCCCGGCCCCGACCGGCAGCTCCAGCGCACCCGTCGGGTCGGTCGCATCGGGCCACCAGCGCTCGGTGAACCCGGTCGCGCGCATCCGCAGCCGGTAGCGCCCGGGGAGCAGGCCGTCGAGCTCGTAGGTCCCGTCCGCCGCGGTCGCGGTGGCACCGACCAGCGAGCCGTCGACGGCGAACACCTCGATGGTCACGCGTTCCACCGGGGCGTCGGTGCTGGACGCGACCACGGTGCCGGCGACCCCGCCCCCGACGAGCAGCGGGTCGAGCGTGTCGTTGCCGATGCCCTCGGTGAAGCTGGCCGGGACCGTCTTGGTCTGGGGCGGGTCGGAGAACACCCGCTCGATCCCGAACAGCATGACCGCGGCCCACAGCCCGACGATCAGCGCCAGGGTCAGCACGGTGATCACACCGGGGGTGAAGACGGCCTTCTGGCGGTAGCGGATCTCCGCGGTCTCGACGACCTCGTCCGCGTCCGCCGTGATCGTGATGACGTGTTCGATCGGGGCGCCGGCCCACTTGCGCTTCGCGCGGACGAGCAGGTCGATCCCGGTGGACTGGGCGACCCGCAGGGTCTGCCGCGGTCGGTTGAAGCTCAGCTCGCAGACCCGCTCCGCGTCGACGGCACGCAGGCGCAGGTCCAGCGGGGTGTTGCCGACGTTGTCGAGCAGGACCTCGAAGCGTTCCGAGCGACCACCGGTGCGTTGCGGCGGCTCCGCCTGCAGCCCGAGCGCGGGGCCGCTCGGGACCTCGACGATCAGCGGCAGCTCGGTGGGCAGCACCGAACCCGACCCACCCCGCACCACGACCAGGCCCTCGTGGGACCCGGCGGGCAGGGCGGGCGTGAAGATCAGCTCGAGTTCCGCCTCGAGGCTCTCCTCCGGGAACAGGGTGATGCGCTCGGGGTGCTGCTGCGTGGACTCCGCCATGAGGGCGAGCAGTTCGATGGAGATCGTCTCGATCACCGGGGTGGTGTTCACGATCCGCAGCGACACCGTGACGGGTTGGCCGACCGTGACCTGGACGACCGGGGTCAGCAGCTCGACGCGCAGGCGCGGGAGCTCCGTGGTCTCGTCCAACCCGAGGTCATGCATCGCGGTCGGCCTCCCCGACGTCCGTCGAGGGCTCCGCGGACGGCGTGGTCGGCCGGGCGGAGTCCTCGACCGTGCGGGTGTGCCCGCCGGTGACCGCGTCGGTGCGGGTGAACCGCCGGCGTCGCACGGACCTGGCCGAAGGGGAGCGCGGGTCGGTCGAGCCGAGCTGCAGCGACATCGGCGGTGCGTTGGTCGGTACCGCCACGCGCAGCCCCGCGGGTGCGTCGACCCGCAGCTGGATCGCGGGGCGCGGGGAGACCGACAGCCCGGACCACAGGTCGGTGAGCGGGGTGTGGCCCTCGGCCGCGATCGACACCAGCGGTTCCGGCCGGGCCGCGGCCAGCGTCTCGCCGAGGTGGGCAGTGGGGATGCCGCGCTCGGCGGCGAGCAGCCGCATGATGCGGCCCAGCAGGTCGTGCTCGACGGCCGGACCCCCGCCCCAGACGCTCACGAGGTAGCGGGAGGAGAGCACGCGCACCTCCGACTCGCGCGCGTACCCGCCGTCGGCGGAGACCACGACCCGGCTGCCGTTGGACTGCTGGGCGGCCGGCGCCACGGCGTAGAGGAACAGGTTGACCAGCGGGGTCGAGCGACGAGACTCCCAGTCGCGCTGCGGCGGATCGAAGACGAACTCCGCGACCGAGTCAGGCAGCGGCACGTCGGCACGGAGCCAACGTTCCAGACTGCGGTCGATCTCCTCGAGCACGGCTCAGCCCCCTCCGCCCGCGAGCAGGACCCAGCGGGTCACGCTGATGGCGAGCGCGGCGCCGCCCAGCACGCCAGCGGTGACGTAGGGCCAGACGAGCAGCCGGGTCGGGACGGGGACCTCCACGGCCCGCGTGACGGTCACGATCCGGGTCTCCGGCTCCACGGTGACGACCGGCCGGGGCAGCGTCGCGGCACAGCGCACGCAACCGGTGCTGCCCGGCTCGTTGAGCTCGCCGCAGCTCCAGCACGGCGCCGAGCCGAGCGTGGTGGCGCCCGCCGTCCCCGGCAGCCGGCGTCGGGCGCGCGGCTGGGTGGGCCCGGGTGGGTCGGAAGGTGGCGAGGCCCAGAAGACCGGGTAGTCGCACGTGGGGCAGAACCACGAGGCCGTGGGCCGCGGCGCCCGGCCGACCAGGATCAGCCCGCAGCCGGGGCACTCGACCTCGACCTCGTCGTCACCGGCGATCTGCCCGGCCTCGCGCACGGCCGGGCCGGGGTCGTCCGCGGCACCGTCACCGAGCCGGGCATCGGTGGTCACCCGGCCGTCGACCGTGGCGTCGTCGACCTGTGCCGCCTCGGCCGGTTCGTGGTCCTCGCCACCGTCGACCGCGCCCGGCGCGCGCTGCGCCTCGTCGGAGTCGGCGCGTTCCCGGGGGGAGGCGACCGTGGTGTCGGCGCGGGATGACTCGCTCATGGGTGCTCCCCGTTCGCCCCGTGGTCGTCGGTGGCGACGCGCAGGTCGACACCGAGGTGGGCTGGGACCTCGTCGCGGACGAGGGCCTCGAGCTCGTGGCGACGCAGGTGGCCGCAGGTCGCGACCTGCACGGTGACCACGCCGTCGGTCGTCGCGGCCTCCCCGGCCGGCACGACCTGGCCCGGATCGGTGACCACCACCGGGGCGTCGGTGACGGCCTCGAGCAGCAGCTCGAGCCCGCGGGCCGTGCCGCGCCAGGGCAGTGCCCGGCCGAGGGCGGCGATGATCCGGCGTTGGTGCGCGATGGGCAGGTCGTCGTCGATCACGTCGTAGCCGAGCCAACGCCCCATGGCGATGAGCATGCCGGGGGTCGTCACGGTGGGATCGGCGAGGTGCTCGATGCCGTCCGCGCCGGCGCGCAGCGTCTCCCCGAGCCGCTCGAAGATCGTGGTGAAGCGGACCAGCAGGTCGTCGTCGCGCATGCCGACCGGGAGTTGCCCCACCAACCACCCAGGCGGGTATGAGGGGGCGTCGGCACGTTGCTCCACGCGCGTCACGTGACCACCACCCGGTTGCGACCGCTGAGGAACAGCGAGGCGGGCTCCAGGGGGATGGCCTCCACCATGTCACCGAGGCGTTGGCCGTTGCGCAGGTCGTACTCGAACAGCGCCAACTCGTCGACGCCGTCGACCCCGGCGACCTCCTCGAGCACGGAGACCAGCGCGGCGGCGCTCAGGTCGTGGTCGAAGGGCCAGCCCTGCCCGCGGGGTCCCCCCGTGAGCGGGCTCAGGAACCGGGCGATGGCGGTGTCGACGCGTTCCTTGATCGCGCTGGTGGAACGACCCGCCGACGCCCGCAGCCGGACCACGACGCTGACCCCCTGGTAGTAGGGAGCACTGACCTCGACGCTGGCACCGATCGTCCGGCGGGCGTCGAGGTGGTCGCGGATCGTGGTGAACAGCGGTGCCGTGAGCGCGAAGTCGTCGAGGGTGAAGGTGCGTGGGTCGCGGTCGCTGGCCGGGACCACCAGCAAGCGGACCGGGTCCCGGGGATCGGTCGGCGGCACGCAGCGGGCCCGGGCGACCTGCGGCGAGGCCTCGCATGTGAGCTGCTCGTAGTCCGACGGGGTCACGGCCCGCTGGCCGGTCCGCAGGGTGCGCGGCCCACGGACCTTGACCTCGTCGATGGTCTCCGGGTCGACCCCGCCCCGGGCCGGCTGCAGGTTGGACACCTCGTCGACGTAGGGGATGGCCGAGCGCAGCTTGGTCAGCGCCCCGGCGCCGACGTTGCCCAGCGTGCCCCCGCCGGTGCGGTAGCGGCGCATGGTGACCTGCGCGCCGTAGGCGGGCACGGCACCGTGCTGGACGGTGCTGCCGTCCGGGTAACGGATGCGCGGGCCGAAGGTGACCGTCCCGGCGGCGCCGTCGATCACGACGTGCCGGTCGCCCGGTCCGGAGGCGCTGAAGTCCGCGACCTCCGTGTAGCGCTCCTCGTGGCCGTCGGTGACGACGACGACCTCCTCGTCCTCCCCGCGGGGGAGCACCGGGCGGTTGGCCAGGCCGAGGGTTTGGGCGGGGGTGCCGTCGCTGGTCGCGAGGACCTCGCCGCGCACGGTGCGGGAGTGCTCGGCCAGCACGGTCCCGCCCAGGCACACGGCGCGGACGTCGGTCAGCGTCGGCGAGGTGCGGAAGGTGGGCTGGCCCTCGGCGGCCTCCAACAGCCGGACGCGGACCCAGTGCTGGCGCTCGCCGTTGAGCAACAGCGACTCGTGCGCGGCCGGGACGATGAACCGGATCGTGCCGCCCCGGTTGAGGCCACCCGTCGTGTCACGGAGCAACTCGACCGGCAACCAGTGTTCCCCGGACCACGCCTCCCACACGATGGGGACCCGCTCGGGGTCGACCCCGGTGCCGCGTTCCGCCGTCTGGATGGTCAGCTCCACGAGCTGTCCGGCGAGCGGGACGTCGAAGCCGAGGTTGAGGGCGTCACCGGGCGTGACCGGGTCGGACCGGAAGCAGGTGACCGTGTCGCGGTCGTAGCGCAGCTGCGCGGTCACGTCGGTGTAGGCGGTGTCGTCGCTGGAGGTGAGCGCCGCGCTGAGCTGCGGCTGCTGGATGCGCAACGTGTCGAGTGTCGCGAAGACGACGCCGTCGCCCCCCGTGGTCGTGACCTCCGTGCCTGCGGGGATGGACACGATCTGGTTGGTCGCGGCGGAGAGCCAGAAGGTCACCGGTACGCGTGCGGCCGCCGCGGGGAACGGGCTGGTCCCGAGCAGGTTCAGGAAGTCGACGTAGAGGCGTTCGGGGACCTGGTTCAGCCGGTAGATGACCTGCTCGCTCATCCAGGCGAACAGCTCGATCAACGCGACCCCCGGGTCGGCCACGTTGTGGTTGGTCCACTCCGGGGTCAGCGACGGGATCATCCGCTTGGCTTCGTCGACCAGGTCCTGGAACCGACGGTCGTCGAGGTTGGGTACGGGCAGGCTCATGCGGGGCCCTCCTCGTCGTCGCCGGGGATCAGGTAGAACGGGTGGACGAGGTTGCGGCGGTCGTTGGTCGAGCGCAGCGTGTAGGCGATGTCGATGAGCACGGCGCCCTGTCCGGTCCGGTCGGGGGTGACGGTGACGTCGTCGATCTGGGCGCGCGGCTCCCACCTGGCCATCGCCTCGCGGACCGCGTCCTCCATCAGGCCGAGGGTGTTGGCGTTGATGGGCTCGAACAGCAGGTCCCAGATGCCGCACCCGAACGCGGGGCGCATGGGACGCTCGCCGATGGCGGTGGCGAGGATCACGCGCATCGCCTTCTCCACGTCGGCGTGCCCGCCCTCGAGCACCATCGAGCCGTTCGCGTCCACACGCATCGGGAACGCGAAGCCGCGTCCGACGAAGGAGGGTCCCGCGGCGGGGTCGTGGTCGGCCATCAGTTGATCTTCACCATCCCCCCCTTGATCGTCGCCATGGCGCCGCCCTCGAGCTTGGCCTGCGCGCCCTTGGCCTCGAACGCCGAGCCACCGTCGATCTTGGCGCCGGTGCCGGCCTTCAGGCTCGCGCCCTTCGCGGCCTTCAGCGTGAGATCCCCCTGGGAGTCCAGGGTGATCTCCTTGGCCTTGACGACGAGCTTCTCGTCCTTGGTCAGCGTCAGCGAGGCGCTCCCGGTCTTGAGTGCCAGGGGGGTGTCCTTCGCGGCTTCGATGGTGATGCCGTCCTCGCCGATCATGACCTTGGTCTTGCCGTCGGCCAGCGTGATCTGCACGGCGCGTTCGTCGTCGCTGTCCCCGTCGAGCAGGGTGATCGCGTGGCCCGCCCGGGAGGCCAGCACGCGACGCATGACCTCACCGCGATCGTCGATCACGTCATCGAACGGAGGTGCCTTCGCGTGGAACATCCCGCCGAGCACGAAGGGGGACCGCGGGTCGCCGCGCTCGAAACCGACCACGACCTCGTCGTCGACCTCGGGGCGCAGGTCCAGCCCACGCTCCTTGCCGCCGCCGGGGACCACGACCCGGGCCCAGTCGCTCTCGACGTCGTCGCCGAGCGAGGGGAACCGCAGCTTCACGCGACCCTGCTTCTCGGGGTCCTTGGCGTTGGTCACCTTCGCGATCACCAGGCCCCGTTCCGCCCACCCGTCCAGTGCGCCGGTGCTGGCCGTGGTCCCGAGCGAGGGTTCCAGGCGGTGCCCGTCGGACACGAACCGGGTCAGTACCTGCTGTTGCTCGCCGAACTCGTGGATCACCTCGGTGACGTAGTACGCCCCGGAGAGGGCCGAACCGGCATCCTCGATCGTGACGAACCCTCCGGCGCGGATCTTCGGGTTCCCGGCGGTGGTGCCCTCGGCGCGCAAGCCCTCGCCGATGAGACGCCGGGCCACGGAGGCGGCCAGCGCGTCGGCTTCCGGCCCATCGCGGACCGAGGTCGTCGCCACGGTCAGGTCCTGCCCGAAGCCCTTGCGGGCGTGGCCGTGTTGGTCGCCTGCCAGTGGGGCACTGGAACCGAGCGTGGTCGCACCGGGCGCGTCCGAGAGGTCGGAGGTGCCGCTGACCCCCTGCTGTTGGGAGGGATCCCAGCTGTGCACGGTCACGGACCCCGGGACGTGCTCGCCGGAGTACTGCGCCTCGAACCGCAACAGGTCGCGTCGGGCGCTGAGCGTGGGTCCGTCCGACGGCTCGGGCCGCGGCCGGAAGTGCAGCACGTCGTCGGTCGTGAACCACTCGTGACCGAGCATCGTGGCGAGGTGCGAGACGAAGGCGTGGTCGGTCCCCGTCTGCAGCAGGTAGGGGACCTCGGTGCCGGCCTGCACGCACTCCGCGGTCATCCCGTGGCGCCCGGCGATGTCGGCGACGACGTCCTTGACCGAGCGATCGAGGTAGCTGATGGTCCGCGATGCGGCCTGCAGCCGGTGGCTCGCGTCGCGGGCGACGATCTCGAGCTGTGGGGTGCTGCCGCGTTCGGGCTGGATCGACCCGATCCCCGTGATCGTGCCGGCGAAGACGGCGACGGCGCTGCCGTCGGGGGGTTCGAAGCTGACCTCGAGCGCGACGCCGACCCGCGCGAAGCCCTGGTCGAGCAGTTCGCGGTCCTCGTCGTCGAAGCGCAGGGTCGTGCTGCCCGCCTCGTGGACCGACGAGCGAAGGTCCATGGAGACCAGCCGTCTGACGGCCGTGTCGGGCAGGGGCTGGCCGTCGATCGTGAAGATCGGAGTCTGGGTCCGCAGGTCCGTCATCAGTCCTCCACCCGCGGGATGTCGATCCGCGTGCCGGGGGACAGCGCGAACGGATCGCGGATGTCGTTGGCGGCGGCGAGGCGTCGCCACTGCGTTGGGTCGTCGTAGTGGGCGGCGGCGATGCGGTCGAGGGTCTCGCCCGGCTGGACCTGGTGGCTGCGCGCCGGCATGGGGGTGCCGGACGTCGGGTTCTGGCGGGGGTAGTCCGCCTCGTCCTCGTACTGCGTGAGGTCCATCGTCGCGAGTGCGCGCAGCGGCTCACCGGAGGGCGAGAAGTAGGTGAAGCTGATCGCGAGTCGGGTGACGACGGCCTTGAAGGAGTGGAACGACCCCCAGTGGAACTGGACCCAGGCCGGCCGCCCGTGCTGTTGGGACGCGTCGTAGCCCGGCAGGTCCTCGTCGATACGCAGCAGCTTGGCCAGCGCATCGGTGTAGGTGGTGACGCTGGTCCCGGAGTCCGTGGTGTCGAACAGCAGCTCGAGCCCGGGGATGCGGCCCGACTGCCCGCCGCCGAACCGCTGCGCGGGGGCGTGCTGGCCGGGGATCTGGCGACCCTCCCAGGAACTCTCCAGCACGACCTCGAGCTTCGCCGGGTTGAACAGGCAGTCGAGCCGGATCCCGGTCTCGGTCTGCAGGTAGGCCTTCTGGGGGGTGCTCATCGACGCCCTCCCGCGCCACGGTCCCGGCGCAGCGGGCCGCCGGGCAGCGGCGGCACGTCCACCTCGGTGGGCTGCGAGGCGCGACCGAGCTGCCCGGGCCAGCGCACGTCCGCCGGGTCGTCCGGCCCGGTCGCGGCCCGCTGCCGGATGCCAGCCGCGGTCGCCGCCGTCCGGCGCCCGAGGTCCCCGGGCATGCCGGCACCCGCCCGCGTGGTGCGGGCGATGCGCGCGTCGGGGGTGGTCATCGGCTCAGGCCTTCTTGAAGGTCTCGGCGGTGAAGCCGTGGTGGCTGATCTCGAGTTCCTCCTCGGGCTGGCCGTCCTCGGAGACGGCCAGGCTCGGGCCACGCCAGCGCACCGGGATGGCGTCCACGAGGCTCCAGGAGCGAAGACGCTCGCCCTTGACGTTCACGATGGTGATCCCGACGGAGTGGCGGGATGCCTTGCCCTCGCCCGCGAAGGTGGTCCCGGTCGAGGCGTTGAACCAGTCGAACAGCGCGTTGTCCCAGGTCACGCCCCGCCGCAGCACGAGGTTCGGCCAGCTCATCCGGCCCGGCAGTCGGTGGCTGAAGCCGTTGACGCCACCCTCCTCGAAGGTCTCGACCTGGACCTGCACCTCCAGGCCGTGGCACTCGGAGAACGACCCCGCGGCAACGCCGTCGATCTCCACCACGAACGCCGCGGTGTTCGCGCCGCCGTGGACGTGCATCGCGCTCGCGCCCATGGGTTCCTCCTCGCTCGTGTGGTGGGTGGTCGGGGGTCAGCGGTTGCTCGTGGCGGGGAACGCCGGCGACGGCATCGGTCGCGGGGCTCCCGTGGGGGCGACGCGTTGCCTGGCGTCGAGCGCAGCGACCCGCGCCACCAACCGACGGCGGTCGTGGTGCTCGAGGTCGAGCAGGTCGTCGAGGCTCCAGCCGAGGTGGAACGCGAGGAAGGTGAGCTCGTCCCACAAGGTGTCGGTCGGGTAGCGCTGCATCACACGCCCCCCGGTCGGCCGGTCGAGCGTCCGACCTCCTCGATCCGCCCGCGGCGCCCGCCGGAAGGTGCGGGGGCCGGCTGCGGGGTGGGCACGTCCGCGTCGCCGTCGCGGTCGTCACCGGCCGCCGTCGGCGCGGTGGTCGGTGCGCCGTTGGGCTGGCCGGTCACGGGACCGACGTCGGCGCTCGTCACACGGGGGTCCGGCTCCGGGGTCCGCAACAACGATCGCGCGGCGTCGCTGACCGGGGTCGGTGACGCTCGGCGGCTGGTGGCCTCGGGCGGCGTGTCCGGGGCTGCTGGGGCTGCGGGGTCGGTCGCCGCCTCGGGGGGCTCGGGGTAGAGCACCTCGATGTCCTGCA
>JAFIEQ010000150.1 GCA_020832455.1 Nitriliruptoraceae bacterium
CCCCCCCGGCGGCGGCGCGCGCCGCCGCCGGGCCACGCCTCGCCGGCCGCCAGCGCGACTGACCGGGCGATCGGCCTGGTGACTGGCCGGGTGACGGGCCGGGCGCCCGTGCGGTGGACCGCGCCGGGCACCCGACGCTGGCTCATGGACGTGTCCAGGCCCGTCGCTACACTCGGACCACGGTGCCCGCCGACGATGGCCGGTGCCGACCAACGTCCGCTGCAAGGAGCCCTCCGTGAGCGCCGACACCACCGTCGAGACGACCCCAGAGACGAGCGAGAGCCTCGTCACGCTGACCGAGACGGCCGCGGACAAGGTCCGTGGCTTCCTCGCCGATCAGCCGGACGTGGACGAGATCGCCCTGCGCGTCGCCGTCCAGGCCGGCGGCTGCGCCGGGTTCCGCTACGCGTTGTTCTTCGACGACCGCCAGCTCGACGGCGACCTCGAGGAGACCCAGCACGGGATCACCGTCCGCATCGACAAGATGTCGACGCCCTACCTCGGCGGCTCCGTGATCGACTGGAAGGAGTCCCTGGAGGCCTCCGGGTTCTCGATCGAGAACCCCAACTCCTCCGGCTCCTGCGCCTGCGGTGACAGCGCCACCTTCTGATCACCCGCGCCGGCGTCCGCGACGCCGGTGCACTCTTCGTCCGTCGGACCCCCGCGACCAGCGGGGGTCCGTGGCGTTTCAGGCGACCAGTCGTGTGACGGCGCCGACGGTGAGCACCCCGCCCGCCACGACGACCGCGACCGCGCTGATGGCCGGCAGCGCGGCCCGCACCCGCGGCCATCGACCGTCGCTCGTGCGCTGGCTGAGCGCCCGCCGGCCGCCCAGGACCGCGAGTCCGATGGCGGTGAGGCTGGCCCCGAGCCCGAGCCCGAAGACCGCCACCAGCAGCAGGCCGACCAGCGGGCGCCCGACGGCCAACGCGGTGGCCAGCAGCGCGAGCGCGCCGGGACTGGGCAGCAAGCCGCCGGAGGCGGCCAGGGCGACCAGCCCCCGTCGGGAGAGCGGACGCACGCCCTGCGCCGGTGGACCGTGCTCGTGCCCGTCGTGGCCGTCGTGCGGCCCGGCGGTGACGGGCACGGGGCGGCGGACCCGGCGCAGCAGTCGGGCACCGAGCCCGACGATCACCAGACCGATGAGCGCGGTCACCACGTCGGGCCACCGCGTGCCGCCCGGCGCCCGCCCGAGACCGAGCACGAGCAACCCGAGGGCCAGCACCGAGGCCGTGTGCATCAGCCCGACCAGGACCCCGAGTCCGACCGCATCGCGGCCGCGGCCCTCACCGCTGAGCAACCACGCGCCGACCAGGACCTTGCCGTGCCCGGGCGCCAACGCGTGCAGTGCACCGATCCCGGCCGCCACCACCACCGCGACCACCAGCAGCGTGTCGCCACTGGCCACGCCGTCGATCAACTCCAGCAGTCGGCGCTGGACGACCGTGTCGTCCCAGATACGCGGCGAGCTGCTCACGGCCGGGTCCGGGTCCAGCGCACCACGAGGACCCCGCCCAGGCCCAGCACGGCGAGCAGGCCGACCCCGGCGAGGATCGTGGAGGTGGACCCCGGGGCGCGTTGGGCCACGGTGAAGTCCCACTCGTGGGTCGGGGCGGCTGCGGTGTGCGCCGCGTACTGCTCGGTCCCGTCGATGCTGAAGACCCGGTAGCTGGCGTTCTGGCCGTGCAGCAGCGTGATCGTGATCACGCCGGTCTCGACCTGCGACGGGCAGTCGAAGGTGAACCGGGCCCCGTCCGTGATGTAGTCCTCGGTGAGGTGGACCTGGCCGGGGCACGCTGCACCCTCGACCTCGAGCGCGACGTTGTCGAGCAGGTAGGTGCGCAGGCGCTCATCGTCCCGGAGTGCGGCGACCTCCTCCGCGCTCGGCAGCAGGCCGATGTCGCCGTCCACGTAGGCCCACATCATGTCCTCGTCCCACCGACCGGTGGCGACCACGGTGTCGGCGAGGTCGTCGGGCGCCGCGCTGAGTTCCATCGTCACCTCGGTGCCGGTCGACGACCAGGTCGCGTGGGGGATCTGACCGGAGGCGTGGCCCAGGGCGCTCGCCGTCCCGAACCAGAGCAACAGGGCGGTCCCCAGCGCGGTGCCACCCAGACGGTGGAGTGCGGCGCGTCGAACGGACGTGGTGGTAGTCGTCATCGCCTGCAGCCTACGGACCGCGTTGGTCCGCGTGGTGACGGGCGGCGATGGTCGTGCGTTGCGCGGTAGCGTCGGGCACGCCGCCCGGCACGAGGTCCCGACCGACGTGGGAGCGCCATGGGTGCGGACGACGACACGGGCTGGAACGAGGTCCTGCTCGAGCTGTGGTCGCCCCGGGTGCGCGACGACGTCGTGCGCAGGATCGAGCAGGCCACGACCGGACGGCACGGGTGGTTGGTCCGGGTGTTCGCGGCGCCCGAGGGCGTCGCCGCCGGCCTCACCGAGGTCGTGCACCGGGTGATCCTCGCGGCCATCCGCGACGAGACGGGTGCGGACCTGGAGTCGCTCGGCAGCCAGGCGGCCTGGGAGTGCTACGAGCAGGTCTGGGACCGACTGGCGGCGCGCTGGGCCGATGGGGGCTCGCTCGGGACCGCGCCCATCGGACGCGAGCCCGACCTGGTCCGCGCGGTCCGGGCGTTGCCGCTGGAGGCTGCGGTGGCCGCCGGTGCGGACGGCGCGGCCAGCCCACCGGACCCGTTGTGGCTGCACGGGCGTCTGCGCATCGACGTCATCGGCCTCCACGCCTACCTCCGACTCGATGGCGGTCAGGTCCCCGAGGCCGTCCAGCAGCCGCTGCAGGTCATCCTCGGCCAGGTCCCCGCCCCCGAGCCGCTGCCGTCGCCCGGCGATGACGACGAGGAGCCGGACGCCGGACCTGAGGCCCCCACGGGCCGCTGAGCGATGCCGGCGGGCGTTCAGTTCGCCCGTTCGACCACGAACCGCCACACCCCGTCGCGCTCCTCGCGGTGCACGAGTCGCTGTCGGCGCATCCGGCACCACACCGGGACGTCGAGTCCGGCGGCCGGGTCGGTGGCCGCGAGCAGGACGAGCTCCCCGATCGCCACGTCGTCGATGGCCCGAGCGAGCTCGAGCACCGGCAGCGGACACGACAGGCCGGTCGCATCGACCGAGCGGGCGGGATCGAGCTGTTCGAGGTCCATCACCATCGTCCTCCCGGGCCCGGGAGGGTAGCGCCGTGGTGCGGGCGGACCGCGGGTCACACCCGGTCCCCGCGCCCGGTCAGTCCCGCTCGGGGCGTCGCGGGGCGGTGCTCCGCGGCGCGCCGGCACCGCTCGGGGGATCCACCGTGCGTTCCACCTCGAGGTCGGCGCTGGCGATCAGGCGCGCCCCGCCCCCCGCGGGGGGCCTGTTCGCGGCCCGCGACGTCCGGGTCGAGGCAGCGCGGTCCAGGTCGTAGGTGATCTCCGCGCCGCGCAGGGCATCGCTGTCGTGGATGGCGACCATGACCGCGCCGATCGCTCCGTTGCGTGACGCGGCGTCCACGGTGACGGTGCCCGAGACACACGGGCGGGGATCGCCGGCGGGCCACCACGCCATCAGGTGGTCGGTCACGCCGACCCGCCGCAGTGCCCGCTCCAGGATCTCCGTGGTGGCCGGGGTGTCACCCGGCAGCCGAGCGGTCACCAGGACGCGGATGGCCCGCGTGGTCGGGGTGCCGGACGGCGTGGCGGGCGGTGGCCCACCCGCGCTGTCCACGGCGCGGTCCAGACCCGCCTCCCGTCGTGGACCGACGTCGATGGCGACCAGCAGCGTCGCGTCGGGTGCGGCCCAGGCCAGGTGGGTGGTGGCGGCACGCAACCCGGACACGGTCGGGGCGACGGGGGCGACCACCAGGTCCTCGGCGCGCGCGAACGCGGCGACCGCCTGGTCGGTGCGCCGGGGATCGTGGTGCACCCGATCGCCGAGCGCCTCGAGTGCGGGCGGCAACGCGAGCTCGCGCGCCCCGGTGCGCAGCAGGGTCGTCGGCTGCGAGGTGGAGTGGCGGAGCCGGTCGGCGAGCACCCCGGCCAGGGCGAGCCCGCTGCCACCACCTGGCAGCAGGTGGTCGGCGGAGACGGGGAGCAGCACGCGCTGGTAGGGGACGGTGCCGAGCCGGACGACCGCGAGCGGGACGCTGGAGCGGCCAACCACCGTGTCGAGCAGCCGCCCGAACACGTTCGAGGTCGAACTGCGTCCACGCCAGCCCATCAGGACCAGCGAGGCGTCCAGTTCGTCGATGTGGTCGAGCACCCCCTGCGCGGGGTCGTCGACGGTGACCACGCGCCCACGGGCCCGGACCCCGAGCTGCGCGGCAGCGTCCTCGGCGGCCGCGAGGCCCTTCCAGGCGTGGGCGTGGTCGTCCGCGTCGGCCCGGGTGGACACCGTGGTCAGGAGCTCGACGCGTCCGCCGTCGGGGGCGGCGATCCGCGCGGCGATCCGCAGCAGCGGGCGCGCCGAGGCCGGGTTGGCGACCGGGACCAGCACGAGGCGTCCGAAGCCGTGCTCGGACCGCTGCTGCTCACGCGCCGATGCGTCTGCCATGGGCCTGCTCCCCTGTGCACGGGGGTCGCCCCGTCCTCCATGGTACGACGTCCGGGTCCCCCGGGGGGTTCCCCATGGGGGGAACCGGGTGATCGCACCGCGAGGGCGTCACCCGTCGGCCTCAGTCGCCCGCCGGTGCGACGTCGAGGTCGCCCTGCTCGAAGCGGTGGCGCAGCACCTTCTTGTCGAACTTGCCCACGGAGGTCTTGGGGACCTCCTCGATGAAGGTGTAGCGCTCCGGCAGCCACCAGGAGGCCACCTCGCCCCGCAGGTGGTCGTTGAGCGCCCCCGGCGTCAGCTCGGCGCCCGCCCGGACCACGACGCAGGCGAGCGGCCGTTCGTCCCACCGTTCGTCGGGGACCCCGATCACGGCGCACTCGAGGACATCCGGGTGCCCCATGATCGCGTTCTCGAGATCGACCGAGCTGATCCACTCGCCACCGGACTTGATGACGTCCTTGGTGCGGTCGACGATCTGCATGTAGCCCTGGTGGTCGATCACGCCGACGTCGCCGGTCCGTAGCCACCCGTCGTCGAACTTCTCGGGGGTGGCGACCCCGTGGTAGCCGGCGGTGATCCACGGGCCCCGGACCTGGATCTCGCCGATGGCCTCGCCGTCCCACGGCTGCTCGACGCCCCGGTCGTCGACGAGGCGCATCGTGACCCCCGGCACGATCCGTCCGGTGCGGGCGCGGTAGCTGCGGGACTCCTCGCCGGAGGCACCGGCGGGCGGGATCGCGACGGTGCCGAGCGGCGACATCTCCGTCATGCCCCAGCCCTGGATGATCTGCACGTCGTAGCGGTCCTCGAAGGTGTCGACCATCGCGCGTGGTACGGCCGAGCCGCCCACCACGACCCAGTCGAGCGACGACAGATCGATGTCGGTCCGGGCACCGTGGGCGAGGACCCCGTTCCACACGGTGGGGACCGCGGCCGAGCAGGTCGGGCGTTCCGCTTCGATGAAGGCGACCAGGGGTTCGGGCTGCAGGTACTGGCCCGGCATCAGCAGATCCGAGCCCTGGACCCAGGCGACGTGGACCAGCCCCCAGGCGTTGGCGTGGAACTGCGGGACGATGATCAGCACCCGGTCACCGTCCTGGAGCTTCACTCCACCGGCCATCGCGCCGAAGGTGTGCGTCCAGATGGAGCGGTGGCTGTAGACCACGCCCTTGGGGTTGCCGGTGGTGCCCGAGGTGTAACAGGAGGCGGCGGGCGCACGTTCGTCGAGGTCGGGCCAGGCGTCGATCGGCGTGGCGGCGTCCACCAGCGCGTCGTAACGGTGGACCTCGCCGTGGGCCTCCAGCGCGCTGGCGTCCCCGTCGCCGACGACGATGAACACCTCGGGGCTCGTGACGTCGTCGAGCACGCGCGCCAGCAGCGGGATCAGGTTGTCGTCGACGATGATGACCCGGTCGCCGAGGTCGTCGATCACGAACGCCAGCTGATCGGGGAACAGCCGGATGTTGAGCTGGTGGAGCACGGCACCCATACAGGGCACGGCGAAGTAGGCCTCCACGTGCTCCTGGTGGTTCCAGCAGAACGTGGCCACGACGTCGCCCTCGCGGACCCCGAGTCCCCGCAGGGCACCGGCGAGCCGGCGGGTGCGGTCGTAGGTGTCGGCGAAGCTGACCCGTCGGGCGCTGGTGCCCTGCCAGGTGACCACGTGCCGGTCGGGATGGACCCGATGGCCGTGCTCGAGCAGCTGCGTCACCGTCAGCGGGTGGTCCATCATCGTGCTGGTCAGGCTCACGTCCACGCTCCCTCGTCGTCGTGCCGACCGCCGGACGGGGAACGGACCACGCGGTCCGTTCGTCGGCGGCCGTACCCGTCGCGCGGGCCCGTCGCGCTCCCACACGACGTACCCGGCGTGGGCAGCGTACGAGCCCCCCGCACGGACCGCCCCATCGCCGAGGCGCTACGGTGCCGTCCCCAGGCCGGACGCGGGTGTCCGGGGGTCGATCAGGAGGTCGGACGGTGCGCGTGCTGGTGGTCTCGGAGGACGTGAAGGAACGGCTCCGTGCCGCGTCCGCACTCACCCTCCACGAGGACGCCGAGGTGGTCGAGGCCGAGTCCGCGGAGCAGGCGCGACGCCTGCTGCTTGTCGACGGCGAGGTGTTCGACGTCCTCGTCGTCGACGGGGATCTCGCCCCCCGTGGTGGGTTCGCGATGCTCTACGACCTCCGGGCTCGCGCGGAGCTCGCCGAGGCCGTGGCCGTGCCCTCGCTCGTCATGACCTCGCGCGAGCAGGACCGGTGGCTCGCGGGCTGGGCCGGCGCCAACGACGTGATGCGCAAGCCCGTCGACCCGTTCCTGCTGGCCAAGCGTGTCGCGGCTCTCGAGGGTGAGGAGCTCGCGCCCTACGGCGACGCGAACGCGGCCGCCAAGCAGGTCGGGACCGCGACCCGCGAGCACCGCTGAGTGCGCCGGTGAGCGAACAGGAGATCCGCTGGCCCGCGATCCTCAGCGCCGTGTTGCGTGGGGAGGATCTCGAGGAGTCGCTCGCGCACGAGGTCATGGGCACCCTCATGCGTGGCGAGGCCGAGTCCGCGCAGGTCGCCGGGCTGCTCGTGGCGCTGCGCGCCAAGGGCGAGGCGGCCAGTGAGATCGCGGGGTTCGTGCGGGCCATGCTGGACGCGGCAGCGCCACTGGAGCTCGATCCAGCGCTCGTCGCCCGCCTGGTCGACACCTGCGGGACCGGCGGGGACGGCGCGAACACGTTCAACATCTCCACGGTCGCGGCGCTGGTCGTCGCGGCGGCCGGGGTCCCCGTCGCCAAGCACGGCAACCGGGCAGCCTCGAGCGCCTGTGGGTCCGCGGACCTGCTCGAGGGGCTCGGTGTCCACATCGAGCTGCCGCCCGAGGCGGTCGGTCGGGTCCTCGCGGAGCTGCAGATCACCTTCCTGTTCGCCCGCTCGTTCCACCCGGCCATGCGGTTCGTGGCCCCCGTGCGGGCCCAGCTCGGGATCCGGACCGCCTTCAACGTGCTCGGCCCGTTGTCGAACCCGGCCGGCGCGCCGCACCAGGTCGTCGGGGTCTCCGATCCGGCCCTGACGCGCCCGATGGCCGAAGCACTGGCGCGTCTGGGCAAGCGCCGGGCACTCGTCTTCCGCGGACACGACGGTCTCGACGAGCTGACCACCACCGCCCCCAGCGACGTCCTCGAGGTCCGCGACGGTGCCGTCACCGCCCGGGTCCTGGATCCGGCCGACCTCGGGATCGCCCGCGCGAGCCTGGACGACCTGCGCGGCGGTGGGGTCGAGGAGAACGTCGCGATCGCGCAGCGCATCCTGGACGGTGAGCCCGGCCCGCGGGCCGACATCGTGGCGCTGAACGCCGCTGCCGCCCTGTTCACCGCCGGCGCCGTCGACGATCTCGCCGACGGGGTCGCGCGGGCGCGGGCGGTGCTCGACGACGGGACGGCCGCCGCACTCAAGGACCGCTGGGTCGCCCGCACCACGGAGCTCGCCGGCCGTGGCTGATCCGCACACGCCGCACCGCATCGATCCGGAGGGCCTGCCCTACGCCCCCGCGCGCCTGCCTGCCAAGGACGAGGTGGGGATCGCCGGGCTCGCGGCGCTGGACCTGCGGGTCGGGACGGTGCTCGCCGCGGAGCCCTTCCCGGAGGCACGCGACCCGGCGCTCAAGCTCACCGTCGACTTCGGGCCGGTCCTCGGCCACCGCCGGACCAGCGCGAAGATCACCAACTACGACCCCGCCGAGCTCGTCGGCCGGCAGGTGGTGGGGGCGCTCAACCTCGGCTCGCGTCGCATCGCGGGGTTCGTGAGCGAGTTCCTCGTGCTCGGGGGATTGGAACCCGACGGCACCGTGCAGTTGCTCGACGTGGACCGCCCGTTGCCGCCGGGCGCGCCGATCGGATGAGCGACCCCGAGGGCCCGACCCGTGGTCACGGCGACGAGGACGCCACCGTCGAGGAAGCGGTTGCCTCGGCACCGTTGCACGTCCCGCCGCCCTACGAGGGCTTCGACCTGCAGGTGATGACCGACCGCACGGTCTACGCGCCCGGGGAGACGGTGCGCATCACGGTGACCGCCGCCAACCAGGGGCCCCGGTTCGTCGAGCACCGCTACCCGGGCTGGCAGCGCTTCGTGGTCCAGATCCGTGACGAACGTCACCGGATCGTGGCGGACGACGAACTCGAGCGGCACGCCGACGAGCCGGCGCTGGACCGGTTCCTGCCGGGACAGCTGGTGATCTGGCCGAGCTACTGGGGTCAGACCGCCGGGCCGCTGGTGCCGGCCCGGGAGGGCCTCGACCCGGGCGAGCCGTTGCCGTCCGGTCGCTACCGCATCCGGGTGCAGTGGCTCGGCCGTGAACCCGGCGTGCGCAGCCGGCCGCCGGAGGTCGACTCGCCCTGGTTCGTGCTCACCTGACGCGTCGGCACGGGATCTGATCAGCGGGCGGGCTGCGCCCCGCGTTCAGCCGGCGCGGGCGCGGACCTTGGCACCGCTCAGCTCCTGCCGGTCGCGTCGCAGCCGGCGAGCGAGCGTGCCGGCCTCCGCGACGGCGGCCGCCAGGGCGGCCCCGCCGGCGACCGGCTCCGCGCACGTCCCCTCGGCGTGCAGGACGCGGGTCCCGGACCGG
>JAFIEQ010000151.1 GCA_020832455.1 Nitriliruptoraceae bacterium
CCACCGGGGGGGGCGCGCGCGCGGCCGGGGGCGCCCGGGCGGGCGGGGACAACCGGGCCGGGTTCCAACTCAGCGGCGGGGGGGGCGCGGCCGCGGCGGGGGGCGCTGCCGCCGGCTGGCTCGATCCGCGGGGAGCCATGACCGGGATGATCCAGGGCCTGTCCACGTGGGGGTTGCTCGTCCTCGCGATGGCGGTCACCGGCCTGACGACCGGTACCGCCCTGCTCCGCTCGCTCGGCAACGTGACCATCGAGGCCAGCGCCGCCGCGGCGAGCGTGACCGAGCTGTTGCAGCCCTTCGAGGAGGAACTGTGGGCGCTGTTCGCGGTCCTGCTCGGCGGTGCGCTGATCGCTGCGCTGGCCGGCGCCGTGACCGGCCGAGCCCACGCGGCGGTCGTGGTCGACGACCCTGCGCGTCGCGACGGCGCGGCGGAGCGTGGGACCGACGCGGCGAACGGAAGCGGCGCCCCGCCACGCGCCGCGTCGCGTCGCCGCTGACGAGGTGCCGGCGTGAGCGAGCGGACGGAGGATCCCCACGCGACGGGACGCCTCCTGCGCGCCGGGCAGCTGGCCTGGGCCTCCCTCGGTGTCGCTGGGGGTCTGGTCGTCCTCGGGCTGCTCGCGTCACAACTGTCGCTGGTCATCATCCCGCTGGTCCTGGCGTTGTTCCCGGCCACGTTGCTGGTCCCGGTCTGTGCGCGCCTGCGCCGCTGGGGGTGGCCACCCGCCCTCGCGGCACTGGCCACCCTGCTGGGAGGGATCCTCGTCCTCGGCGCGGTGCTCGCGGTGATGGTGTCGCTGGTCATCGCCGAGCTGCCGGAGCTGCGCGCGTCGGCCAGCGACGGCGTCGAGGAGATCGAACGGTTCCTCCGTGACGACCCGCTCGGGGTCGGGATCAACGGGATCGGGGACGCCCTGGAGCTGCTCCGGGAGCAACTCGGTGAGGCCGAGGGCGTCGGCGACCAGGCCATCGACGCCGCGGCCATGGTCTTCGGAGCCGTCGCCGGTTCCCTGCTCATGCTCGTCGTGCTCTTCTTCTACCTCAAGGACGGGCCACGGTTGGTCGGCAGCGCCGTCGGCCTGTTCGCGGTCGAACGCCAGGCACGGGTGCGGGCCCGGCTCTCGACGGCCTGGGACACCCTGTCGGGCTACTTCCAGGGCCAGCTCGTCGTGGCGTTCGTCGACGCGGTCGGCATCGGGGTCGGCCTGTTGGTGCTGGGCGTCCCGCTCGCGCTCCCGCTGGCCGTGCTGGTCTTCTTCGGTGGGCTCTTCCCCATCGTGGGCGCCGTGGTCACCGGGACGCTGGCGGTCCTGGTCGCGCTCGCGCACGGGGGGCTCGTCACCGCCGGGCTCGTGGTCGGGCTCGTGCTGCTGGTCCAGCAGCTGGAGAGCAACGTCCTGCAGCCGTTCATCCTCGGCAACGCCGTCAGTCTGCACCCGCTGGTGATCCTGCTCGCCGTCACGGCCGGGGGCCTCACGTTCGGGGTGCTCGGGGCCTTCCTTGGCGTCCCCGTCGCCGCGATCGCGGCGCGCCTGCTGGACGGGTCGGCGCCCGAGCCCGGCTGAAGGCCCGGCCCGAGCCGACCCGAGCGACCGTTGCCCCCTCGACATCCGGGGGTTACGGTCGCGAGCACTGCACAGGCTCCGGGTCACCCGGAGCATGCAACAAGTACGAGGCACGTCGACGTCGCGTTCAGCAGGGAGCGCCCAGCCTGGGAGGCTGTGGCGCTCGCTACCCCCCGGGTCCACTCGAACCGACGGGGGACGCGCATGGACGACCCACGCTTCTGCAACGGGACCTACGCGCGCATCGACGGCGTCTGGCGGTACCCGTGGGGTGACGAGGTCCTGGGAGCGACCGACCTCACGTTGGGCGATCTGATCCGGATCGACGCCGAGTGCGCGTGTGTGGAGACGGTGCGCTCGTTCCGACCGCTCAACGAGGCGGAGCGTCGGTGGCTGGCGGGGGACTCCTCGATGGTGGAGCAGATGCTGGTCCGACGTCGCCCCGGTCGACGGCCGCACGCCGGTGACCTGATCATCGGGCTGTTGGCACCGGAGCTGCACCCGCTCACCATGCTCACGGTCGGGGAGATCGCGGACGCCGCCGGGGTGTCCAAGGCGACCATCGACAGCTACCGCTACCGGGGTTTCCTGCCGGAGCCGCAGGCGTCACGAGGGCGGACGCCGCTCTGGGCGCGACCGATCGTCCGCCACTGGCTGGCGTCTCGCCCGGGTCCGAGCTGGCGCAGCGACATCTACGTCGCCGACCGCCGGGAAGCGGGTTCCGACGCCCCCGCGCGCACCGCGGGAACGTCGAACGCGCGTGCCCAGCGGATCAGCGTGCGGACACCGAGCTGACGTCAGCGCACCTCGCGTAGACGCACCGGAGGACCCGTCGTCGCAGCGGGTGTGTTGGTGCGGGCGGGAACGCTCCCCGGTGACCGCTCGACGGCGGGTCCAGCGGGCGACGGGGCGGCGGCGGCCGATGCCTCGATCCGGGCGACGTGGTCCACGAGCAGGCGGGCGATGCCCACGGCGCGGTCCCGCGCCACCGGGAGGGACACGGCGGAGGACTCCGCCTCGACGTCCTCCAGGATCCGTCGCAGTCGGTCCAGGTCCAAACCCTCCGACATCCACGCCCCTGTCGCTCGATCACCGGCTGGTCCCGTCACCGGTGACCGCGGAGGATGGTGCCAGCCAGCGCCGTGGGGCGAGCTGGACGAGGTCCACGGCCGCGCGGGACACCTGGACGTCTACGTGACCGATCCGCCCTGCGGCGTCTGGAGGAAGGCGTACCCACGGTCGCCGTCGGTGAGGATCGAGGAGCTCTCCACCACGCTGGTCAGCAGCGTGGTCGTGAGATCGTGGACCGTCAGCGCGTGTCGGGGTTGCGCGCGCACCGTGCTGACGCGGACGTAGACGTCCTCCTCATCGTGGGCGATCACGAGGGTGAGGTCGCTCCACGGGCTCGAGTCCGCGATCAGGACGGCCACCACCTCGTCCGCTGCCAGCTGCAGGTCGTGGGCGCAGGTGGCCGATCCACCGACCTGGTGGACGAGGTCACCGACCCCGGTCCGGATGGTGGTGAGCAGGCTGAGGTGCGCGGGAACCGTGAACTGCACGGCGATCGGCGGCTCAGGGCCTCGACCGGGCAGAGCGGCCATCGGGCGGTCCTCCGACGAGCGGGGGTGTCGGATCGGTGATCGGGCGTGGAGGTCAACTGGACGAGGAGGTCGCACGGACGGCCGGTCGTCGCCGATCGCGGCACGCGCCCTGGCCGTAGCGTGCTCGGAGGCGTGAGGGGCCCTCCTGCTCGCCGAGAGGTGAGGCGCGCATGGAGCCAGCACCAGGCGTCACGGTCGCCACGCCGCCGGTCCACGGGACCACGCGTGGGGTGCTCGACACGATCGGCGCGACGCCGTTGGTCCCGCTGACGGGCTACCTCGAGGTTCCCGACGTCGCCCTGCACCTCAAGCTCGAGACGGCCAACCCGGGCGGGAGTGCGAAGGACCGGCCGGCGTTGCTGATGCTCGAGGAGGCGCGCGCCGACGGACGGCTGCACGCGGGCTCCGTGGTGGTCGAGTCGAGTTCCGGCAACACCGGCATCGGGCTCGCGCAGGTCTGTCGGTACTACGGCCTGCGTTGCATCCTCGTCGTCGATGTGCGGACCCAGGCGGCGAACCTCGCCGCGATGCGTGCGCTCGGCGCCGACGTCGAGGTCGTGGTCCCGTGCGGTCCGGACGTCGATCCGCTCGTCGCGCGGCTCGAGCGGGTGGCGGAGCTCGTCGCGCTCCTCCCGGAGGCGTTCTGGCCGAACCAGTACGCGAACCCGGCGAACGCGCGTGCCCACGAGCTCGGGACGATGGCGGAGATCGACGCGGCGCTCGATGGTCAGGTCGACGTGCTGTTCGTCGCGGTCAGCAGCACGGGCACGCTCGGCGGTTGCCTCGACCGCATCGCCGCACGCGGGCTGCGGACCGAGGTCGTCGCGGTGGATGCGATCGGCAGCGTGCTGTTCGGCGGGGTGCCGGGTCCGCGCCTGATCCCTGGACTCGGTGCGGGCCGGGAACCGGCCCTGGCCTCCGGGCGCCGTGCCGACCGGGTCATCCGCGTCAGCGACCTGGATGCGGTCGTCGGGTGTCGACGGGTCGCGCGGACCGACGCGCTGCTCGTCGGCGGGTCCGCAGGTGGGGTCCTGCACGCCGTTCGCCAGCGGCAGCACGAGCTCGCCGGCGCCACCGTCGTCGCGGTCGCCGCCGACTCCGGGTACCGCTACCTCGACACGGTCTTCGACGATGCGTGGGTGCAGCGGACCCTCGGTTGCTCCCCGACGCGGCTCTCCGCGCTCGTCGGCGACGGGACGGTGTCGAGGTGGTGACCGGTGACGCGTACCGCATCGCGATCGTGGGCATGGGACCGCGGGGGTTCGGCTGTCTGGAGCGGCTCGCGATCGAACTGAGCCGGCGCCCTGTCGATCGCGCCGTGCACGTGACGCTGCACGATCCGGCGCCGCACCCCGGCGCGGGACCGATCTACGCCCCGGATCAACCGGACGAGATGCTGATGAACCTGGCGGTCCGCCACGTGACCGCCTGGTCGACCGACGCGTCGGAGCGGCTCGGGGTGGCCGGCGAGGACCTGGAGCGCTGGCTCGCCCGCCACCACCCGACGTGGGCCCTCGCGAGCGGCTACGTACCGCGCCGGCTCGTCGGGGCCTACTTCGAGGCGGCGTTCGGCGTGCTGCTCGCCCACCTGCCCGTGGGCCTGGCCGTCACCTCGGTCCGGGCCGAGGTCACCGACCTGCGACGCGACGAGGGTCGCTGGCTGGTCTGCCACGGCGAGTCGGCCGCCGACCGGCGTGTGGACGAGGTCGTGTGCACGGTCGGGCACGGGCTGTGGTCCCACGGCGGGCGTCCGGGCCCGTTGCTGACCATGGCGCCCGCGGGCAGTGCGCGGGTGATCTCCCCGCCCTACCCGGTCCGGCAGGCGCTCGGGCTCGACGCGGTCCCCGCGGGGGCGGTCGTCGGTGTGCGCGGGTTCGCGCTGACCTTCATCGACGTCGCCCTGCACCTGACCGTGGGGCGCGGGAGCACCTTCGACGGGATGCAGGAGTTCGTCTCCGCAGGTGCTCCGTGGCCGGTCCACGTCGCGGGGGCCGATGCGGTCGCGCGCCTGGTCCCGTGGTCACGGACCGGGGCGCCGTTGGCGGCGAAACCCGGTCCGGGGCTGGCCGCCGCTGCGGCCGAACTCGAGCCGGACTGGATCGCTCTGCGCGCGGCCCTGCGGACCGCAGGCGTCGGGGCGGGGACGCCGGATCCCCTCACGGTGATCTCGAGCACGCTCGCCCACGCGGCGCGGACCGCGCTGCGGCGGCTCGGGGTCCGGGTCGATGATCGCGCACGTGCGGTGATCGCCGCGACGCTCGATCCCGATCCGATCCGGGCGGTCGGTCAGGACCTCCACGACGGTCCCGCCGCGCTCGCCGCCATGCGCCGCTCGGCGGAGGTCGCCCTCGGGCGCCGCGCCCCCGACGCGGCCTGGGCGCTCGGCGAGGTCTGGCGCCAGGGCTACCCGGGACTCGTCGAGCGTGTCGGTCACGGGGGGCTGCCGGTGCAGGACCGCCCCTACCTCGCCGTGCTCGCCCGCCGCATGGAGCGGCTCGGGTTCGGGGCACCGGTGGACAACATCGCCCCGCTGGTCGCGCTCGCCGACGCGGGAACGCTCGACCTGCGCTCCGTGCAGCGCGGCGGCGTCCTCACCGACCGGGGACGCCTGCGGGACGGTGCAGGGGCACCACGTCCCGTCGACGTCGTCGTGGACAGCGTGCTCCCCTCGCCGGGTGCGGCTCGGCGCGCGCCGCTGTGGGGCGCGTTGTTGCGACGCGGCGTGATCCGGACCGGAGCGGCGACCCGTGGGGTCGAGGTGTCCCGCGACGCGACCTGCATCGGCCGCGACGGCCGGCCCGCTCCCGGCTTGGCCGCCGTCGGCCGGGTGACCGAGGGCTGGGTGCTCGGCAACGACACGCTCAACCGGACCCTGCACCCGGAGACCGAGCGTTGGGCCCGCAGGATCGTCCACGACCTGCAGCGTGGGCCGTTCCCCGGTCTCGCCGATGGGGTCTCGGCCCTGCGGACCACGGCGCGCAGCGGGGCGCGGCCGTGATCGGGACGGTGCACGATCGGTGTGTCGGCGTGGTCCCGCTCCCGGCGCGGCTCGAGGACTGGCAGCGCGAGGTCCTTCGGCGGCCGTCGATGCTGGCCGCGTGGGTCGACCGGTACGGGTCGCCGATCAACCTGCACCACCCCGGGCCCTTCGGGCGCAACGTGCGCGCTCTCCAGGGGGTCGCGACCGACCACGACGTCGAGCTGGAGCTGCTGTTCGCCCGCAAGGCGGACAAGGCGCTGTGCTACGTCGACAGCGCCCGCGAGCTGGGGATCGGGGTCGACACCGCGAGCGAGGTCGAGCTCGACGAGGCGCTGGCACGGGGCTGCCCCCCGCGCACGCTGGTAACCACCGCCGCGGTGAAGGGCGAGGCGCTGCTGCGGACCTGCCTCGCCGCCGGGGTGACGATCGTGCTCGACAACGACGACGAACTCGAGCGCGTCGAATGCCTCGCCCGCACCACCGGTTCGACGGCGGTGGTGTCGTTGCGCTTCGGGGGGTTCCGCCACGACGGCGAGGTGCTCCCGACCCGGTTCGGCTTCGATCTCCAGGACGCGGTGCGGTTGATGGCACGGCTCGGCGCCGCGCACGACGTCGGGCGGGTGCGGGTCGAGGGCGTGCACTGCCACCTCGACGGCTACGACGTGGGCCCCCCCCCCCCCCCCGGGGGGCCCCCCCCCCCCGGGGGGGGGGCCCCCCCCGGGGGCCGGGCCCCCCCCCCCCCCCCCGCACCACGGGGGGGGGGGGGGGGGGGGGGGGGCCCCCCCCCCCCGCGCGGCCCCCCCCGCCCCCCCCCCCCCCCCGGGGGGCCCGCAACTCCTCCCGGTCGTCGACGATCTCCGCGGCGCAGGTCACCCGATCCGCCACCTCGACCTCGGTGGCGGGCTCCCGATGCGCTACCTCGACGATGCGGACGCGTGGGCGCGGTTCCAGGTCGAGCACCGGCGGGCGCTGCTCGGCGAGCGCGAGCCCATCACCTGGGACAACGACGGCTACGGCCTCCACGCCCACGACGGCATCGTGCACGGCAGGCTCGGGCTGTACCCGGTGCACCAGGACCCGGTGGCTGCTGGCTGGCTCGCGGTGTTGCTGGAGGCGACCGTGCCCGGGGGTGGCGGCACGATCGCCGAGGCGCTGCGCGGGCGCGCGCTCGAACTCCGGCTCGAGCCGGGGCGCAGCCTGCTGGACGGCTGTGGGCTGACGGTCGCGCGCGTGGAGCACCGCAAGCGCCACCGGGACGGCACGTGGTCGATGGGTCTGGCCATGAACCGGACCCAGTGCGCCACCGCGAAGCCCGATCACGCGGTCGATCCCCTGCTGGTCGCCGTCGATGGTGACGAGCCCCGCACCGGGCCGATCGAGGGGTGGCTCACCGGGGCGTACTGCACCGAGGCGGAGCTCATCACCCGTCGGCGGCTCCGCTTCCCGTCCGGCGTGGCCCGCGGCGACCTGGTCGTGTTCCCCAACACCGCCGGCTACCTGATGCACTTCGTCGAGTCGCGTTCCCACCGCTTCCCACTCGCGCGCAACCTCGTCGTCGGCTCGGCCGGCGAGCACGTCACCCTCGACGCCATCGACCACGATGCCGGTTGACGGCCCGAGCGTCGCCGGCGCCCGGCCGTCACCGGCGCCCGTGTTCGCCGCGCCGCCGTGTGCCTCCCCGTTCGGGTCGCCGGCCGTCTATCGTGATCCACGGGAGACTGGTAGGACGTCGGACAGATCGCACCGGGAGAGGCTGGACGTGAAGAAGATCATCAACCGACCCGCGGACTTCGTGGACGAGACGCTCGAGGGGATCCTCGCGGCGCACCCGGATCAGCTGAAGAGCGTCGGGCCGGACCTGCGCGCCATCGTCCGGGCCGACGCGCCGGGTGCGGGACGGGTGGGCATCGTCACCGGTGGGGGCTCGGGTCACCTGCCCCTGTTCCTCGGCTACGTCGGTCGGGGACTGGCCTCCGGCGTCGCGGTCGGCAACGTGTTCTCCTCGCCGTCCAGCGAGCAGATCCTCGCCGCGACGATGGGCGTCTCCGGCGGCGCGGGCGTCCTGCACCTGTTCGGCAACTACGGCGGCGACGTGTTGAACTTCGAGCTCGCCGCGGACCTCGCCGAGGCCGACGGCGTCGAGGTGGCGACCGTGATCACCACCGACGACGTCACCTCCGCACCGGCCGACGAGCGCGACGAACGTCGTGGCGTGGCCGGGATGTTCTTCGCCTACAAGTGCGCGGGCGCGGCGGCGGAGACCGGCGCGACGCTCGAGGAGGTCGCGGCCGTCGCCAGCGCGGCGAACGCGGCGACGCGCACCATGGGGGTCGGGCTGTCGCCGACGATCCTGCCCGCGGCCGGTGAACCGACCTTCACCCTCGACGACGGCGAGATGGAGATCGGCATCGGCATCCACGGCGAGCCCGGCATCGAGCGCGGGGAGCTGCGCACCGCGGACCAGATCGTCGACCAGCTGCTCGAGCACATCCTCGGCGACCTGCCCAGCGGGCCATCCGACGACGTCACCGTGCTCGTCAACGGGCTGGGCGCGACGCCCAAGGAGGAGCTGTACGTGATGTTCCGCCGGGTGCACCAGCGGCTCGCCGACACGCCGCTGCGCATCCACCGGGCCTACGTCGGCGAGTACGCGACCAGCCTGGAGATGGCCGGGGCATCGGTGAGCATCATGCGGCTCGACGACCAGCTGACCGGTCTGCTGGATGCGCCAGCTCGTTCCCCGTTCTTCGAGCAGGCATGAACGGCGCCGAGCTCACCGCCCTGCTCGCACCGCTCACCACCACGCTCGAGGACGGTGCGGACGAGTTCCGCCGCCTCGATGCCGCGGTGGGGGACGGCGACCTGGGCGTCACCGTCGCGGCCGGTGCCGCGGGGGGGGGGGCCGCCCCCCCCCCCCCACCCCCCGCCCCCCCCCCCGGCCCCCGCTCGGGCACCCCCCCCCCGGGAGGGGCCAGGCGCCCACCC
>JAFIEQ010000152.1 GCA_020832455.1 Nitriliruptoraceae bacterium
GGGGGGCCCCCCCCCCCCCCCCCCCGGGCCCGGCCCCCCGCGCCCCCCCGCCCGCGGCCCCGCCGGGGGCCCCCCGCGGCGAGCTGCGGATGCGGTGTCCTGGCAGGACGCTCGTCACGGTCGCGTGCTCGGCGTCGTCCGCCCCAACGGTGCGTGACGCTCACCCGAGCGGCCGCCCGTCGTCGGTGCCACGACCGCCCGCGACCTCGAGGAACCATGGAACCGACGACCATCGCGCTGATCGCTGTCCCCGTCGTGCTCGCGGTCGTGCTGCTCGTCGCCGGACGTCGTCGCCGTGACCAGGCGCTCGTGCCGGTGCGGCTCGGCCCCCGCTGGGAGCACCCCGACGCCGGCGATGCGTCGGTGCCGATCACCGACGAGCGCGTCGAGGTCCTCGTCGACCGGACGGGTGTCTCGGCGACGGGTGTCGCCACGGTCCTCGGCGCCTGGGACGAGTTCCTCGCCGTGCTCGGCTTCCTCGACCTGCCGCCCGGCCACCGGTACCGGGTGTACGACCCCTACGACCCCCCGGTCGTCGGTCGCGACGCCGAGGGACGACCGATCACCGACCCGGTGCGGGTCGCGCGTGACGTCGCGCAGCGCACGGCGGTCGCGGAGAACGACGCCCGCACCGTGCTCGACGCGCTGCTCGGTGCTCCCGACGAGGACGCCCCCGACGAGGACGCCCCCGACGAGGATGCGCCCGGGCCGGAGGTGCGGAGTGAGGACACCGACACCGATGTCTTCGGCGATCAGCGCTCGTAGGTGCCGATGACCCGGTTCTGCTCGATGATGTCGTCGCCGTAGGTCTCGAGGAACGTCTTGCGGTCCGGCGTCCCCTCGACCTTGCGGGACAGGGCGTAGACCCAGAAGTAGTAGTGGTGGACGCCGTGGCCGTCCGGCGGCTGCGGGCCCCCGTAGCCCGTGGTCCCGAAGTCGTTCGGGCCGGGGCGGTGGTCCCCGTCGGCGTCAGGGGACAGTTCGGTCACATCCGCCGGGATGCCGTAGAGCGTCCAGTGGGTGAACCCGAACGGCAGCGGGGCGTCCGGGTCGTGGCAGATGACGGCGAGTTCGACCGCGTCGTCGGGTACCCCGTCGATCAGCAGCGCGGGGGCCTCGTTCTCCACGTCGTTGGCGTGACGGTCCTCGAGTGGACCGCCCGGCATGAACTCTCGGCTGCTGATGGCCAGGTCCTGGATGTTCAATCCCACGTGCGTCCGCCTCCTCAGGCTCGTCGTACGGGCCCGCCCGCCACGGCGCCGGACGCACCCAGGTCGGTCCGGGTCCGGCTCGGTCACCGATTCGGGCTCGGGCTCGGAGACGAACGTAGGCGCACGGGCAGGGCCCCGCGTGCCCGTTCGGTCGTGGTGGCCGCCGTCATGTGGAGCCTGGTGGTGAACCTCGTGGTGGGCGACACCGCCTACACGGCGCGCAACCTCGTCGCGGCGTGGGTGGCCCACTGGGCGATCGACGCAGGCGCCCTGCTGGCGGCCGGGCTGCCGGCGTGAGCGACGCCGGTGCAGCACCCGTCGCGTGTCAGTACAGGAACATCGGCTTGCCGGCGACCTGCCGCACCTTCGGCCGGTAGGCCTCGACGTCGTAGAGGGCGTCCACGTCCACGCGTCGCGCCCCCTCGCCGGTGACGCTGACGGGCACGTTGGTGTAGGTCCCGCTGCGCAGCGCGACCATCCGGCCCTTCTCGCCGCCGACGGCGAGGTCGGCGGCCATCACCGCGTAGTTCGTCGCGACCATGAGGTCGAGCGAGTCGGGCCGTCCGGAGCGCATCAGGTAGCCGAGCTGCTGGCTGATGATGTCCTGGCCGGTGAGCTCCTTGATGAGCTGCCCCGTGGTCTCACCGATCCCGCCGAGCTTGCGGTGGCCGTAGGCGTCGGCCTCACCGGACAGGTGCACGTCGCCGCCGAGGTGCGTGGCCCCCTCGGAGACGGTCACCATGGCGTAGTGCGACGGACTCCTGCGCTTGTCCTCCATGAGCAGGGCCGCGAGGCGTTCGGGATCGAACGGGACCTCGGAGATGACCGCGCGGTCGACGGAGGCGAGGTAGGCGCTGATCAGGCACGTCTCGCCCGAGTAGCGGCCGAACAGCTCGATGACCGCGATCCGCTCGTGCGACCCCGTGGAGGTGCGCAGCTGGTGGATGAACTCGACCGACCGGGTCACCGCGGTCGAGAAACCGATGCAGTAGTCGGTGCCGTGGACGTCGTTGTCCATCGTCTTGGGGATCGCGATGACCGGGAACCCCTCCTCGTGCAGACGCAGCGCGTAGGAGAGCGTGTCGTCGCCGCCGATCGGGATCAGCGCGTCCAGCTCGAGTCGCTCGAGCACCGCCAGCACGTGCGCCGTGAGATCGTGCGGACCGTCACCGCTCACCGAGGAGCGCAGGAAGTGGGGGACCTCGTCGTCCTTGACCCTGCCGGGGTTGGTCCGGGAGGTGTGCAGGAAGGTCCCACCGGTGCGGTCGATCGTGCGGACCGTCGCGTGGTCCAGTGGGATGGTGCACCGGGCAGCGGAGCGCTCGTCGTCGAGGTCGTAGTCCACGAACGCGCCCCAGCCCCGCCGCAGCCCGACCACGTCGTGCCCGTCGTCGATGACCCGGTCCACCACGGCCTTGATGCAGGGGTTGAGCCCTGGGACGTCCCCGCCCCCGGTCAGGATCCCGATGCGCACGTCGCGCTCCTCTCACGTCGGCCGGTCGCTCCCTGCGACCGGCGGCGACACGCTAGGCCGCCGGTCCCGCGGTCGCTCGGCGACGGTGGGTGCCGGGCGGCCGTCCGCACGCGCACGAACGCCCCGACCGGTCCCTCGCGGAACCCAGGGTCGGGGCGTCCATGATCGTGGTCGCGGTCGTCGTCGTGCGTCTCCCGGTCCACGGTGCCCGGCGACGTCGGGGCGGGCAGACCCTCGCGGGTCGTCCCGGCCCGTGCGCCGTCGGCGGGTCCGACCGTCACCCTGCGTGCCAGGCACGCCGGGTGAGCCCGGTCCCGTCCACAGGTCCCGCTGCGTCGGGCCTGCACCTCGCCCCCGCGTGCAGCGGGGGTCCGGTTCCTGCGGGCGACCTCTCGGCCATCCGCCCGGCGGTGCGTGTCCATCCCTCTCGGGTTGGACCCACGGTCCCGGTCCGGCTCCTCGCGTCGAGCCGTCACCGTTGCTGGGCCTCGCGGCCCGCCGCCTGCACCATCGAGATCCTGCACGGACCGTCGTCGGTGGCCGACCGAGGTCTCGCAGTGCTCGTTCCCGACCGGCGAAGACCACTCAACACCATGACCGGCCGGCAGGGAAGAGCCCGGCGACAACTCACAGGACATCCACCGACCATCCACCGGTCCTCCACCGCCCGTCCACAGGCGCGCTCCGTTGGGCGCGCGGTTCGACCCTCAGCGCGCGCGCTCCGCCAGCGGGTCCCGGACGGGGTGGGTGCGTCCGGACCGGGTCCGGACACAACCTCGACAGGCGCGCCAGCGCCCCCCGACCCTGTCCCGTACCTCGACGGGCGGCATCGGAGCGTGGTCATCCGGACGCCACTGGGCACGCGCGGTGACCGTCCGGGGGCGAACCTCGACGGGCCCTCGATGTCGAGGTGGCTCGCGCCCCGGTCCGGGGCGGTGCGGCGCCGCCCGGACCTGGACGGAAGCTCACCCCGCGCCGAGGGGCTCAGCGCACCCGCGCGCGTCGGGCGCGGGCGCGGGCGTAGCGGCGCAGATCCGGTCGACGGTCGGTCTCGTCGACGATCGGACCCGTGAGCACCTCGATGACGTCCTCGAGGCTGACCACCCCCAGGGTGCCGCCGTACTCGTCGACCACCAGCGCGATGTGGGCCCGCTGGCGGCGGAAGCGTTCGAGCAGCACGTCGGCCCGCGCGAGCCAGGGCACCGCATCGAGTTCGTGCACGTGGTCGCCCACGAGCGTGCCGTCCTCGTCCTCGAGCAACGCGCGCAGCAGGTCGGTCCGGAACGCCACCCCGACCACGCGGTCGAGGTCGCCATCGGCGACGAGGATGCGGGAGTGCTCCGAGTCGAGGACCTCGGCGCGCACCTCTCCGAGCGCTCGGGCGGCGTCGAGCCAGGTCACGGCCGTCCGCGGGGTCATCAGATCACGTGCCGTGCGGTCGTTGAGCTGGAACACGCGCTGCAGCATGAGCAGCTCGTCGTCCTCGATGACCCCCTCGGACCGACCGATCCGCGCCAGCAGCCGGATCTCGGCCTCGTTGGTCGAGGGCTCCCGGTCACCACGGGTCAGCGGGCGCAGCAACGTGTCGAACAGCCACACGACCGGCGTCAGCAGCGTCGTCAGCCAACGCACGGGCAGGGCGATCCACAGCGCGACGGTCTGTGCGTGACGCTCCGCCACGGTCTTCGGCAGGATCTCTGAGAAGAGGATGACGAGGAAGGTGAGCACCCCGGAGACGGCGCCGACCCAGGCCTCCCCGAACTCCCGGGTCGCGATCGTGCCGACCCAGATGCTGCCCACGATGTTGAAGATGTTGTTCAGCACCACGATCGCGGAGATCGGGCGGGCGATGTGCTCCTTGATGTGGCGCAGCGCCCGGGCCCGGCGTCCGCCCGACTCCGCGAGCTGCCGGACACGCACCGAGGACACGGTCAGCAGCGCGGCCTCGGAGCCGGAACACAGCGCCGAACCGACGAGGACGACGAGGATCGCGACCGTGAGGGTTCCCATGGCGGTCAGTATCCCACGTGTCCGGCACCGCCCGCGGTGACCGAGCCCGTCCGACGAACCCGTACCGTCGTGGCTCCCCGAGCATGCCGCCGGAGCAGATCGTGACCGAGCCCCATCGACCCGCCGAGGACGGCGGGGACGGCGAGGACGACGAGGGCGTCGAGTCGGCGGGATCCGATCACCCGACGCCCGACTGGGATCCACTGGCCTACGACCCGGTCACCGACGATCTGGACGGCTTCCGCACCCCGCTGCAGCGGGTGGTCGACCGGACGCGCGGCTGGGTCGCGCTCGCCATCGTGTTGGGGTTGGTGCTCCCGGTCGGCGGGGTCGCCATCGCCGAGTGGGTGTTCGGTCGGGACGCGGACCGACTCGTCGAGGAGCTCGGTCCCGACGCACCCCTGGCGCGGGCGATGCTGCTCGTCAGCACGACCGGGTGTCAGGGGCAGCGCAGCACCGGCAGTGCGTTCGCGCTCGCGGGTCCCGGTGGCCCGGTCGTGGTCACCAACCGGCATGTGGTCGCCGACGCGGCGAGCATCACCGTGCGCCCCCTCGATGGCGGACCCGCCCGGCAGGTCCGCGGGCACCGGCTCGCGATCGACGCGGACGTGGCGATCCTCGACCTGCCGTCCGATGCGGTCCCGCCCGCGCTGGCCCGGGGGGCCGAGGCCCGCGCGGGACAGGACGTGCGGGTCGTGGGCTTCCCCGGGGGCCGTCCGGCGCTCAGCGAGGGCGAGGTGGCCGAGCAGCGTGGGGGCCGCATGCTCCTGGACCTGCGCATCGCCGGGGGCTCCTCGGGCTCGCCGGTCCTGGACGTCGACGGTGCGGTGGTCGGGCAGGTGTTCGCCCGTGCCTCGGACGGCCGCGCGGTGGCGACCCCGCTGAGCGCGTTGACCACGGCGGTGCGGGCCGCGGTCCCGGCGCCCGCCTGCTGAGTCGGCTCCGGGTGCCGGTCCCACCTCACCGCACGGCGTCGCGCAACCGGGCGACCTCCTCCGGGGCCAGCAGCAGCGCGTGGCGGGTCCCGAGGTCGAGTGCGAAGGCGACCTCGTCGGGCCAGTTGGCGAACAGCGTCGCCGCCGGGACCAGCCGCAGGTCCGCGGCCGCGGGATCGGCGTGCGCGACCGCAGCGAGCGAGGTGTAGGCGGCGATGGTCGGCCGACCGCCCAGATCCATGAGCGGTGCCTGGACCTGTTCACCCTCGTCGATCGGCGTCGGGGCCGACGGTCCCGGCTCCGGTGTGCCCGCCGCGTCGGCCGATGCGGCGGTGGGGACCAGCAGCGTCGCCTCCAGGAGCACCTCGACCAGCGTGGCCGTCGCGTCCGGCTCGTGCAGCGCCCGGGCAGCCGCGGCCTCGAGTTCGCCGCCCGCGCCGATGGGGCCACCCAGGCGCAGCATCGTCGTGCGTGCCTCGGCGGAGAGGACCGTCACGGACACCTCGACATCGGTGGGGAGCCGGGGGGCCAGGGCGTCGCTCACGGCGGCGATCAGCGCGGTCGCGTCGCCCGACGCGTCCTCGATGTCCAGCCCGATCAGGTCGGTGGACCCCACCGGGGTGGCGGTCACCGGATCCTCGGTGTCGCGGGGGAGGATGTCGATGCCGGCGTGGTAGGCGGCGTGCACGCTCGGTCGGGTGGCGACGACCGCGCGGAGCGCCTCGAGGGCGCCCGCGTCCAGGGGATGGCGTGGCGGGCCGAACCGGATCGTGCTGCCGGTGGGGACGGATCGTGGCGCGGGCATCGAGCCCTCCGGTGGTGGTCGCGGTCGGCGACGCACGGTAACCGCCCGACCTACGCTGCCCCGGTGCCCGTCCACGTGGGCGTGCGTCGTCCGCCGCTCGATCCGCTCGATCCTGGGAGCCACGATGACCGAGACCGCCGACCGAGCCGAGCCGCCGACCGGGGACACCTTCCTCCTCGAGACGAGCGATGACGCCCCCGTGGTGGTCCACCGGTTCCTTCCCGAGGGCGAGGTCCGCGGGGTGGTGAACCTGGCCCACGGCATGGCCGAGCACGCCGCCCGCTACACCCGGTTGGCCGCTGCGCTGAACGCGGTCGGTCTGGCCGTCTACGCCGAGGACCACCGTGGGCACGGCCGTACGGCGCTCACCCCGGAGGATCTGGGGTACTTCGCCGACCAGCGCGGGTGGGCGTTGGTCCTCGACGACCTGCACCGCGTCACCCACCACGCCCGAGGTGCCCACCCCGGCGTCCCCGTGGTCCTGCTCGGGCACTCGATGGGGTCGTTCCTCGCCCAGCAGTACCTGTTCACCTTCCCCGGGGAGATCGACGGGCTGGTGCTGTCCGGGTCCAACGGACCGATCGGTCCCCTCGGTGAGGTCGCTGCCGCGGCGGCGCGGACCGCCCGTGCGCGGCTGGGTCCCCGGGGTCGGTCCGAGGCGCTGCAGAGCCTGGCCTTCCGCGGCTACAACGACGCGTTCGAGCCCCGCCGCACGGACTTCGACTGGCTGTCACGCAACGAGTCGGAGGTCGACGCCTACCTCGAGGACCCCTGGTGCGGCTTCACGGCGACCACGGGCTTCTTCGTCGATCTGTTCGCCGGGCTCCGGGTGATCGGGCAGGCCCGCCGCGTGGTCGAGGGGGCGCCGAAGGAGCTGCCGGTCTACCTGTTCACCGGGGCGCAGGATCCCGTCGGTGGCGAGGCGGGCCAGGGTCGGCTCCAGGCCATGTACGAGGCCAGCGGCATGACCGATCTCACCGCGCGGGTGTACCCCGGAGGGCGTCACGAGATGCTCAACGAGCTCAACCGCGACGAGGTCGTCGCGGACCTGATCGGGTGGCTCGAACGCGTCCTCGACCGGGGCGCGTGACCGCGCACGGTGCAGCCGTCGGTGACGCAACGTGGCTGCGCGGGCGTTCTCCGTGCTCGCAGCGCACGTCCCGCCACGTCGCCGGGGCGGCGACGGGTCCGTGGCTAGGGTCCCGGCCTGCCGGCGAGGCCCGGTGAGGGTCGGCCCACGTGGACGGCCACCGGATGACGAGCTCGCGGTGAGGTGAGGAGGACGGCGGGGTGACGGGCCAGCACGCACCGGGCTCCGTTGGTGCGGTCCCACCCTCCGACGGGGACGACCCGCCTGGACTGGGCGCGCGCTACTGGCGTCTGTGGGGTGCGGTGACGGCCTCCAACCTCGGCGACGGCATGGTGATGATCGCCCTGCCGTGGCTCGGGACCCTGCTGACCCGGGACGCGCTCGCCATCGCCGGGATCGGCGTGGCCACCCGCCTGCCCTGGCTGATCTTCAGCCTCCAGGCCGGGGCGCTCGGCGACCGTCGTGATCGCCGCCGGCTGATGGTCGGTGCGAACGCGGTGCGGGCGGTGGTCGCGACGATCGTCGCGGTCGCGGTGCTGCTCGACGTGATGAACCTGCCCCTGCTCTACCTCGCCGCGCTGGTGCTGGGGATGTGTGAGGTGCTGTTCGACAACACCTCGCAGGCCCTGATGCCGTCGCTGGTGGCGCGGGATCGGCTCGAACGGGCGAACGGCAACCTGTTCGGCGCGCAGTTGGTCACCGCGGAGTTCGTCGCGCCGCCGATCGCGGGTGCGCTCATCGGCGTCGCGCTGTCGCTGCCGTTCGCCGTGGATGCCGTCACCGCCGCCATCTCGGCCGCGTTGATCGCGATGATCCCGGGCAGCTTCCAGGCGGGCGGGCCCGGGCGTGCTCCGGCATCGACCGGTGAGGCGACACGCACGTCCATGACCTCGTCGATCGGGGAGGGTCTGCGCTTCCTGTGGGCCGCGCCGCTGCTGCGTCGCCTGGCCATCGCCTTGGCCACGATGAACGGGGTGGGCGCGGCCATCATGGCGACCTACGTGCTGTTCGTGCAGGAGATCCTGGGTCTCGACGGGCTGGGGTTCGGGCTCCTGGTCGCCTCCAGCTCCATCGGTGGCGTGCTCGGCAGCGTGCTCGGGCCGATGCTCACCCGCCGGATCGGTCCCGGGCCCTCGATGCTGCTGACCCTCAGCCTGCCCATCGTGCTGTTCGCGACCATCGGGCTCAGCTCCAACGTGTGGGTCATCGCCGCGTCGTTCATCGGGTTCAGCTTCCTCGCGGTGCAGTGGAACGTGGTCACGGTGAGCCTGCGCCAGACGTTGATCCCCGACGATCTGCTCGGCCGCGTCAACAGCGTCTTCCGGTTCTTCGGGTGGGGCGCGATGCCCATCGGGACGCTGCTCGGTGGGATCCTCGTCAGCCTGCTCGAGTCCCCGCTGGGGCGCGGATCGGCCCTCCGGGCACCGTTCTGGGCGGCGGTCGTCGCCTACGTGGTGCTGTCCACGGTGCTGGCCCCGCGATTGCGGACCCGGGGCGGGCACCCCCCCCCACCGCCCGGGGGCACCCCCCAACAACCCGGCATTTAGGACCCCCCCACCGCACCGAACACACCCCACCACCCCCCCCCCCCC
>JAFIEQ010000153.1 GCA_020832455.1 Nitriliruptoraceae bacterium
GGGCTGGCCGGGGGGGGGGGGGCCGGCGCCCCGCCCCGTGGGCCCGCCCGCGGTTTTGGGCCGGCGCGGCGGGGGGCCAACGACGGCGGCGGTCCGTTCGTCGGTCCTGATGACGGCGCCGCGATCAGCGGCGTCCCGCCATCGATGACCGTGCCGGAGACGCCCGTGCCCGACACCACCGCGCCGAGCCCCCACCCCGTGGGGGGCCGCGCCGAGCACCTCGGTCGTCGTGTCCGGCGTCTGGTTGGCCTCGCGCTGGCCGCCGTCGCCGGCTTCGCCGTGACCGCCGCGCTGCTGCAGGGCGGCGCGGCGACGCCGATGCCCGACCCCGAGTACGCCGCCCACGCGGATCGAACGGAGCTCGCCCCCGACGTCGAGGTCCGCGACGGGCGCATCGTGGTCGACACGCCGCAGGGCACCCGTGTGCTCCCCGGCCCCGACGACGACGAGGTCGTCGCCGTGCAGGCGCGGCCCGGGGACGACCCGGCGCGTCGCACGCTCGCCTTCGTCGCCCGCGTCGACGACGGGTTCGGTGCCCGTGACGAGGTCGGCTACCAGCACCTCGACGTCGTCGAGGGCCGCCTGGCGCCCGGACCGGCCTTCCGGCTGCCCGCCCGGTTGCAGCTGAGCCCCGAGGCGCGCGCCATCGACGCCACCGTGCCCGAGGTCCGCTGGTCGCCGGACGGCGACGCGCTGGCCTGGATCGAGTGGGACGCGCAGGGGACCTGGCTGGTCACCCTCGGGTGGGTCGACGACGCCGATCGCCGCAACCCCAGCGAGGACCGTCGGCGGTCACGCCTGCTCGAGGTCCCACCCGGCACCGTGCTCGACGCGTGGACACGCGACGACGGCGAGGTGTTCCTCGCCCGTGCCGGGGAGCAGCCCTACCGCATCGAACTCCCCGCGTCGGGGTGACCTCCGGCGGCGTCGCGACCGCTCAGCGGCCACCGCGTCCCGGCTCGTCGTCACCCTCGACACCGGGATCCGACTCCTCGTGGTCCTCGACGCCGGGGCCCGCCTCGCCCTCAGCGGGCGCAGCGGGCTCCCCGCCAGGCTTCGGTGGGGGCGGTGGTCCGTCGGCGTCGCCCGTGGTCTGGCTGTCGTCCCCGGGCCAGGGGGGCAGCTCGGAGAGCTCCACCCGCCGCGGACGCTTGCCCTGGTCGTAGTCGCGCATCCGCTTGGGGTAGCCGACCTGGCGTGCGTCGTAGATCGGGATGTTGATGCGCTTGGCGAAGTCCCGGGCAGCGTCACGATCCTTGACCGGGCGGCGCAGGTACTCCCCGTCGTCGGCCACGAGGAGCACCGTCGTGGAGTAGATGGCGGTCTTCGGCTCGAGGAACGCCTCGACGCCGATCCGCGAGCGGGCGAACTCCTCGAGCTGTCGGGTCGCATCCCTCGAGGCGTCGTCGGTCCCGGCCCCACCCGTGCGCCGACCGCTGTCGCCCCGCAGCCAGGCGCGGAGCTTGTCGGAGAACCCCACGGTCGATCCTCGCTCGCCTCGTCGCTGTCACGCCGCGGCCACGTGCCCCGACGCCGCCTGCAGGCTACCCAGCATCCGCCTCGGGCCCGTCGGCCGGATGGCGGTGCTCGTCCTCGACGAGTTCGACGAGGACGCCGTCCGTCCCCTTGGGGTGGACGAACGCGACCGTGTGGCCGCTCCCACCCGGTCGTGGCGCCTCGTCGATCAGCCGCACGCCCTCGTCGCGCAGATGGTCGAGCGCCGCCTCGACCGATCCGACCCCGAACCCCAGGTGGTGCAGCCCCGGCCCCGACCGGGCCAGGAACCGACCGACGGGTGAATCGGGCCGGGTCGGGGCGAGGAGCTGCAGCCACACACCCCCGACGTCGAGCATCGCCTCCTCGACCCCATCGGACTCCACCACCTCGCGGTGGCTGGCACGCAGCCCGAAGGCCCGCTCGTAGAACGCGAGCGCTGCGTCGAGGTCCTCCACGGCGATGGCGATCTGATCGATCCTGGTGACATCCACGGGCGCGTCCTCGAGGTCGACGGGGCCGAGCGGGCGAGGAGGCATCGTGCCACGTCGCGGGCTGCGGACCGTTCACTAGCGTGGCTGCGGGGACCGGGCCGGCGGACGTCCCCGTCCCCCGGGGCGGACGAGGCGACCACCGGGAGGTGCGTGATGGCGGCGACGCAGGGACCGGGACAGCCCGATGGCGCGCGGGGGGAGGTCCTGGGGCGACTGCTCGAGGGACCCGCGACCCCCAGCGAGCTCGCCGCGGCTCTCGGGATCGCGCGGACGACCGTCAACGATTACCTGCGCGCCCTGGCGCGGCACGAGCTCGTCGAGCGGGCACCCGAACTCGGTGACGGCCGACAGCGCTACTGGCGTGCGTCGTCGGTCGCCGCCCGGCGCCGTGGCACCGAGCGCCGCACCGTCACCCTGGACGCACGCCTCGCGAGCCGGACCGAGCGGTTCCAGCGGTGGCTCGATCGGCAGGACGAGTTCGACAGCGCCTGGCTGGCCGCCGCCTCGACCGGGACCGCTCCGCTCGCGCTGGCCCCCGACGAACTCGCCGCGCTGGCCGACGAGCTGACCGAGGTCGTCGCCCGTCACCGTCGCTCGGCGGCGGAGCGGGCGCGCGACGACCGGCGCGCCGTCGTCGTCCAGATCGACGCCTACCCGATCGGTGATCCGGACGATCGGTGAACTGCCCGCTCCCGGGTTGCGGGGTTCGCACGGTTGGCATCCCGTTCGCTCGGCGCGGGCGGCCCGTTCTGGCACGGTGCCGCCCATGGAGCACCTCGCCGCCCACCGTCCCAGCGCACCTGCATCGCGGGGCGTTCGGCCGGTGCATCCGGCGGTCGCCGCCACCATGCGTCGGGTCCACGCACAGCTGGCGGCAGGCGCGCCACCGAGCTTCGAGGCCCTGCTCGCGTTCGGGGTCCCCGCGACCCGCTGAGGGACCGCGGCGGCGTGGACGGGTCCGGCCGGCGCGGCGGCGCTGACGCTGGGTGGATGCCCCGTCTCGCGCGCCGGCTGCGGTCGCGTCGGGGGGTTGTGGCGCCGGTGCCGAGGCGTCGTAGGCTCGTGGCCCGCCGATCCGCCGGCGCCGCTGCGAGGAGACCGCCATGTCGAACCCGCCGAACGCCGCCGACGTCGTCGTCCTCGGTGCCAGCCGCACCCCGGTCGGCCGGTTCGGTGGCAGCCTCGCCGACCTGACCGCCATGCAGCTCGGTGGCCACGCCATCGGCGGCGCGCTGACCGCGGCCGGGGTGGCACCCGCCGATGTCGGCTACGTGGTCATGGGCCACGTGCTGCAGGCGGGGCAGGGACAGATCACCGCACGGCAGGCTGCGGTCGCCGCCGGCGTCCCGATGGAGGTCGCCAGCGAGACGATCAACAAGGTCTGCCTGTCGGGCATGACCGCCATCGCCCGCGCCCGCGACCTGATCCGGCTCGGGGAGTTCGACGTGGTGGTCGCCGGGGGGATGGAGTCGATGTCGCAGGCGCCCTACGTGCTCGACAAGGCCCGGTTCGGCTACCGCATGGGTGACGGGTCGCTCACGGACGTGATGATGCACGACGGTCTGACCTGCGCGTTCGACGGGTGTGCCATGGGACTGGCGACCGATCAGCACCAGACCGACAAGGGGCTCGGGCTCTCCCGCCTCGCGCAGGACGAGTGGTCGGCGCGCTCGCACGAACGCGCCGCGAGCGCCTGGAAGGACGGCGCCTTCGACGACGAGGTCGTCGCCGTCGACGTCCCGCAGCGCAAGGGCGATCCGGTCACCGTCGCCGAGGACGAGGGGATCCGCCCGGGGACGACCGCCGAGTCGCTCGGACGGCTGCGGCCGGCGTTCGTCGCCGATGGGACGATCACGGCGGGCAACGCCTCGCAGATCTCCGACGGGGCGGCTGCGCTGGTGCTGGCCTCCCGGGCGGCGGCCGAGCGGCTCGGGGCGACACCGTTGGCCACCATCACCGGCTGGGGCACCGTGGCCGGCCCGGACACCTCGTTGCACCACCAGCCGTCGAACGCGATCCGGGCGGCGTCCGCGCGGCTCGGGGTCGACCCCGGCGGCTTCGATCTCTACGAGATCAACGAGGCCTTCGCCGCGGTGGCCATCGCGTCGGCCAGCGACCTCGGCGTCGACGAGGATCGGGTCAACGTCCACGGTGGCGGGGTCGCGCTCGGCCACCCGATCGGCTGCTCCGGTGCCCGTATCGTGGTCAGCCTGATCCACGCGTTGCGCCGCCGCGGTGGGGGTTCGGGGATCGCCGCGCTGTGCGGTGGCGGTGGCCAGGGCGACGCCCTGAGCGTGTCGGTCTGAGCGCCGCGGTGCCCCCGGACGCCCCCGTGACCGACGACGTGGACGCCGTCCTCGCGCCGCTGCTCGAGGGGCTCGAGCGCGGGGAGCGTCGTGCGCTGGCACGGTTGCTCACCCTGGTCGAGGACGGCTCGCCCACGCAGTTGCGGGCGGTGGTCGCCGCCCTGCACCCCCGCACGGGTGGCGCGCGGGTGATCGGGATCACGGGTTCGCCGGGGGTCGGCAAGTCCACCCTGACCAACGCGTTGGCGTCGGGGTTGCGCGCCCGGGGACGCAGCGTCGCCATCCTGGCCGTCGACCCGTCGTCCCCGTTCTCCGGCGGGGCGCTGCTCGGCGACCGCGTCCGCATGCAGGGACACCACGCCGATCCGGACGTGTTCATCCGATCCATGGCCTCCCGGGGCCACCTCGGTGGGCTGTCGTTCGCGACCCCGCAGGCGGTCCTCGTCCTGGATGCGGCCGGGTTCGACGACGTCATCGTGGAGACGGTCGGGGTCGGGCAGTCCGAGGTGGAGATCGCCGCGACCGCCGACACCACGGTCATCGCGCTCGCGCCCGGCATGGGCGACGGGGTCCAGGCCGCCAAGGCCGGGATCCTGGAGGTCGCGGACGTGTTCGTGATCAACAAGGCGGACGCGCCCGGCGCCGGCAAGCTCGCCAGCGAACTGCGTGGGATGCTCGAGCTCGGGCATGCCACCGAGCCCGCGGACGACCACGGCCACCACGCCGAGGCCGCGGATCCGTCGGACGCCGCTGCGGACGACGCACCGCGCACACCGGACCCGGGTCCGGCGCTGCCCTGGTGGCCGCCGATCCTGCGGACGGTCGCGGTGCGCGGCGAGGGCATCGACCAGCTGCTCGACGCCCTCGACGAGCACGCCGAGGCCCAGCGGACGAGCGGCCGCGCGCGGGGGCGTCGGCGGCAGCGGGCGCTGCACACGGTCCGGGAGATCGCGTTGGAGTCGATCCGACGACGCTTCGCGCGCATCGATCGCGGCGCCGACCCGCTGCTCGCCTCGTTGGCGGCGGAGGTCGTGGCCGGCGACCTCGACCCCTACGCGGCCGCCGATCGGTTGCTCGAGGCGCTCGACGGCGCCCCGACGGACCCCGCATGAGCGAGCAGGCGACCGTGACTGCCGACTTCGAGGCACGGTTCCTCGCGGCCTGGCAGCGGCGGATCGCGCACCCGGTCGATGCGCTCGACGCCGCGCTCGCGTTGGCCGAGGAGGTCGCCGGCGTCGACGATCCGGTCGTCCGGACGCGCATCCTGCTGCTCGAGGGATCGTGCCGCTGGCGCATCGGTGACTACGCGATCGCGCTCAAGCGGTTGCTGGCGTGCCTGGAGATCGTGCCCGAGGACCGGCCGCGCGAACGCGCGGCGGTCCTGGCGGATCTGGGGGTGGTCCGCAACTACTTCGGCGAGGCCGACACGGCCACCTTCCTGCTGCTCGAGTCGCTCGCGCTGCGCGAGGCGGTCGGGGACGAGGCGGGGCAGGGGGACGTGCTCAACAACCTCGGCATCGTGCGCTACCACCGCGGACAACTCGCGGAGGCGGCCAGCCACTACCGCGACGCCGCGAGCATCCGCGCGCGGATCGGCGACGACGACGGACTCGCCGCGGTCCGCAACAACCTCGGCAAGGTGCTCACCGACCAGGGGGAGCACGCGTTGGCGCTCGAGGCGCTGCAGGCGGCGATCGAGGGGTGGGAGCGGCTGGACAACGTGCGGGGTCTCGGGATGGCCCACAACAACGTCGGCTTGGTCCACCTCGCCCGCGGGGAGCGTGACACGGCGCGTGCCTGTTTCGAACGCAGCCTCGCGCTGAAGGCGGAGGTCGCCGATCGGCACGGGTCCTGCGAGACGCTGGTGCACCTCGGACGGCTGGCTGCGGGGGAGGGCGATCACGACCGCGCGCTGGCGCTGCTCGAGCAGGCCAGGACCCAGGCCGTGCAGCTCGGTCTCAAGCCGCTCGAGGTGGAGGCGACCGCGGCGATCGCCGACGTCCACGAGACCTGGGGCGACCACGCGAGTGCGCTGGTCTGGTTCCGGCGTTTCCACGCCGCGGAGCGGGCGATGTTCGATGCCCGGGCCGCGGAGCGCCTGCAGGCGCTGCAGATCGCCCACCGACTCGACCGGGCGGAGCGTGAGGGGGTGACCGATCCGCTCACGGGGCTCGCGAACCGGCGCGGGTTCGAGCGGCGCCTGCACGGGGAACTCGAGCGTGCCGATCGTGACGGCACGCAGCTCACCGTCGCGCTGCTCGACCTCGACGACTTCAAGCAGGTCAACGACCGGTTCGGCCACCAGGTCGGCGACGAGGTCCTGCGCCGGGTCGCCGACCTGCTCACCGACCACACGCGGGCTGCGGACCTGCCGGCGCGCTACGGCGGGGAGGAGTTCGCCCTGCTGCTGCCCGCGACCGACCGGGCCGCGGCACTCGCCGCGGCACAGGCCGCCTGCGCACGGATCCGGTCGCACGACTGGTCCCGGATCGACCCTGGCCTGGCGATCACGGTCTCGATCGGGCTCGCCACCGCGACCGAGCAGGACATCGCGGCGGCCCGCAGTCAGACGACCGGTCCCGGTCCGACGCTGCTCGAGCGGGCGGACCGCCACCTCTACGCGGCCAAACACGCCGGCAAGGACCGGGTCCGCGCCTGACTAGCCTCGCACGGGTCGGCCGGTGCGCGGCCGGCGTCGAGGAGGGCGAGCCGTGGTCACCCGTGCACGTGCGAGTATCCAGCGCGTCCGTCCCACCGTGCTCGACGGGCGGTACCCGGCCAGGACCATCGCGGGGCAGCCGACGCGGATCAGCGCCGACATCGTCGGTGACTCGCACGACCTGCTCGCCGCGGTCGTGCGGACGCGTCGGCAGGGCACCCGCGCCTGGACCGACACCCCCATGGCCGAGGAAGGCAACGACCACTGGGCCGCCGAGGTGGTGCTCGACCCGATGGGGCCCCACGAGTTCGAGGTCGTCGCCTGGATCGACCACGTCGCCACCTGGTGTCGGGACGTGGCGAAGAAGGCCGCCGCCGACACCGTCGAGGAGGTCGATCTGGCCGTCGGTGCCGCACTGTTGCGGGCCCGTGCGGTGCAGGCATCGGGTCCGGACGCCGAGCGGTTGCGTCGTGATGCGGAGGTCCTGACCGACCGTCGTCAGCCGATCGACGGGCGCGTCGGTACCGCCACGGCCGACGACCTCGTGGTCATCGCCGCCCGCCACGACCCGCGTGACCACGCGACCACCTCGACGCGTTCGCGCATCCAGGCCGAGCGGGAGCGTGCGGGCTTCAGCACCTGGTACGAGCTGTTCCCGCGCTCCGCGTCGAGCGAGCCCGACACCCACGGCACGTTGCGCGACGTGATCGACCGCCTCGATCAGGTCGCCTCGATGGGCTTCGACGTCCTGTACCTGCCGCCGATCCACCCGATCGGGGTCGCCCACCGCAAGGGGCGCAACAACCGGGTCACCGCGGAGCCCGACGACCCGGGTTCGCCCTGGGCGATCGGCAACGCCGATGGCGGCCACCTCGACATCCACCCGCAGCTCGGCACGTTGGAGGATCTGCAGGCGCTGATCGCCGCCTGTGCGAGCCACGGGATGGAGCTCGCGCTGGACATCGCCTTCCAGTGCAGCCCCGACCACCCGTGGGTCACCGAGCACCCGGACTGGTTCAAGCAGCGCCCCGACGGCTCGATCCAGTACGCCGAGAACCCGCCGAAGAAGTACCAGGACATCTACCCGATCGACTTCGAGTCGGACGATGCGGACGCGCTCTGGACGGCCCTCAAGGGCGTCTTCGACCACTGGATCGCGCAGGGGGTGCGGATCTTCCGGGTCGACAACCCGCACACGAAGTCGTTCGCGTTCTGGGAGTGGTGCCTGGGTGAGCTGTCGCGCGAGCACCCGGACTGCATCTTCCTCGCCGAGGCCTTCACCCGCCCGAAGGTGATGTACGAGCTCGCGATGCGCGGGTTCAACCACTCCTACACCTACTTCACCTGGCGCCGGCACAAGTGGGAGATCGAGGCCTACTACACGGAGCTGTTCCAGACCGAGGTGGCCGACTTCTTCCGCCCGAACTCCTGGCCCAACACCCCCGACATCCTCACCGACCAGCTGCAGACCGGGCAGCGGTCGATGTACGTCCAGCGGCTGGTGCTCGCGGCCACGTTGACCGCCAACTACGGGATGTACGGCCCCGCGTTCGAGCTGATGTGGTCCGACGCGCGGCCCGGGGCGGAGGAGTACCTCGACAACGAGAAGTACGAGATCAAGCGCTGGGACGTCGATCAGCCCCACTCCCTACGCGAGGTCATCGCGCTCATCAACCGCATCCGCCACCAGCACCCGGCGCTGCAGCAGGACCGCACCCTGCGCTTCCACCACATCGACAACGACCAGCTGACCGTCTACTCCAAGCGTGTCGGCGACGACGTGCTGCTGATGGTCGTCAACCTCGACGCGTGGCAGACCCAGGCCGGGACCACGTGGCTCGACCTCGACGAGCTCGGGGTCGATCCCCACGAGCCGTTCGAGGTCACCGACCTGTTCGGCGGTGGCACCTTCACCTGGCAGGGCGCGGCCAACTACGTCGAGCTCAACCCGCACGTCACCCCCGCCCACGTCTTCCACGTCCGCACCCACCGACGCACCGAGGCCGACTTCGACCCGCACGCCTGAGATGCCCTGTGTCAAGCAGCCGCGGTGAGGTGAGCTCGGGCGCCGCCGT
>JAFIEQ010000006.1 GCA_020832455.1 Nitriliruptoraceae bacterium
CCCCCCCACGCCTTGTGGGCCTCACTGACGCCGACGACGGCGAGCGCGACCAGTGAGATCCGCCACCAGCCGGCGGGGGTCACCGGCGCGATCTGCAGGACGAAGCGCGTCGGTCCCCACGCGGAGGCGGCGAGGTGGATCACGAGTGCGGTGCAGGTCGCGGCCAGCAGGAAGCGGTTCCCCGCGATGCCCGTCGCCAGGATCGAACGTCGCTCGGAGCGGGCGTTGTAGACGTGGGCCGCCATCGCGACCACCAGCGTGGTCAGTGCGGCGCCACGTTGCTGGTCGGCGTCGAGCCCCGTCCCGATCGCCCAGGTGAACAGCCACATGCTCCCGGCCGCCATCGTCAGTCCGGTCAGGACGGTCCGCTCCCACAGTTGGCGGGACACGATGCCCTCCGACCGGGCGCGCGGCGGGTGATCGAGCACGTCGGGCTCGCCCGGCTCGAACGCCAGCGCGACGTCCTGCAGCCCGTTGGTGACCACGTTGAGCCACAGCAGCGCGGCCGGGACGTAGGGCAGGGGAAGCCCCGCGACCATGGCGGCCAGGATGGCGACGATGGAGGCCACGCCGGTCGACAGCAGGAAGAAGGTCACCTTGCGGACGTTGTCGAAGACGACCCGGCCCTCCTCGACGGCGCTGACGATCGACACGAACGCGTCGTCGGTGAGGACCATGTCGCTGGCCTCCCGCGCCACATCGGTCCCGGACCGGCCCATCGCCACCCCGATGTCCGCGGCCTTCAGTGCGGGACCGTCGTTGACCCCGTCCCCGGTGACCGCGACGACCTGATCGTGTGCCTGTAGCGCGTGCACCACCCGGAGCTTGTGCTCGGGGGTCACGCGGGCGAACACGTCCACCTCGTGGATCGCCGCACGCAGCGCCGCATCGTCCATGATCTGCAGGTCCTGCCCGGTCAACGCCCGCGGACGTCCGACCCCGATGCCGAGGTCGTCGGCGATGGCGCGCGCGGTCTCCGCGTGGTCCCCGGTGATCATCAGGACCCGGATCCCGGCCTCCTGGACGCGCGCGATGGCGTCGCGGACCCCGGCTCGCGGGGGATCCTGCATCCCGATGAGACCCGTGCAGGTCAACCCCTCGACCGCGGGCGGATCGTTCGGGTCGACGCCGACGTCGGCAGGCAACCGGCGTTGGGCCATCGCGAGCACCCGCAACCCGTCGCGGGCCATGCTCGCCGCGGCCGTCAGGATCTCATCCGGATCGATCGCCACCGGCCCGTCGGCGGTGCCCACGTGGGTGCAGCGCTCGACGATGCGTTCGGGGGCGCCCTTGACCCGCTGGACCGGTCCGTCCTCGTCGACCACGATCGCGGCGAAGCCGAGGTCCGACTCGAACGGCACGTCGGCGAGCACCACCGCCTCGTCGCGCACCGTCGTGACCTCGACGCCGAGGTGGTGCGCGACCTCGAGCAGGGCGGATTCCGTCGGATCACCGCGGTGGTCGACCACCTCGCCGTCGTCGAACACCAGGGCCGCCTCGTTGCTGAGCACGCCCGTGCGCAGGGTCTCGGCGAGCTGATCCTCGCCGGCGGTGAGCCTGGCTGCTGCCTCGTCGATGTCGCCCGGGGGATCCGACGCCCGGGTCACGTGCGCGGGGCCGGCTGCGGTCCACAGCCGCCGGACCGTCATCTGGTTCGCGGTCAGCGTCCCGGTCTTGTCCGAGCCGATCGCATCCGTCGACCCCAGGGTCTCCACGGCCGGCAGCGAGCGGATGATCGCGCCGCGTCGCGCCATGCGGTGGACCCCGAGCGCCATCGCGACGGTGAAGGCGACCGGCAGTCCCTCGGGGACCACCGCGACGGCCAGGGCGACCGCGGTCAGGAACATCTCGGACACCTCGCCACCCATGGCGATCCCCAGGACGAACGCGAGCGCCGACGAGGCGAGCACGACGAGCGCGATCAGGTTCGCGAACCGGTGCATCCGCTGCTGGAGCGGGGTGTCCGGTCGCTGCTGGCCGCGGATCTCCTCGGCGATCCGCCCGAGCTGCGTGTCCGTGCCCGTCGCGACGACGATGCCGCGGGCACGCCCGCTCGACACGCTGGTGCCGAGGAAGCACATCGACCGGCGGTCGGCGGGCAGCGCCGTCTCCGCGTCCGGGGTGGGGTCCTTTCGCGCCGCGAGGCTCTCGCCGGTGAGCAGCGACTCGTCCACCTCCAGGGTCGTCGCGCGCAGCAGCTTCAGATCCGCCGGGACCCGGACCCCGGAGCTGAGCGCCACCACGTCGCCGCGGACCAGCTCCGTCGCCGGGACGTCGCGCTCCCGACCGTCGCGCACGACCGTGGCCTTCGGGGCGGCGAGCTCCATCAGGGCGTGCACGGATCGATCGGCCTTGCGCTCCTGGGTGAACCCGATGACGGCGTTGAGCACCAGCACGGCGGCGATCACGGCGGCGTCGACCAGTTCGTCGATGGCGATCGTGATCACCAGCGCGACCAGCAGGATGCCGATCAGCGGGCTCGTGAACTGCCGGAGCAGCAGCTGCCACCAGGGCGTCGCCGCATCCTGGTGGAGCTGGTTCGGCCCGTCGCGCTCCAGACGCCGCGCCGCGTCGGTCCCGTCGAGCCCGCGGGCGGCGTCGCTCGAGAGCAGCGCCACGACGGCATCGGCCTCGTGGGCGTGCCAGGCCGGGTCCGGCCCCGCATCGCCGTCGGGCTCCGATGACGGGATCCGGTCGTCCTGGTTCGCGACCTCGCTCGACACAGGGAGCCTCCAGCTCGATGGCGCGGGGGAGCGCACCACCTGCAGCGTGACGCCCTGCTTCGGCGGTGACCAGGGTCCCCCGCCCCGATCGTCGGGGCGTTGGGCCGACGCCGGTCGGTGCCGGCCACCCCGGTCGGGATACCGGGGTCGTCCGACGCCCGGTCGGCTGCCCGTATCAGGCATTTGTATCAGCGGCTTGACACAAGAGCTGGTGGTCGTCATGCTTCTTGTATCACTCGATCAGTACAAGGAACCCCGTGCGCGTGGCTGTCCTGCTCCTGCCCGTCCTGCTGGCCGTCGCGGTCGTGCTGCTCGTCGCGGCGGTCCGCCCCCAGCCCGCGGTCGTCGTCCCGGAGGGCTCGCGGCTGGCGAGCGTGCGGCAGCGCACCAGCCGGTGGCGCTGGGGTGGGATCGCGTCCGGGGTCGTGCTCGCGGTGGTGGCCCTCCAGGTCCCCGACACGCTCGGGCGGGGCACCATGCTCGCGGCCCCGATGTTCGCGTTCGGCGTCCTGGCCGGGGTCCTCGGCGGGGAGCTGCGGGTCGTGGCCCCGCCCCGGTCGGGGCGATCGGCCTCCCTGGAGGTCCGCCGCGTCCGGGACTACCTGCCCCCACGACTCAGCGTCGCGGTGGGGGTCGGGGTCATCGCCCTCGGGCTCCTGCTGGCGCTGACCACGGCGGTGGGGAGCCCCGACGACCTGGGCCGTGCCGGTCGGCGGCTCGTACAGGTCTGCGTCGCGACCGCCGAGGTGACCCGGACCGTCGGCCGCGGCCCCTGGCCGGGGTCGTTCTACAGCGTGCCGCTCGCCACCGTCGTGCTGGCCGGCCTCGCCGCGTCGGCCGCCGCGCTGCAACAGATCGTGCGTCGCCCCCGCCAGGGCGAGGACGCCGAGGTGGACGACGTGCTGCGCACGGACGCCGCGGCCGCCGTCGTCGCGGCCAGTGGGATCCTGATCGCCGTGCCGCTGGCCGGGGTCAGCGCCATCGCGAGCATGGGGCTGCTCGGGATCGACTGCCCGTCGTGGTGGATGCGTGGCGTGGGGTGGCTGACGCTGCTGGCGGTGCCCCTGGCGGCCGCGCTGGTCGCCTGGTGCGCCGCGGCCCTGGTCATGCCCCGGCGGATCGGTGCCCGGCACGGGACCGGCTGATGCACACCGATCGCGTGCTGCACGTCTCGACGGCGGACCCGACCCCGCCCTACGAGCAGCTGCGTCGGCAGCTGGTCGAGCTGATCGGATCCGGTCGGCTCGAGCCCGGGCAGCGCCTCCCGCCCGTGCGGCAGTTGGCCTCGGACCTCGGGCTGGCCGCGGGGACCGTGGCCCGCGCCTACCGGGAACTGGAGGCCGAGGGGTTGCTGGTCACCCGACGGGGCGGCGGGACGCGGGTCCACCCCGAGGGCCCGGTGCCGGCGGCACCGCTGTCCGCCGAGCAACTGCAGGAGCACGCGACCGCGCTGGTCCTGCAACTGCGGCGGTTGGGGGCCACCGACGAGCGGATCCGCGAGGCGGTGGAACGGGCGCTCGGTCCGTGATCAGCTGCGGTCCAGCAGCGAGGTCGCGAGCGAGCGGACCTCCGCCTCGTCGCTGCCGGCGACGGTGAGCACCGGGTGCTCGGCGTACTCCGTGCCGGGCGACAGCGGGAACATCGGGGGCTCGTCGAGGTGGGAGACGACCCCACCCGCCTCCTCGACCAGGAGCACGCCGGCGGCGATGTCCCAGACCTTGGGGATGCGCGCGACGCTGCTGGCCGCGACGCCCTCGGCCACGATGGCCAGGTCCAGGGCGGTCGAGCCCATCACGCGGGGGTTGAGGGCGAGCCCGGCGCCGCGCGCGGCGCGAGCGGTCCCCGTGGTGAGCATGACCGGAACGTGGGCGTTGGCAGGGTCGCGCCAGTCGGTCGCGCCGCGGACCGCGAGCGTGCGGTGGCGTTCGGTGTCGTCGGCGCCGTCCAACGAGGTGTTGCGGCTCACCACCTCGGCACCCGCACCCCGCTCGGCGAGGTAGCGACGCCCGAGCACCGGTGCGTCCACGACGCCCAGCACCGGGACCCCCTCGTAGGCCAACGCCACGGAGACGCACCAGTAGGGCAGGCGGCAGATGTAGTTCGACGTGCCGTCGATCGGGTCGACGATCCACGTCCAGGTGGTGTCCGGCGCGATCGTCGTGCGTTCCTCGCTCAGCATGCCGTGGTCGGGGAACCGCTCCAGCAGCGTCGACAGGCGCCGGTCGAGTTCCAGGTCGGCGTCGCTGACCGGTGTGCCGTCGTGCTTGCTCTCCATGTCCACCGCGCCGCTGGCGCCGAGCAGGAACGTGCGCGCCTCGTCCAGCACCTCGTCGAGCGCACGGCGTGCCGCACGGACGACCGCACGGGTGGCAGGGGACAGCTCGCTCACGGGACCTCGGGCGTCGGGGGGATGGTGACCGTAGCCCGGTTGCGCATCCCGCCTCGCAAGCTACGGTCGCGTAAGTTACGCTCCCGTAGGAAGTCGCGGGGGTCGGGTGGGCGAGTCGACGTGCACCCGGATCGAAGATCCACCACTGCCGACGCGCCGCCGGGTGCGTCCACCGGAGTACGAACGTGGCCCAGCTCACCGCACCACCCACCGCCCGTGACGAGTCGCCGACGATCCGCGGCGCCACCCAGGTCGACGGGGGCATGCTGTTCGGCCAGCGGCTCGCGATCGCGCTGCTCTCGATCCTGCCGTTGCTCGCCATCGCGGCCGCCATCATCGGCCTGTGGGGCACCGTGATCAGCGGCGTGGACCTCGCGCTCTTCCTCGGCTTCTACGTCCTCAGCGGCCTGGGGATCACCGTCGGTTTCCACCGACTGTTGACCCACCAGAGCTTCCGTGCACCGACGGCCGTGCGCGTCTTCTTCGCCGCTGCGGGGTCGCTCGCCATCCAGGGCTCCGTGATCGACTGGGTCGCCACCCACCGTCGGCACCACGCCTACTCCGACCAGGCCGGGGACCCGCACTCGCCCCACGTCGATGTCGCGGGCGGCTCGATGGGGCTGCTCAAGGGCCTGTGGTACGGGCACATGGGGTGGCTGTTCACGCCGGACGCGACCGTGCAGCAGGCCTGGGCCCCGGACCTGCTCCGTGAGAAGCCCATCGCCACCGTCTCCAAGCTCTTCCCGTGGATGATCGTCGCGAGCTTCGCCCTGCCGGCGCTGCTCGGTGGGCTGATCACCGGCTCCATCGCCGGCGCCTTCAGCGGTCTGATCTGGGGCGGCCTGGTCCGCATCTTCGTCCTGCACCACGTCACCTGGTCCATCAACTCCATCTGCCACGTCTTCGGCACCCGGCCGTTCGAGTCCCACGACGAGGCGCGCAACAACCCGGTGATGGCGCTGCTCGGCTTCGGTGAGGGCTGGCACAACGCCCACCACGCGTTCCCGGCCTCCGCCCGACACGGGTTGCGCTGGTGGGAGCTCGACCTGTCCTGGATCGTGATCAGCACGCTGGGCAAGCTCGGGCTCGCGAGCAACATCAAGACCCCCTCGGCCCGTCAGATGGAGCGCCGGACGCGTTGGGACGACGACCGGGACGTGTCCTCGCCCGAGCAGAGCGTCACACGGGCCGCCTGATCCGCACCCTGCGCTGGGACCGGCCCGATGTCGACATCGGGTGGTGCACGTCGCGGTCGCGCCGCCCGGTGCTCCGTGCCGGCTACGGTCGGCGTGAGCGGGAGGATGGCGGCGCGATGGGATCCACGACGTGAGCAAGCGCGTGCGCATGACGGCGCAGGAGCGTCGTGAGCAGCTGGTCGGCGTCGCCCGGTCCGTCTTCGCCGCGAAGGGCTTCGAGGCCACCTCCATCGAGGAGATCGCGGAGCGGGCCGGGGTGTCCAAGCCGGTCGTCTACCAGCACTTCGGCGGCAAGGAGGGCGTCTACGCGGTCGTGGTGGACCGAGAGGTCCGCCGGCTGACCGAGTCGATCACCCGCTCCTTCGATGCCGCGACGCCACGACGGGTCGCCGAGGGTGCCGCGGCCGCGTTCCTCGCCTACATCGAGGAGCACGAGGAGGGCTTCCGGGTCCTGATCCGTGACGCGCCCAGCGGGATGGCCGGCGGCTCGTTCGGCAGCGTCATCTCCGACGTGGCGACCCGGGCGGAACGGCTGCTGGTCGAGGAGTTCTCCGAGCGTGGCTTCGACGAGGACACCGCGCCGATGTACGCGCTGATGCTGGTCGGTGCCGTCGCGCTGGTCGGGGAGTGGTGGTTGGAGCACCGCCGTCTGCCCCGCGAACAGGTCGCCGCGCACGTGGTCAACCTGCTGTGGAACGGCCTGCACGACCTGGAGCCCGACCCCGCTCGCACCCGCCCGGGAGGTCGCCGAGCCAAGGACGACGTGTGAGTCGGCTGGACGAGCCCCTGGTCGCGAGGATGCGCGGCTTCGGCACCACCATCTTCACGGAGATGACCCAGCTCGCGGTGCACCACGGCGCGGTGAACCTCGGGCAGGGGTTCCCCGACGACGATCCGCCGCCTGCGGTGTTGGACGCGGCCAAGGATGCGCTGGACGAGGGCCTCAACCAGTACGCGCCAGGTCCCGGGCTGCCTCGCCTGCGTCGTGCCATCGTCGACCACCAGCACCGCTTCGCCGGTCAGCGCGTCGATCCCGACACGGAGGTCTCGGTCACCTTCGGGGCGACCGAGGCCGTCGCTTCGGCGGTGCTCGCCCTGTGCGAGCCGGGCGACGAGGTCCTCGTCCTCGAACCGACCTACGACGCCTACCTCGCCGTCATCGCGCTCGCCGGGGCGCGGGCCGTCCCGGTCGCGTTGACCCCGCCACCGTTCGCCGACGGCGAGGTGACGACCGCGCCGTGGACGCTGGACGTCGACCGCCTGGCGGCCGCGGTCACCCCCCGGACCCGGTTGCTGCTGCTGAACACGCCGCACAACCCCACGGGCACCGTCCTCGACCTCGCCACCCTGGATGCGATCGCCGCGGTGTGCGTCGCCAACGACCTGCTCGTCGTGACCGACGAGGTCTACGAGCACCTCGTCTACGACGGCGCGCACGTGCCGATCGCGATGCGCCCCGGCATGGCCGAGCGCACCGTCACGGTGTCCTCCGCCGGCAAGACGTTCTCCGCGACCGGGTGGAAGATCGGGTGGGCGATCGCGCCGCCGGCCCTCACCGCGGCGGTCCGCGCGACCAAGCAGTTCCTGTCCTTCTCCGGAGGGACGCCGCTGCAGGCGGCGGTCGCGGTCGCCCTGGCATCCCCGGACGGGACCTACGCACGGGTCGCGGAGGTGCACCGCGCCCGCCGGGACCTGCTGGTCGACGGCCTCGCCGGTCTCGGGTTGGGGGTCACCCGATCGGCGGCGACCTACTTCGTCACCGCGGACGTGCGTGCCTTCGGCGTCGACGATGCCGAGCGCTTCTGCCGCGAGGCGCCCGAGCGGGTCGGCGTCGGGGCGGTCCCGGTCAGTGCGTTCCTGTCGCGACCCCCGACGGAGCCGCTGCAGCGGGCGCTGGTCCGTTTCGCCTTCTGCAAGTCGGACGCGGTGATCGAGGACGGGCTGGCCCGGCTGGCCCGGGCGCCCACGGCCTTCGCCGGACACGGGACCTGACCGTCCGCCCCGGTCCGGACCTGCGCCGCGCGCTCCCGTCGCCCACCCTGGGACCGTCGCCCACCCTGGGACCGTCGCCCACCCCACCGACCGCCCCGCGTCTCCATCCGTCCGTCCGTGAGGAGTCCGCATGCTGCGCCTGGCCGCGATCCAACACGACATCGTCTGGGAGGACCGTGACGCGACCCTGACCCGCCTCGAGCCCATGGTCGCCCGGGCGGCGGGTGCGGGCGCCCGGTTGATCGCGCTGACGGAGATGTTCGCGACCGGGTTCTCCATGCGGGTCCACCACACCGCGGAACCCGAGGACGGGCCGACCCTGCAGTGGATGACCGAGCAGGCCGCGCGGCACGGGGTGTTCCTCGCCGGGTCGGTGGCGCTCGCGGCGTCGGCTCAGGCAGCCGAGCAGCGCCCGACCAACGCGATGTTCGTGGTGGGACCCGGCGGCGAGCGGCACCGCTACGACAAGATCCACCCGTTCACCTACGCCGGGGAGGACGAGCGGTTCGCGTCCGGGACCGACCCGTTGGTCGTCACCATCGACGGCGTGAACGTCGGCTGCACCGTCTGCTACGACCTGCGGTTCGCCTACGTCTACTGGGACCGGCCCGAGGACGTCCACCTCGAACTCGTCGTGGCGAACTGGCCGGAGGCACGTCGTCACCACTGGCGCACGCTGCTCGACGCCCGGGCCATCGAGGGCCAGGTCTACGTGTGCGGGGTGAACCGCGTCGGGATGGCGGGGGATCGCCTGCCCCACGTGGGCGACAGCCGGATCATCGACCCGATGGGCGCGGTGCTCGCCACCGGTGCCGGTGCGGAGACCATCCTGTTGGCCGACATCGATCCGGGTCACGTCGAACGGACCCGCGAGCGGTTCCCCTTCCGCGCCGATCGTCGTCGCTGACCGCGGTGCTCGGTTGCTGACGTTGCATCGCGTACTATCGTCGGCGTCGGGCTCGGCGTCGGACCGTCGTCCGCTCAGCGGGCCGCTTCACGTTCAGTGGTATCGCGCGACGCAGCGTGGCCGATGGGATCGGGGAACCCGCGTCACGCCCACCTCGCGGATGCAGGTTCCTCCCACACGTGCGCTCCCGCGGTGATCCCGCGGGCCGCCTCGGCTCCGCGGTTCAACATGGACGATCTGCACACGCTCCTCGACAGCGCCATGATGCGTCGGCTGCAGCAACTCCTCGACCGGGAGCCGCAGGCGATCGTCTCGCTCGTCGATCCCGACCACCGCATCGTGTGGGCCGACGAGGCGCGCGCCGAGGCCATCTACGGGCGCCGGTCGACGGACTACGAATCGCAGCCGATCGACGCCTTCCTGCCCGCACCGGAGGCGGAGCGGTTCCGTGCCGCGATCCAGACGGCGTTCGCCGGGCACACGGCCACCTACGCCGGTGCCACGCTCGCAGCCGATGGCTCCACGCGGCGTGCCCGCACCGTCCTGTGGCCGACATCCGATCACCGGTTCGTCGTGGTCATCTCCCTGGTGGCGCCGCCCGACGCGGAGAGCTGAACCGCCCGACGCGGGAGCTGCGCGGCCGGACGCGGGAGCTGGATCGCCCGACGCGCTCGTCGCTCGACGCTGCGGCGACCTCGTACCCTCCCGCTGCCCCGGCGTTCTGAGGATCGAGTCGTGCGCATCGCTCTGGTCACCGGTGACCTCGACCGTGCCGACGATCCGGCGCTGGCCGGGTTCGCCGTCACCGCCGACCAGCCGCTCATCGACGCGCTGCGGGTCCGTGGCGCCGAGGTGGCACGTCCGAGCTGGCGCGACGCGAGCGTCGACTGGTCCGGCTTCGACGTGGCCGTCGTCCGCACCACCTGGGACTACCGCGCGCATCGCGACGCCTTCGTCGCCTGGGCCGGCGAGGTCGCCGCGGTCACCTCGCTGTGGAACCCCCCGGACGTCCTGCGCTGGAACACCCACAAGTCCTACCTGCTCGAGCTCGAGGACCACGGTGCCCCCGTGGTGCCCTCGGCCTGGCTCGGTGCGGGTGATGCGGTCACGCTGGCCGACCTGCTCGAGCACCGCGGCTGGAGCGACGTCGTGCTCAAGCCGGCCGTCGGCGCGGGCAGCACCGGGGTGTTGCGGGTCCGCGCGGACGCCCCGTCGGATGCCGATCGCGCTGTGACGGCCGACGTGCTGGCACGCGGCGGGGTCGGTGACGCCACCGATGTCCACCACGGGCAGCGCCACCTCGACGCGCTGCTGGCGCAGGGCGACGTGGTGGTCCAGGCGTTCCAGCCCGGAGCGGTCACGCAGGGGGAGCGGTCGGTGTTCGTGATCGACGGCCAGGCCACCCACGTGGTCCGTGCCGCCGCGGTCGGCCCCGGGATGCGGGGCGCGACCCGCCGGTTGCAGCCCCCGCAACGCGAGACGCTCGACCGGGAGACCGCGCAGCTCGCGACCTGGGTCGTGGATGCCACCGGTGCGGAGCTGCTCTACGCCCGGGTCGATCTGCTCGACGACGAGCTCGGCGCCCCGCAGGTCCTCGAGCTCGAGTGCACGGAGCCGGACCTGGCCCTGGGGCTCGCTCCCGATGCGACCAACCGCTTCGCGGCGGCGATCGTCCAGCTCGCCACCCGTTGACGTGCCGGGCGCCCCGATGCGCTCGCCCCCGCCCCCCCGGAGCCGACGATGTCCCTGCTGTTCGAGCCGCTGTCGTTGCGCAGCGTCACCCTGCGCAACCGGATCGGCATCGCGCCGATGTGCCAGTACTCGGCCACCGACGGGCTGCCCACCGATTGGCACCTGGTCCACCTCGGTGCCCGGGCGACCGGCGGGGCCGGGTTGATCCTGTCCGAGGCGACGGCCGTGGTCCCCGAGGGACGGATCACGCCCGGCTGCACCGGCATCTGGTCCTCGGCCCACGTGGAGGCCTGGAAGCCGATCACCCGCTTCCTGGCCGACCACGGTGCGGTGCCCGGCATCCAGTTGGCCCACGCGGGGCGCAAGGCCTCCACGGCGGTGCCGTGGGAGGGCGGCGCGTGGCTCGATCCGCAGGAGGGCGGCTGGATCCCGGAGGGCCCCTCGGCGGTGCCCTACGCGCCGGGTGCCGCGATCCCGCAGGAGATGAGCGTCACGCGGATCGGGGAGATCGTCGCGGCGTTCGCCGCCGGGGCGCGCCGGGCGATCGAAGCCGGCTTCCAGGCGGTCGAGGTCCACGCGGCCCACGGGTACCTGCTGCACGGCTTCCTCAGCCCGCGGGTGAACCACCGCACCGACGCCTACGGCGGCGACCGTGTCGGTCGGATGCGCCTCGTGCGGGAGGTCACCGCCGCGGTCCGCGCCGCGGTCGGCGACGAGGTCCCCGTCCTGGTCCGGATCTCCGCGAGCGACTGGGTCCCCGACGGCTGGACGCCGGAGGACTCCGTCGTGCTGGCGCAGGTGCTGCGCGAGGCCGGCGCGGACCTGATCGACTGCTCGTCGGGGGGTGCCGTCCCCGACCAGCGCATCGACGTCGGCTGGGGCTACCAGGTGCCCTTCGCCGCGCGCCTGCGCGCGGAGGCGGGCGTCCCCACCGCCGCCGTGGGCATGATCACGAGCGCCGAGCAGGCCGAGCAGATCCTGGCCGATGGCGGCGCCGACCTGATCCTGTTCGGCCGGGAGTCGCTGCGCGATCCCGCGTTCGCGTTGCACGCGGCGCACCAGCTCGACGACCTCGATCGGCTCGCGGTGCCCCCGCAGTACGGCCGAGCCTGGTCGCGGCCCCGGGGGGCCGTGCGCGAGGACGGATGAGCCCGGCCGTGACCGGTCCGTGCCGGTGCCGGGAGGCGAACGCGTAGGGTCGTGCACGCCGGGCGACCTCGGGCCCGACAGCACCCATCACCCGCGGAGGGATCGATGTCCAGGATCGCGATCACCGGTTCGACCGGGCTCATCGGCGAGGCGCTCGTGCGCTCGCTGCAGGGCCAGGGCCACACCGTGCAGCGCATCACGCGCCGGTCCTCGGCCGCCGGCCCCGACGATCTCGTCTGGGACCTCGACGCCGGCACGATCGACGCTGCCAAGCTCGAGGGCGTCGATGCGGTCGTCCACCTCGCCGGGGAGCCGATCGGTGCCTCCCGGTGGAGCGAGGAGACCAAGCGCGCCATCATGGACTCGCGCCGGATCGGCACCACGCTGATCGCGGAGGCCATCGCCGGGTTGACCGACAAGCCGGACGTGTTCGTCTCCTCCTCGGCGGTGGGCTACTACGGCGACCGCGCCGACGAGGTGCTCACCGAGGCGTCGTCGGCCGGGGAGGACTTCCTCGCGGAGGTCTGCATCGCGTGGGAGGCCGCCGCCCAGCCGGCGAAGGACGCGGGCATCCGCACCGTGCACCCGCGGACCGGTGTCGTGATCGCCAAGGACGGGCCGCTGATCGACAAGATCGAGCTGCCGTTCCGGCTCGGCGTCGGCGGCAAGGTCGGGCACGGGCGCCAGTACGTGCCCTGGATCGCGCTCGAGGACGAGGTCCGGGCGCTCGAGTTCCTGATCGAGCAGGAGCTGTCCGGTCCGGTCAACCTGACCGCGCCGGAGCCGGTGACCAACGCGGAGATGACCAAGGCCATCGGTGAGGTCCTCAAGCGGCCGACCGTCCTGCCGATCCCGACGTTCGCGATCAAGGCCCTGTACGGCGACATGGGGGCCACGCTGGCCACCGTCAGCAACCGGGTGCTCCCCACCGCCCTGCTGGATGCGGGCTTCAGCTTCACCCACACCGACATCCGCACCGCCCTGCGTCTCGCGTTGACCAAGGCCGCGTGAGCATGTCGGCGGTGCACGATGCGCCGGTGGTCGTCGTCGGCGCCGGGCTGGCCGGACTCACCTGTGCGCTGCGCCTGCACCAGGCCGGTCGCCCGGTGCTGGTGCTCGAGGCGTCCGACGGGGTCGGCGGTCGGGTGCGGACCGATCTCGTCGAGGGCTACCGGCTGGACCGGGGGTTCCAGGTCCTGCTGACCGGCTACCCCGCCGCCAAGCGGTGGTTCGACTACGACGCGTTGGATCTGCAGCCGTTCTCCCCGGGGGTCCGGATCCGACGGGACGGCCGCTTCCACCGGCTGGCCGACCCGTTCCAGGCCCCCATCGCGGGCGCGGCCGGCGCGTTCTCCCCGATCGCGACCATCCCCGACGGGCTCCGACTGCTGGCCTGGCGTCGCGCGGTCATCGCCCCGCCCGGCCCCGAGGTGGCCGCCCGACCCGCCGTGCCGACCACCGACCGGCTCGACGACCGCGGCTTCTCGCCGGCGATCCGTGAGGGCTTCTTCTCGCCGTTCCTGGCCGGCACGTTCTTCGACACGGAACTCACCACCTCCTCCCAGGTCACCGAACTGGTCTTCCGGTCGTTCTTCCGCGGCCGGGTGACCGTGCCGGCGCTCGGGATGCAGCAGCTGCCCGAGCAGTTGCGGGCCCGCCTGCCCGCCGACGCGGTGCGCACCGGCGCACGGGTCACCGCGGTGCGCGACGGTGAGGTCGACGTCGCCGGCGGCGATCCCGTCCGCGCCGACCACGTGGTGGTCGCCGTCGAGGGCCCGGCCGCGCTCGCGCTGCTGGGCAGCCGCATCCCCGGTTCCACCGCACCGGGGCGGGGGACCACCACCGTGTACTACGTCGCCGATCGCTCGCCGATCGGCGGCCCGGACCTGGTGCTGGACGCCGATCGCGAGGGGCCCGTCAACAACGTGGCGGTCATGTCGGACATCGCGCCGCGCTACGCCCCGGATGGCGGCGGTGCGCTCGTCAGCGTCTCCGTGGTCGGTGTCCCGGACGTCGATGACGCCACCCTCGACCGACAGCTGCGCGCGCAGCTGACCGGCTGGTACGGCGGCGAGGTGGCGGACTGGCGCACGCTCGCGACCTACCGGATCCCCTACGCGCAGCCGCGCCAGGACGTCGAGGACCTGCCGAGCCTGGCGCGGGACGTGCGGGTCACCGCGCGCACCTGGGTCTGCGGGGACCACCGGGACACGGCGTCGATCCAGGGGGCGCTGGTCTCCGGGCGTCGGACCGCGGACGCGCTGCTGGCGGGCTGACGCCGCCGGCGGACGCGGCGCCCGCCGCTACCGTCGCGCGGGTCCGCGATGCGACGTCCAGGAGCGCCCGTGCCCGTCGATGACCCGTCCCGCCCGCTCGGCCCGTCGACCCGATCGGTCCACCTGACCGAACAGGTCGACCCGACCACCCGGTCGGTGATCCCGCCGATCGCCGCCAACGCCGCCTTCGCCTACCCGGACGTGGAGACCTGGCGGGAGGTGGCGCTCGGCCGCGCGACCGGACACATCTACGCCCGCAACTCCAACCCGACCACCGACCGGTTCGAGGCGAAGGTCGCCGCGCTGGAGGGGGCAGCCGCCGCCACCAGCTTCACGACCGGCATGGCCGCCATCAGCACCACGTTGTTCGCCCTGCTCTCGCCGGGTCAGCGGGCGGTGACCGTCAACGACGCCTACGGCGGCACCTACCTGCTGTTCACCGAGCACCTGCCCCGCTTCGGGGTCGAGTGCGAGGTCGTCGACACCGACGACGCCGACGCGCTCGATGCCGCGATCGCGCGGGGGTGCGACCTGCTCTACCTCGAATCGCCCACCAACCCGGCGATGAAGGTCCTGGACCTGGCGCGCCACGCCGAGCGGGCCCACGAGGTCGGCGCCACCGTGGTGGTCGACAACACCTTCGCCACCCCCATCAACCAGCAGCCGCTCGCGCTCGGTGCGGACCTGGTCCTGCACTCGGCGACGAAGTTCCTCGGCGGGCACGGTGACGTGCTCGGCGGGGTCGTCGCCGGCAGCGAGGAGCTGATCCACCGCGTCTACGCCTACCGGGAGATCATCGGGACCGGGCTGGACGCGCAGGCGGCGGCGCAGTTCCTGCGCAGCCTGAAGACGCTGGGCCTGCGCATCGAGCGGCAGAACGCCAACGCGTTCGCCGTCGCACGTCACCTCGAGGGCCACCCGAAGGTGGCCCGCGTCGTCTACCCGGGGCTGGAGAGCCACCCGCAGCACGCGGTCGCCGCCGCCCAGATGTCGGGCTTCGGCGGCATGCTCGCCTTCGAGCTCGTCGGCGGCGACCCGGCCGTGAACCAGCTGCTGCCCCGGCTCGAGCACGCCTACCTCGCCGCCAACCTCGGCCAGGTGGAGACGATCGTCGGCCCACCGTCGACCACCAGTCACGTGGAGCTCAGCGACGACGAGCGCCGGGCGGCCGGCATCCCCGACGGCCTGGTGCGCTACTCGGCCGGGATCGAGGACGCGCAGGACCTGATCGCCGACCTCGACCGGGCGCTCGACGCGGTCGACGCGTGAGCAGCTCGCCCCGGACCACGGACGCCGCGCTCGACCCGGCGGTGCTCGCCGCGGTCCGCGCGGCGATCGATCCCGAGCGGGTCGTGGCGTTGACCAGCCGCCTGATCGCGGAACCGACGCTGTCGGGGGACGAGCTCGGGGGCCAGGTGCTCGCGGCGGAGCTGTTCGCCGGGGCCGGGCTGAGCGTGGAGACCTTCGACGCCGATCTGGACACCCTGACCGCGCACCCGGCCTACAGCGCCGAGGTGGCACGCGAGCGGATCGTCGGCGTGCTCGGCCGCACCGGCGCCGGCGCGGACCGCGCGGCCGGCGGCGGCCACCTGCTGATCGACGGCCACATCGACGTCGTCCCCGCGGGCGACGCGTCCGACTGGACCTCGCCGCCGTTCGCGCCCGTGGTCCGCGACGGTCGGCTCTACGGCCGGGGTGCCTGCGACATGAAGGGCGGCATGGCCGCCGCCATCCACGCGCTGGAGGCCATCGCCGCGGCCGGACTCGAGCTCGCGGGCACCTGCACGTTGAGCTCGGTGATGGGGGAGGAAGACGGGGGCAGCGGCACGCTCGCCAGCCTCCTGCACGGCATCGAGGCCGATGCCTGCATCATCCCCGAACCCACCGAGCTGAGCGTGGTCCCCGCCGCCGCGGGCGCGTTGTCCTGGCGACTGACGATCCGCGGACGGGCGGCGCACGGCTGCCTGCGCGAGGAGGGCGTGAGCGCGATCGAGCTGTTCCCGCACCTGCAACGGGCGGTGCTGGCACTGGAACGCGAACGCAACACCGGCGAGGTCGATCCGCTGTTCGCCTGGCTGGAGCGGCCGTTCGCGATCTGCGGGGGCCGCATCGCGGGCGGGGACTGGCCGTCCTCGGAGGCCGACTGGGTCACGTGGGAGGGTCGCTACGGCGTCGCGCCCGGGGAGGACCTCGACGAGGCGCGCGGCGCGTTCGAGACGGCGATCGCGGAGGCGTGCGCGGACCACCCCTGGCTGGCCGAGCACCCGGCGACGCTGACCTGGTGGGGCGGGCAGTTCCTCCCCGGCGCGACCGACCTCGACGATCCCATCGTGGCGGCGACGACCGCCGCCGTGGCCGACACGGGACGGACACCGGTGGTCCGTGGCATGCCCTACGGCTGCGACCTCGGGTTGACGCTGGGTGTGGGCGGCATCCCGACGGTGGTGTTCGGCCCGGGCGACATCCGCGACGCGCACGCGGTGGACGAGTCCGTCCCCGTCGACGAACTGGTGGTCGCCACCGAGGTCCTGGCCGCCACGATCCTGCGGCGCTGCGGCTGGTGAGACGGCCCATCGAGCCCCGTGGCGGTCGGCGGACCGCAGGTGCGGCGGCCGCGCACCTCGTCGGCCCCGGCGACCCGACACGCGGGCGTCCAGGAGTCGACCCCGTAGGCTCCCACGCGTGGGGAGGTCGACGGCAGCGACGGACGGAGCAGGCGTGACCGGCGCGATGCCTGTCTGGCCGGTGCCGGTCGCAGGGATGGTCGGCCGCATCGTCGCCTCCCGCTGGCTCGCGCCGATGGTCGCGGTCGCCTACTTCGTGCTGTCGCGCCTGCTCGGCGTGCTGACGGCGAACGACTTCACCGGCCCCACCTTCTGGCCGGCGGCGGGGTTGACCCTCGCGGCGTTGCTGCTGACCCACACCGCCCGGTGGCCGGCGATCCTCGGCGCGGTGTTCGTGGCGGAGACCGGCAACAACCTGCTGTGGGACACCCCGGTCATGGCGGACGTGCTGTGGGCGGTGGCCAACGTGACCGGCCCCGCCCTGTCCGCCGCGATCATCCGGCAGCTGCGGCCGACCTTCACGCTGTCCACCCCGGTCAACCTGGTGCTGTTCCTCACGGTCGGGGCGCTGGTGGGCCCGGCGGTCTCCGCGTTGATCGGTGCCGCGGTCGGGGTCGGCCTGTGGACGTGGGACTGGGGCGCGTTCCCGTCCTGGTTCGTCGGGGACGCGCTCGGCGTGGTCGTCATGGGGCCGCTGTTCCTGGCGGCCGCCACGCCACGCTTGCGGGCGACGAGGTGGTGGGAGGCGGCGCTGATGGCGGTGCTGGTCGTCGCCTCGGTCGCTGTCGCGATCCGCGGGATCGGGTCGCCCATCGACCCGGTCCTGCCGACCTTCGTGCTGTTGCCCGTCGTGTGGGCCGCGGTCCGCTACGGGATGCGCGGTGCGGGGGTGGCGATCGCGGCGGTCGGGCTCACGGGCGGGTGGTCACGACCCCTCGGGCAGGGCCCGTTCGCGGGGACCGATGCCGTCGGTGCGGACGTGTTGTTCCACCTCTACCTCGCCGCGGTCGCCATCGCGGCCCTGCTCGTGGCCGTGCTGGTCGGCAACCTCACCGAGCGGGCGGCGGCGCAGCGTGCGGAGGAACGCCACCGACGTCAGCAGGCCGCGCTCGCGGCGCTCGGTGCCGAACTGCTCGCCGCCCGCGACGACCACGAGGTCCGTGCGGCGCTCGAGCGCACGGTCGCTGCTATCGCAGCGGAGGCGACGGCCGCCGAGGCCGACGAGGAAGCCCCGGACGCGGCCGACAACGCCCCGGAGGTCGTGGGCGACCCGTGGGCGACCCTCAGCGACCACGCGGACCGGATCGACATCGACGCGCTGCGGGGCCGGTTCCCCATCCGCGGTGCCTCCGTCTACCTGATCGCGTCCGCGTCGAACGCCGCGGCGAGCGCGCTCGACCGCCTCGATCAGCGCGTGGCGCTCGCGGACCGTGCGACGGAGCTCGAGGAGACCAACGGCGCGCTGAGCCGGGCGATCGCGTTCCGCGACGAGCTCGCGTCGCTGGTCAGTCACGAGCTGCGTAGCCCGCTCACCCCGATCCTGGGTTTCGCGGACGTGCTCCGCGGCATCGATGGGCACCAGCCCGACGCCGGGCAGCGCACCCAGGCGATCGACACGATCGAGCGCAACGCCCGGCGCATGATGACCGTGCTGGACGAGCTGCTGCTGTCCGCGCGGGCCGTGTCCGGGCAGCTGCACGCGACGCCCCAGCCGACCGACGTGGTCGGCACCATCCGGGCCGTCCTCGAGCAGCAGATCGGCGGCGACGACATCGTGCTGCACCACGACGGCTCCGTCGTGGCGCTGGTCGAACCGAGCCACCTCGGGCAGGCCGTCTGGAACCTGGTGGGCAACGCCCGGGCCCACGGCGAACCACCGATCGAGGTCGCGGTGCGCCTGTCGGGCGAGACGATGGTGGAGATCACCGTCAGCGATCACGGTCCGGGGGTGTCACCGGAGTTGCGAGACCGGCTGTTCGACCGGTTCGCCCGCGGTGAGGGGGACGGCACGACCGAGCACCTCGGGCTCGGCTTGTCCGTCGTGCTGCTGCTGGCCGAGGCCAACGACGGTGACGTGCGTTACGAGCCCCCGCGCGGCGGTCGGCCGAGCCGGTTCGTGCTGCGCTTCCCCCGTGCCGTGCCGGCGCCGGCACCGGCCCCGGCGCCGGCCCCACTGGTCACCGACTGATCCTCGCCGGGGGTGGCCCGCACGCCGCCGACGTGCCACGATCGGGTGACCGTCGACGGTTGGGAGCTCGTCATGGCAACGAAGGTCGCGCACCTGCTCGCCCACAAGGGGGATCTGGTCCACACGGTCGAACCCGACGCCACGGTGGAGGGCGCCGCCGAGTTGATGGACCGACACGGGGTCGGTGCCCTGGTCGTCTCGCCCAACGGGCGACGACTCGTCGGGATCGTGTCCGAACGGGACATCGTGCGGCGGGTGGCCCGCGAGGGCGCCCCGGCGCTGTCGTTGCTGGTCGATGCCGTGATGACCGGCGACGTCGTGACGTGCACGACCACGACCAGCGTCGACGAGCTCGCCGCGCTGATGACCGCCCGGCGGGTGCGGCACATCCCGGTCGTCGAGGACCGCCAGCTGCTCGGCCTGGTCTCGATCGGAGACGTCGTGCGTGCGCGCATGGACGAGCTGGCCACGGAGCGCGACGAGCTGCAGGCCTACGTCGCCGGGTCCTACTGAGCTGGCCCGTCCGAACCCGGCGCGCGACACCCGGCCCGCCGGATCCGATGGACGGGCCGTCGCCGCGCGTCAGCCGCCGTGGGACAGGTCGACGACGAGCCGGTTGGGACCGTCCAGCGTGTCGACGGCAAACGGGACCCGTCGCTCGAGCCCGATCACGACGGTCAGGGTCGCCTCGAAGTCCCCGGTGCGCACGACCTCGGTGACGACCGCGGTCTGGGCACGCAGCCGCGTCGGCCCCTCGTAGCTGAGCCGGAACCCGTCCTCCTCGTCGAGGTCGAACACGACCCCGCTCGCCGCGGTCAGCCGGACCTCCAGGAAGGCCTCGCCCTCCACGGTGACGGTGTTGCCGCTGCCGTCCTCGAGGATCGGCGGGTCGATGTAGGCGACCCGGTAGGGCGACATCTGGTCGCCGTCGAACTCCAGCACCAGCCGGTCGAACCCGGACTGGCCGGCCAGACGGATGTCGGTCAGCGCGAGCGGCTCCCCACCACCATCGGGGAACCCGGGGGTCTGCTTGGTGTCGGTGTCCACCGTCGGCCCGATGGGATCGACCGCCGGCTCGTCGGCGGCGGTGGACCCCCCGGCGCCGTCACCCTCGCCCTCGGACGTCGTGCCGTCGTCGTCGCCCTCGTCGGGCTCGGTCGCGTCGCTGTCGCCGTCGGTCTCGCCGTCAGCGGGCACCTCGTCGAGGTCCTCGGCCGGATCGGTGGCGGTGTCGTCGCCCTCGTCCGGCTCACCGGTGCCGTCGTCGTCGGTGCTCGGCTCCACCGGGTCGGTGCGGTCGGCCACCTCGACGTCGCTGATCTGCAGCCCGCCGTCGTCCTGCAGGACCCAGACGAGCCCCGGGACGGCCAGCAGCACGACGAGGCTCGCCGCGACGATCGCGGGGGTCCGCTCCCGCCGACGGGCGCGTTGCATGACCCGGCTGACGCCGACCGTGCGCCGCGAGGAGGCGCGGTCGCGCACGGCGTCGGCCGCCCGGTGCGCCGCCGCGGCGATCGGGTCGTGGTCTGGCTCGCCCTCGGGGCGCGCGTGGTGGTCCGTCATGGTCGGTCCTCCTCGGCAACCTCGGGGCGGTGGTCGGGTTCCTCCAGCCGATCCGCGAGGGTGCGTCGAGCGGCGTGCAGGTGGGACTTCACCGTCCCCTCGGCGCAGTCCATGATGACGGCGATCTCCTCGATCGAGCGCTCGTCGTGGTAGTGCAGCGCCACGGCCTGGGCCTGACGTCGGGGCAGGCTGCGGACCGCCGCCCAGAAGCGTTCGGCGGCGCCGGGCAGCGGGTCGGTGTGCTGGTCCTCCCGGTGGCCACGGAGCCGGATCAGCGCCCGTCCCTCGGCGGCGAGGCGCCGCCCCCGCGAGGTCGCGAGGTTGACGAGCACGGTGCGGATCCAACTGTCCGGCCGGTCGTAGTCGCCGACGCGGTCCCAGTCCCGGTAGGCGCGGACGAAGGCCTCCTGTGCGAGGTCCTCCGCGACCGTCCAGGACCCGGTCAGGGTGTAGGCGAGACCGGTCAGATCGCGGTGATGCGTCGCGTAGAAGCTCGCGAACCCATCGGGCATCGAGGCGAGCGTCCTGCTCAACGCTTCGCCTCCCGCCACCGCTGCGATGATCGTCGACATGGTCCGCTCTCGTTGGGCCCTGTGGAGGTAGGACGCACGAGTCGCGTTCCAGGTTCAGTCGGATGCGGGATCGGTCGGGGATCGGTCCGGGGCGGGGTCCGTCGCGCGGTCCGGCGCGCGACACGGTCCGTGGTCGGCCTGCGGCTCGCGGTCGACCCGGGCCCCGCCCTCGGCGCCAGCAGCCGCATCAGGTGTCCCCCGGCGGTGCGGACGCGTCGGCCAGCGCGCGGGCGTGCTCGAACACGGCGTCGAGCATGGGCTCGGTGAGTCGACCCGTGAAGGTGTTGTGCTGCGACACGTGGTAGCTGCCGAGCAGGTCCCGGCCGTCGGGCAGCCGTGTCGTCGCCCCGTGCCCGAACCGCGGTTTGCGGCCCTCCCACCCGGTCAGGCCGAGCGTTGCGTGCCACGCGAACGCGCCGAGGGTGACCACCACGCGCCACGGCAGCGCCGTGAGCTCGTCACGAAGGAACGGCAGGCAGCGGTCGCGCTCGTCGGTGGTCGGCCTGTTCTCCGGCGGGGCGCAGCGCACGGGAGCCGTGATCCACACGTCGGTGAGGTGCAGCCCGTCATCGCGGTGGGTCGAGGTCGGCTGGTTGGCGAAGCCGCTGCGGTGCAACGAGGCGTAGAGCCAGTCGCCGGAGCGGTCACCGGTGAACATCCGCCCGGTGCGGTTGGCGCCGTGCGCGGCCGGCGCGAGGCCCACCACGACGATCCGCGCGTGTGGATCACCGAACCCGGGCACCGCCCGGCCCCAGTACTCCTCGTCGGCGTAGGCGGCCCGGCGCGTCGCCGCGACGTGCTCACGCCAGGCGACCAACCGCGGGCACGCCCGGCAGGCCACGACGTCCTGGGTGACCGTCGCCAGGTCCCGTGTCATCGCCCCTCCCTCGTCGCGCGATGTGGAACCCTACGCGTCCACCCACCCGTCGACGTCCCGGAGGTCCCCGTGGTCGCGCCCCACGTGGCCCCGCCCGCGCCCGACGTGTCGCGGCCAGCATCCGCGTCCGCAGCGCCGGGCAGTGCGCCGCCCGTACCCACGCGGGTCCAGGTGGCGATCGTGGGTGCCGGGTTCGCGGGCATCGCCGCCGCGATCCGCTGCGCCCAGGCGGGGTTCGACGACGTGCTCGTGCTCGAGGCCGGGGACGGGGTCGGGGGGACGTGGCGGGACAACACCTACCCCGGCGCCGCCTGCGACATCCGGACATCGCTGTACTCGCTGTCGTTCGCGCCGGAGCCCGGCTGGACGCGCCGCTACCCCCGTCAACCGGAGCTGCACGCCTACCTCGACCGTGTCGCGCGCCAGGCCGGGATCCACCACGTGCTGCGGACGCGGACCACGGTGACCGAGGCCGTCTGGGACGACGCCGTGCGCTGCTGGCAGCTGACGACCGACGACGGCGCGCGCGTCGAGGCCCAGGTGCTGGTCCTCGCGATCGGGGGGCTGCGGGTGCCCGCGATGCTCGAGGTACCGGGGCTCGAACGGTTCCCCGGGCCGACGTTCCACACGGCGCGCTACGACCACGGGGTCGACCTCGCGGACCGGCGGGTCGGCGTCGTGGGCACGGGGGCCAGCGCCGCGCAGCTCGTCCCGGCGATCGCCGGGATCCCGCGGGAGCTGCACGTGATCCAGCGCACCGCACCGTGGGTCATCCCGCGCAACGACCGGCCCCGCTCGCCGCTGGTACGTCACGCCGCCCGGATCGTGCCGGGCTGGCGCGAGCTCGACCGGCTCCGCGAGTACCTGCGCAACGAGGTCCGCATCGTCGGGTTCCGGCACGGCAGCCGGCTGAACGCGGTCGTGGCCACCCAGGCCCGTCGGCACCTGGACCGGCAGGTCGCCGACCCGCAACTGCGCGCCGCGTTGCGCCCGGAGACCCCGCTCGGCTGCAAACGGGTGGTCATCTCCGACGACCTCTACCCGGCGCTCACCCGCCCGGACGTCTACCTGCACCCGCAGGCCGTCGTCGCCGGGCACCGCGACGGCGTCGAGCTCGCCGACGGCACCCGGCTCGATCTCGACGTGCTGATCCAGGCGACCGGGTTCGCCATCGACGCCGCGTACGTGCCGATGCGCATCGTCGGACGGGACGGCGCCACGCTGGGGGAGCCGGCGGGCCCGCGCCCACGCACCTGGCTCGGGATCACGCACCCCGGGTTCCCGAACCTCTTTCAGCTGCTCGGGCCCAACAGCGCGCTCGGACACAACTCCGTGCTCGTCATGATCGAGGCCCAGGTCGCGCACCTGACCGCCGCGCTCGAGCACCTGCGCGCCACCGGCCGGCGCACGATCGAGGTCCGCGCGCGGACCGCCGATGCCTACCTCGCCGAGGTCGATGCGCGACACGCCGGATCCGTGTGGGCCGGATGTCGCAGCTGGTACGTCGACGACGACGGGCGCAACGTCGCGCTGTGGCCAGGATCCAGCCTCACCTACCGTCACCGCGCGCGGCGGCTCGACGAGCGCGACTACCTCGTGGCCTAGGACGTCCGGCTGCCGGACGGCCACGGTCCGCCGCGCCCGGCCGTGCGAACCTTCCCAGGTGTGCCACGGCGGTGCACCGGACGATCCTGCGGGGACGCGGAGGGACGACGATGGCGATGTGGCAGATCTGGTTGGTGGGGCTCGGCGCCGCGCTCGCCCTGATGACCGTGACGTGGGTCGCGAGCGTGATCCAGCGCGACGCGAGCCTGGTCGACCGCGTCTGGGGGTTAGCCTTCGTCGTGGTCACCTGGACCTACGCGCTGGCCGCGCCGGACCCGACGCCGCGGACCTGGCTGGCGGTCGCGCTGGTCAGCGTCTGGGGTCTGCGGCTGTCGATCTACATCACCTGGCGCAACTGGGGCGAGGGGGAGGACAAGCGCTACCGCGCGATGCGCGACAAGCGGCCCGACTCCTTCGTGCCCCGCAGCCTCGTCACCATCTTCTGGCTGCAGGGCGTGCTCGCCTGGCTGATCAGCGTGCCGCTGCTCGCGGCAGCTGCGGCCAGCTCGCCGCCGTCGCTCACCTGGCTGGACGCGTTGGCGGTCGTGGTCTGGCTCGTCGGCTTCGTGTTCGAGGCCGGCGGCGACTGGCAGCTGCAGCGTTTCCTGGCCGATCCGTCGAACCGCGGCAAGGTCATGGACCGGGGACTGTGGCGAACCACCCGGCACCCGAACTACTTCGGCGACACCGTCGTGTGGTGGAGCTACTTCCTGCTGGGGCTCGCGACGGGCGCGTGGTGGGGCGTCGCCGGCTCCGCGCTGATGACGTTCCTGATCGTGAAGGTCTCCGGTGTGGCGCTCACCGACAAGAACATGACCGCGGGCGGGTCCTCACGGGAGGGCTACGACGAGTACTTCCGCCGGACGAACGCGTTCATCCCGGGGCCGCGCAAGGACGCCTGAGGGCGCTCGGGTCCGCTCAGAGCCCGTTGCGGTGCACCCGCCGCGGCTCGATGCGCACGATGGCACGTTCCGAGCTGATCTGTTCCGCCGGGTAGGGCCGGCCGAAGTAGCGCTGCGCACACGCGTCGATGTGGGCACGCGCCTCGGGTCCTCGCACCACACCGGCGACGACCCCCCGGACCTCCGCGTAACGGTAGGGGTCACCCTCGACCCAGATCGTCAGCGTGACGCGCGGATCGCGTTCGAGGTTGCGGAACTTCGCCCGGTGGACCTCGGTGTTGATCAGCAGGTGGTCCTCGTCGGCATCGACCCACATGATCTGGGTCTGGGGTGTCCCATCCTCGAACAGGGTGGTCAGTGCCCCGAAGTTGCGGCCGGTGGCGAGCGCACGCAGGTCGTCGTCGAGCGGCATGGGTGCTCCGATGCTGGCGGGTCGTGGCGGGGCCGCGGAGGCGGGGTGCAGGGGTCGGGTACCGTCGCGGCGATCGGGAAGGAGTTGTGGTGGAGTCTGACACCTCGGCCGCGTCGACGGCGCCGTTCCGCATCGACCGGTCGACCTGGGACGTCCTGGTCGAACGGGCCCGGTCCGACTTCCCCTACGAGGTCTGCGGGCTGCTCGGGACGCACGGGGACGGCACGATCGAGCACTTCCCGATCGACAACGTCGAGCGCTCGATGACCTACTACGTCATGGACGGCAAGCAGCTGCTGCGTGCCATGCGCACCATCGAGGACGCCGGAGCCGAGCTCGCGATCTACCACTCCCACACGCACACCCAGGCCTACCCCTCCGCGACCGACATCTCCCTGGCGGCCTACCCGGAGGCGACCTACCTGATCGTCACGCTGCAGGACCGCGACGCCCCCGACATCCGGGCGTTCCGCATCCTCGAGGGCGTCGTGACCGAACGGCCCGTGCACCTGCTCGACACGAAGGTCGCCTGATGGTCTGGCCCATCGTCGCCATGGCCGCGCGCAAGGTCGCGATCCCCGTGTCCATCGAGGTGGCGCGCCAACTCGACCGGCAGCTGCGCCCCCACGTGCTCGCCTACCGCCTCGCGCGGGACGTCGACGGCTACGTCGGGCGCTGGACGTCCGACGACGGTCCGCACTACGTGGTGTTCCCCGCCCGTGACGGCCACCCGCTGAAGGCGTTCCCGCCGCTGCCCGATGGGGAGGTGGCCATCCTCGATGCCCAGCTCGACCGGACGGCCTTGACCCACCACGCCGACCTGGCTGAGGCCAAGATCAAGCGCTCCGGGACCGCCGTCGCCGACGCGGCCCGACGGGTCACCCCACGCCGCCGATCGCGCTGACTACGGTCGCGTTGGACGCCCGCATCGACTGCACCTGAGCCCGGACGTGCCGCCGGGCCGCTCAGCCGACCTGGCGCCGCAGTGCCGGCGCCACGTCGCCCCCGTCGTGCACGACGACCACGTCGACCCCCACCCAGGTCGCGAGCACGCGAAGCACGACGGCCAGCTCGCGCGCCACGACCGCGGCGTCCACCCCGTCCTCCGCGAACGCGCCGCGCACCAGCAGACGGCCCGTCGCCCGGTCGGCCTTGAGGTCCACCCGGGCGGCGAACCGGTCGCCGAGCAGGAACGGCAGCACGTAGTAGCCGTGCACCCGCTGGGCGGCCGGGACGTAGATCTCGATGCGGTAGCGGAAGTCGAACAGGTGCTCCGCGCGGCCGCGCTCCCACACCACCGGGTCGAACGGGGACACCAGCGTGCGTGCCTGGCTGTGCCTCGGCACCGTCGCCGTCGGGTCGAGGTAGTGCACCTCGTCGCGGCCCCGGACCCGGGCCCGGGTGACCTCGCCACCCTCGGCGAGCTCCTCGAGCAACCGGCGGGCCGTGCGGATGGGCTGGCGGTGGTGGTCGGCGAGCTCCCCGGCCGTCCCGAGGCCGTGCGCGCGTACGGCGTGGCGCAGCAGGGCGCGGCCCGCCTCGTCGGGCGGTGGTGCGGGACCGCGGTGGGCGTCTGGGACGACCCGCTCGGTGAGGTCGTAGACGGTCACCAGTTGGGGCGTGCGGTCGTGCACCGCGAGTTCGCCGCCGAGGAACAACTGCTGCAGTGCCCGCTTGCCCCGCGGGTCGCCCCACCACGGTCCGGTGCGTCGCCCGGGCTCCTGCAGATCGGACACGCTCGTCGGCCCGGCGTCCGCCACCTCGGCCAGCACCGCCTCCAGGGTCCCCGGATGCGTGGCCTCGAAGCGGGCGCGCGACTCCCCGTCGCGGAACGCCGCCCGGCGGTGGGCGAGCAGCGGCCACCGGTCGGCGGGGGTCAGCGAGGCGACGTGCGCCCAGCCCTCCAGCATCTCCCGCGAGCGCCACAACCAGCGGTCGCGCGCGGCGCGATCGTGGGGACCCAGTCGGGTCCAGAACGGCAGCTCGTGGGCGCGGGCCAGCACGTTGACGCTGTCGAGCTGCACGACACCGAGCCGGTGGGCGACCCCACGCAGGTGGCGCACATCGCGCCGGGCCGCGGCGGGTGGCCGGCCCACCCCCACGCCGCCCGCAACCAGCCCCAACCGTCGTGCCCGGTCCCCCGAGAATGTGCGCACGCTGCCAACCCGCCGGTCGCGTGCGCACGCTACCGACCGTCGAACGGCCCGGCGGCCGGTCGGCCCCACCCGGTGCTGGCTACCCTCCATCGAGCCGCGTTGCGCACGTCGGTCCGCCAACGAACGGACCGCGCCGGCTCCGGTCGGCGTCCGGTCCCACCGCGGCGACGTGCACGCGCCCCCGAGCTCCCACGAGGTGCCCCGACATGCCGACCGTCCGTATCCCCACCGTCCTGCGCAAGCACACCGCCGGCGAGGCCAAGGTGGCCGCGCCCGGCAGCACCGTCCGTGAGGTGTTCGACGCGTTGATCGCGACGCACCCCGGTCTGGGGGAGGACCTGCTCGAGGACGACGGCGCCGTCCGCGGGTTCATCAACGTCTACGTCGACGACGAGGACATCCGCTACGTGTCCGGCATCGACACCCCGGTCGAGGACGATGGGGAGATCGCCATCATGCCGGCCGTCGCCGGTGGCGCGGGCTGAGGCGGTGCGCGCCGGTGACATCGCCCAGGCGGTCGGCAACACGCCGCTCGTCGCGCTGCCGAACCTGTCACCGGAGGGCTACACGGTCCACCTCAAGCTCGAGGGGCACAACCCCACGGGTTCGGTCAAGGACCGGGTCGCCGCGTACCTGATCAGGGAGGCCGAGCGTCACGGGCTGTTGCAGCCCGGACAACGGGTCCTCGAACCGACCTCCGGCAACACCGGGATCGGCCTGGCCGCGATCTGCAAGGTCAAGGGCTACCCGCTGACCTGCGTGATGCCGGAGAACACCTCCGAGGAACGCCGGCAGCTGCTCACCATGTTCGGGGCGGAGATCGTGTTCTCGCCGGCGACCGAGGGCTCCAACGGCTCGGTACGCGTCGCCCGGGAGATGGCCGCCGCCGACCCGGACGTCCACATGCCGTTCCAGTACGGCAACGCCGCGAACGCGTTGGCGCACTACGAGACCACCGCACCGGAGATCATCGCCGACCTGCCAGAGGTCGCGGCCTTCGTCGCCGGCCTCGGCACCGGTGGCACGGTCACGGGCGCCGGCAAGCGGCTCAAGGCGTGGAACCCGGCGATCAAGGTCTTCGCCGCGGAGCCGGAGTACGGCGACCTGGTCTACGGGCTGCGCAACCTCGACGAGGGCTACGTGCCGGAGGTGCTGGACCAGGGCGTGCTCGACAGCCGGATCAAGGTGAACTCGCTCAAGGCGCTGACCGCGACCCGGGAGCTCGCGGAGCGCGAGGGCATCTTCGCGGGCGTGTCCACGGGTGCCTCGCTGGTGGTGGCGCAGCGGATCTGCCGACGGCTGCCGGAGGGCTCCCACGTGGTCGCCCTGTCGCCGGACGGCGGGTGGAAGTACCTGTCCACCGGGGCCTACGCGCCCGGCGACGTCAAGGAGATCGCCTCGGCCATCTCCGGGACGCTGTGGGCCTGATCCACCTCCGGCTGCCCGAGGAGACCGGTGCGTGGACGTCCTGGTCGCGCACCGGCGTTCCACGCCGGTGTCGCCGTTAGGCTCCGCCCGACCGATGTGCCACGGAGGCATGCCATGGGACTGCAGCTGACCGTACTGGGCTCTGCCGGGTCCCACACCGGGGTGGGTCGCGCCTGCTCCGGCTACCTCGTCGAGGTCGACGGAACCCGACTGCTGGTGGACGCCGGCAACGGCTCGACCGCGAACCTGCAGCGCCTGTGTTCCCTGCGCGAGCTCGACGCGGTGGCGATCAGTCACCGCCACGTCGACCACTGCATCGATCTGATCGGCTGCTACTACAACCTGCGGTTCGACCCGGCGTTCGACGGTCAGGTGCCGCTCTACGCCGCGGCCGAGGTCCACGAGCTGCTGACCTCGATGATGTCCAACGACTCGACCCTCGAGTTCGATCTGGTGTTCCGCCACCAGCAGGTCGGACACGGCGACGAGGCCGAGGTCGGGCCGATGCACCTGCGGTTCGCGCACTCGATCCACCCGGTGCCGGCCGTGTCGGTGCGGATCGAGGCGGGCGGTCGCACGCTCGTCTACTCCGGGGACAGTGCGGGCGGTGACGAGCTGGTCGAGATCGCTCGGGGTGCGGACCTGTTCCTGTGCGAGGCGAGCTGGACCGGCGACATCGACGACTGGCTACCCGGCATCCACCTCACCGCGACCCAGGCGGGTCACCTCGCCCGCGAGGCCGGGGTCGGGCGGCTGGTCCTGACCCACATCACCGGGGCCGTCGACCGCGACGTGGCCCGGGCGGAGGCGGCCACGGCGTTCGGCGGGCCGGTGCACCTCGCGGAGGACCTCGACACCTACGCGGTCTGAGCCGCCCGGCGGGGCCGGTAGCGTCCGGCCGCGAGGCATCCCGAGGTCCGGGGAGCCGCCGCGCGCGGCCGTGAGGTCGCTCGATCCGAACGAAGGTGCCGAGGTGTCCCGTCACGATGGCCGTGCCCCCGACGAGCTGCGAGCGGTGTCCATCGACCCCGACCCCCAGCGCCACCCCGCCGGGTCCGCGCTGGTGCGCTTCGGCGGCACCCACGTGCTGTGCGCCGCGTCGGTCGAGGAGGGGGCACCCCGGTTCCGCGACCGCAAGGGTTGGGTCACCGCGGAGTACGCGATGCTGCCCGGCGCGACCGACAGCCGTGCACGCCGCGAGCGCAACGGCCCCGGTGGGCGCTCCAAGGAGATCGAACGGCTCATCGGGCGCAGCCTGCGCGCGGTCGTGGACCTCGATGCGCTGCCGGATGTGACCATCACCGTCGACTGCGACGTACTGGAGGCCGACGGCGGGACCCGGACCGCCGCGATCACCGGCGGCTACGTCGCGCTGGCCCGTGCGCTGCGCCAGCTCGGGCACGAGGCGGCGCTCGTCGGGCAGGTCGCGGCGATCAGCGTCGGGGTCATCGACGGCGAGCCGCGCCTGGACCTGCCCTACGAGGAGGACGTGCGCGCCGAGGTGGACATGAACGTGGTCGCGACCGCCGACGGACGGTTCGTCGAGGTGCAGGGCACCGCGGAGGGCGCCCCGTTCGATCGCGCTGCCCTGGACGCGCTGCTCGACCTGGCGTCGGCGGGCTGCGGCGAGCTCTTCGCCCTGCAGGACGCGGCGGTCCGCGCATGAGCACCCCCCGACCGACCGGCGCGACCGGACAGCGCGAGCTGGTCGTGGCGAGCGCGAACGCGCACAAGTTGGAGGAGATCGCCGCGATCCTGACCGAGGTGGGCCTCGCCGGCATCCGGTTGCGCTCCATGCGGGAGTTCGACGTCGCCTCGCCGGCGGAGGACGGCGAGACCTTCGAGGCCAACGCGCTCATCAAGGCCAGGGCCTGCGTCGAGGCGACCGGGCTGCCGGCCATCGCGGACGACTCCGGCATCGAGGTGGATGCCCTCGGCGGTGCGCCGGGGGTCCGCAGCGCCCGGTTCGCCGGGACCCACGGGGACGACGAGGCCAACAACGACGCGTTGCTCGCCGCGCTGGCCGACGTGGCCGACGAGCGGCGCACCGCCCGCTTCGTCTGCGCCGCGGCGCTCGTGACGCCCCACGGGCTGGAGCAGACGGTGCGGGGCACGATGGAGGGACGGGTGTTGCGCGAACGCCGTGGCACGAACGGGTTCGGCTACGACCCGCTGTTCGTCGCGGACGCCACCGACGACGGCCGCAGCAACGGCGAGCTGTCCGCGGCGGAGAAGGATCGCATCAGCCACCGCGGTGTCGCGTTCCGAGCGTTGGCCCGGCCGTTGCAGCAGCTACTCGCGGGGAGATGAGCCCGATGGCCCCCGACCCCACGCCCGACACCACGACCGCCGCCACGCCGGCCGAGCTCCCGGACCCCGACCAGCGTCCTCCGCTGCGGCGGCTGTGGGAGTACTCCGCGCGTCACCGTCGCCAGGTCTGGCTGGCGACGTTCATGTCCGTGCTGAACACCGCCGCCGACATCGCCCCGCCGTTCCTGATCGGCATCGCGGTCGACATCGTGGTCGCGGGCCAGGACTCCCTGATCGCGAACGTGACCGGGTTCACGGGGCCCCGCGACCAGCTGCTGATCCTCGCCGGGGTGACGGTCGTCGTCTGGCTGATCGAGTCCGCGACCCAGTACGCGGCGGACGTCGTCTGGCGCAACCTCGCGCAGACGATCCAGCACGAGGCGCGCATGGACGCCTACGCCAACATCCAGAACCTCGACCTCGCCGCCTTCGAGGATCGCAGCTCCGGGGGACTGCTCGCGATCCTCAACGACGACGTCAACCAGCTCGAGCGCTTCCTCGACCGTGGAGCGCAGGAGATCCTCACCGTCGCGACCTCCGTGGTGCTGATCGGGGTGACCTACTTCGTGCTCGCCCCGATCGTCGGGGTCGTGGCGTTCCTGCCGATGCCGGTGATCCTGTGGGGCGCCTTCCGGTTCCAGCGCCGGCTCGAGCCGCGCTACCGGCGCGTGCGCGAACAGGTCGGGCAGCTGTCCGGCTCGTTGGCGAACAACCTCGGCGGGATCGCGACCATCAAGGCCTTCGGGACCGAGGCCCGCGAGGTCGAGCGGATCGGCGAGGAGTCGGAGACCTACCGGCAGGCGAACCGGGAGGCCATCCGCTTCTCCAGCGCGTTCGTGCCCCTGATCCGGATCGCCATCCTGGTCGGCTTCACCGCCATCCTCATCATCGGTGGGCTGCAGACCCTCGACGGGCAGCTCGCGGCGGGGACCTACACGGTGATGGTGTTCATCGTGCAGCGACTGCTGTGGCCGCTGACGCGCCTCGGCGAGACCTTCGACCTCTACCAGCGCGCGATGGCCTCCACGCGGCGCATCCTCGACCTGGTCGACGAACCGATCGGGATCACCGACGGCACGACCCCGCTGCGCGACCCCGCCGGGGAGGTCCGCTTCGACGGCGTGCGCTTCGCCTACCGCTCGTCGCTCGCCCCGGTGCTGCGCGGGGTCGACCTGCACGTCCCGGCCGGGGACACCCACGCGGTCGTCGGCTCGACCGGTGCGGGCAAGTCGACCATCGTCAAGCTGCTGCTGCGACTCGAGGACGTGACCGAAGGGGCCATCACCATCGACGGGCACGACGTGCGCGAGCTCGTCGCCGCGGACCTGCGCGCCGCGATCGGTCTGGTCAGCCAGGACGTGTTCCTGTTCCACGGCACCGTCCGCGAGAACCTGACGTACGGCCGCCCCGATGCGACCGAGGAGCAGATGATCGCGGCGGCGGAGATCGCGGAGGCCGACGCGTTCATCCGGGCCCTGTCGGACGGCTACGACACCGTGGTCGGGGAGCGGGGCCAGAAGCTCTCCGGCGGGCAACGCCAACGCCTGTCGATCGCACGCGCCATCCTGCGGGACCCCGCCATCCTCGTGCTCGACGAGGCCACCTCGGCGGTGGACAACGAGACCGAGGCTGCGATCCAGCGTTCGCTCGCACGGGTGACCCACACGCGCACGACGCTGGTCATCGCGCACCGGCTGTCCACCGTGCGCCACGTCGACCGCATCCACGTGCTGGATGCGGGGCAGGTCGTGGAGTCCGGGACGCACGACGAACTCGTCGAGCTCGACGGTCGCTACGCCGCGCTGTGGAAGGTCCAGACCGGCGAGGCGCTGCCGAGCCTGTAGCGGGGTCTCGACCGGGGGCCGTGGTGCGTCGCCTGCTCGGCGTCGCCTCAGGCGCCGCGGCGGTCGATCGCGCTCAGGCGGCGGCGCCCGCCACCCGGCGGCCGCCCACGAACACGTGGCCGATGTTCGCCGGATCCGCGAGCACGGTCAGGTCGGCGGTCGGATCGCCGTCGACGGTGATGACGTCCGCGTCGTAGCCGGCGACGAGCTGCCCGGAGCGGGGCGCCTGCAACCCGAGGGTGTCGGGACCGTTGGCGGTGGCCGCCTCCAGGACCTCCAGCGGGCCGAGGCCCGACGCCTGCATCAGGGCCAGCTCCCGGCCGTGGTTGCCCCAGGCAGCGGGCAGGTGGCGCCCCGAGGCCGCCACGTCCGTGCCCATCGCGATCCGCACCCCGGCCTCGTGGGCCATCGTGAGCGCGTCGGCGTGCCGCTCGGCCGTGGCGAACAGCTTGTCGAGCATGGCGGGGCTCATCCCCGACGCCGCCCCGACCGCCGCGAGCTCCGTGACGATGAGCCGGGTCGGCACGAGCAGCACGTCGCGCTCCACCATCGCGGCGCAGCACTCCTCGTCGAGGTAGGTGCCGTGCTCCACGGTGCGGACCCCGGCCTCGACCGCGGCCATGATCCCGGGCTTGCCGTGGCAGTGCGCCATGACCGACCGCTGCGCGAGCCCGGCCACCTCGACGATGGTGGCCAGCTCCGCGTCGGTGAACTGCTGGTGGATCGGGTCGTCGACCTCGGAGAGGACCCCACCCGACGCGCAGATCTTGATGACCGCGGCGTTGCGGCGGAGCTGCTCACGGACCGCGGTGGCGCACGCGTCCGGGCCGTCGCACAACCGCAGCATCGACTCGTGGGTCATCAGGTCGTGGACCCACTCCAGCGGCAGGTCGTGCAGGTCGCCGTGCCCACCGGTGGTGGACAGGATGGCGCCGGCCGCGTGGATGGTGGGGCCGAGCACGCTGCCGTCCCGGACCGCAGCGGCGAGGTCGATCGCGAACCCGCCGGCGTCGCGGACGCTGGTGACCCCGGCAGCCAGCGCCGCCCGCAGGTCACCGGCGGCGCGGGCTGCACGGCGGGCGACCGGCTCGAGCAGGGCCCGGGAGAGGTCGAAGCTGCGCACCCCGGTCAGGTGCGTGTGGCAGTCCCACAGTCCCGGCATGACGGTGGGGACCGTGAACTCCTGGTCCGAGATGCGCACCGGGGCGCCGGCGGCGGGGCCGGCGTAGCTGATCGTCGTGTCGTCGAGGTCGACGACGGCGTCGCGCAGCGGCTCCCCGCGGCCGGGGACCAGCAGCTGGGCGTGCAGGCGCGTGCGGGACATGGTCGTGGCCTCGGGACCATCCGGGTGACGCAGCGACCCGGGCGAGCTCGGTCGGGTCGGTCAGTGCTCGTCGCGTCGGATGCGGCGGCCGGTGACGTGGTCGAGGTCGACCCGGACCCAGAAGTCGCGCGTGTCCGGGAGCGCCCACGGTTCGAAGGGGAGCTCGTGCAGTTCCGCGACCAGGTCCGTGTCGGTCACGATGCTGGCGGTGCCGTGCCCGATGACGCTCCAGCCCGTGCGCTTGGCCGCGTCCGTCTCGTCCGCCTCGATGGCGACCTGGCCGCCCTGTGCCGCGGCACCGAGCTTGGACCCCGGCGCGGTGCGGAAGTAGACCGCATCGTCGTGTACCACGTGGTTGACGGGGAACAGCGTGGGTCCCTGGGCGGTCGTGAGCGCCACCCGGATCAACTCCACGGAGCCCAGCAGCTCCACGCACTCCATCGGATCGATCGGGACGAGATCACCGCTGCGTTGCTCCACCCGTGTGCTCCTGCTCTGCGGTCGGGGACGGCATCGCTGCCGATCGTCCGACCAGCCTACTGATGCCGGGTGCCCTGCCCGGCCAGGATGGCCCGGTAGCCCTCCCGGTAGCTGGGGAACGCCAGCGTGGTCCCGGCCCGGTCCAGCACGCCCCGCAGCACGGTGTTGCGGCAGCGCTTGTCGGTCGCCCGACGCGAGCCGTCCGTCGCAACCGGTGGCGGAGGCAGACCCAGTTCGTCGGCCAGGAACCGCAGCACCTCGCCCTTGCCGACCGGGGCGTCGTCGACCCCGATGACCGTCGTCGGTGGGTCGGACACGGTGGCGAGCGCGACCACGGCCCGGGCCGCGTCGTCACGGTGGATCCGGTTGGTGGTCACATCCGGATCGGGGATCCGCGCGGTGCCCTCGCGGACCGCGTCGATGAGCCGGGTCCGTCCCGGACCGTAGATCCCTGCCAGGCGCAGGACCACCGCGTCGGGGTGGCGGTCCCGGAGCAGCTGCTCGGCCTCCAACAGGACGTGCCCGGTGGCGCGTGCCGGCTGCGGCGGGGTCCCCTCGTCGACCTCGCCGGCGGTCCCGTGGACCCCGGTGGAGGACACGAGCACGACCCGCGCGGGTCGCTGCCCAGCGCGCTCCAGCGCGTCGAGCACGTGACGGGTGCCCTCGAGGTAGACGGCGCGGTACCCGGCCTCACCCCCACCACCGGCGGCCGCGCTGAGCACGAGCACGTCGATCGGGCCGGGCAGCCCCTCGGGCAGGGTCAGGGGCTGCGTGAGGTCCGCGGACCAGCCGGTGATGGGCGCGGGGAGCTGCGCCGCGCGGCGTCGCAGGCCGATGACCTGCTGGCCGGCGGCTGCCAGCCGCAGCCCCACCTCGGTGCCCAGGTCGCCGCAGCCGGCGATCAGTGCCACCGGCTGACGTGCCGACGTGTCGGCATCGCTCATCGGTCGCCCCCGGCGTCGTCCGAGCCGGTCCCGTCCCCGTCGTCCGCGTCGTCCCCGTCGTCCGCGTCGTCCCCGTCGTCCGCGTCGTCCGCGTCGTCCGCGTCGTCCAGGGCGGCGACGAGTCCGTCGTTGAACCCGGGCCAGCGGTCCTTGGCCCACTGGTCGAAGTCCCGGTCGGCGAGTTCCGCCGCCGCCACACCGCGCGTCGGGTCGACCCACAGGAACGAGCCGGACCGCCCGAAGTGCCCGAAGGTCGACGCATCGAGCGCCGAGCCGGTCCAGTGCGGGTCCTTGGTGCCCTTGAGCTCCAGGCCCAGCCCCCAGTCGCTCGGCGACTGGCGGCCGTAGCCCGGCACCACGCCGTCGAGATCAGGGAACGCGATCGTCGTGGCCGCGTGGTGCAGGTCGGGTTCCAGCAGGGTCGGGCGCAGCAGCTCCCGGGCGAAGCGCAGCAGGTCGTCCACGGTGGAGTGGATGTCCTTCGCGGGGGAGCCGTCCAGGGTGGTGGTCGCCATCCCCAGTGGGTCCAGCACCTCGATGCGCAGGTGGTCGACGAAGCGCGTGCCGGTCCGTTCGGCCACGAGCTCGCCGAGCACGTCGTAGCCCCAGTTCGAGTAGATGCGCTTGCGACCCGGTGCCCCGATCACGCCGCCCTCGTCCAGCGGGAGCCCGCCGGCATGCGCCAGCAGGTGGCGCACGGTGATCCCCCCCGGGGCGTCGCCGATCGGCACCGGCTCGTCGAGGTGGAGCACCCCGTCCTGCACCGCGACCAACACCGCCAGCGCGGCGATCGGCTTGGTCAGCGACGCCACGGGGAGCACCGCGTCGGTCGGCCCGTGGGACGCCAACGTCGCCGAGGCATCCGTGACCCCGACGGCGACGGTCTCCACCGGCCAGTCGTCGATCGCCGCCAGCACGGAACCAAGCGTGGACATCGGGTGCCTTCCGGTCGGTGGGATGCAGCCTACGAGGCCGGGCGGCCGCGGCGGATCGGGCGGGCGCCCGTCGGCGTGACGCGGACCCGCGCCGGCTTATGCCGGGACCCAGGCAGCCGACGGGGAGGTCTCAGTGGGGCCCGACCTCGGCGTGCGTCGGTGGTGGCCCCGGCCCACAAGGTGCGGACGACATGCAACAGGTGTTCGGGGAGGTCCTCGTCTCGCGGCAGCCGATCGTGGCGGCCGACCTCGAGGTGCTGGGCTACGAGTTGCTCTACCGCGACGAGGGCGGGCACGCGCCGCTGGGCGAGTACGCCGGGATCCGGGCGACGGCCACCGTGCTGATCGACGGGTTGCTCGCCCTCGGGCGGGAGGTGTGCACCGACGGCACGCTGGCCTTCGTCAACGTGCCCGGCTCGATGCTGCAGGCGGGGACCCTGCTGGACCTGCCGTCCGACGGGCTGGTCATCGAGCTGCTCGAGAGCCTGGACGACGACGAGCGGACCCGGGAGGCGATCGAGCGTCACCGGGAGGTCGGGTTCCGGTTCGCCCTGGACGACGTCGTCCCCGGCGACCCCCGGTTGGGCATGGCCCACCTGGTCGATGCGATCAAGGTCGACCTCGAGCCCCTCACCCTGCCGGAGGCGCTGGCCTTCATCCGGGAGCTGGTCGTGGCCGGGCACGAGGTCATCGCGGAGAAGGTGGAGACCCCCGAGGTCTTCGACGCGGTGATCGGTGCGGGTGCACATGCGGTCCAGGGCTTCTTCTTCACACGGCCGCGTGCGGTGCGTGCCATGCGACCCCTGGGGCTGACGCCGACCCACCTGCAGCTGATGCGGGCGCTCGCGCTGAGCGAGGTCGACCTCCACGAGGTGGAGGACCTCATCCGCAGCGACCTGACCCTGACCGACCGGTTCCTCCGTCTGGTCGACGTCGCCACCGGCTGGCGCGACGTGGAGTCGATCCACCACGCACTGGTGCTGCTCGGGGAACGTCGGGTGCACCGGTGGGTGAGTCTGCTCGTGATGTCGGCGGTCACCAACGACGCTCCTTCGGAGCTGCTGACCACCGCCAGCGTCCGGGCCCGGTACTGCGAGGACCTGCAGGAGCGGCGTGGGCAGCGCACCGGGCTGGAGGCGTTCGCCCTGGGGATGTTCTCCGTGCTCGGGGCCGATGGCATCGTCGACCCGCGGGTGCTCGGCGAGCTGCCGCTGCCCGAGGAGGTCCGGAGCGCGCTTCAGGGCGGTGCCGGCACGTTCCGCGACCTCATCGACCTGTGCCTCGCCGCCGAGCGCGCGGACTGGGCGGAACTCGTGGGCATCGGTCGACGTCTCGGTCTGGAACCGGCGGCGCTGGCCGCGGCCCACCTCGACGCGGTGCGTTGGGCCCACCGCATGCAGGCCGCCTGACCGGGAGCGGTCGGGGACCCCCGGGTGCACCTGGGGGCGGACCACCACGCGACCGTGGGTGGACCCCGCGTAGCCTCGGGGTGTCCGCGACGGGAGCGACCGGACGACGAGGAGACAGCGTGACGATCGAACCGGTCCGCGACCGCTACCCGGACGCGCTGCGAGCGGGTGCGCTGCTGGTCGTCGTGCTCGGTCACTGGGTCGCGACCCTGCCCCGTCTGCGTGACGGGCGCATGGTCGACACCGAGCACCTGCTCACGGTGTGGCAGGGCGCCGGGGTGGCGACCTGGTTCGTGCAGGTCGTGCCGCTGTTCGTCTTCGTCTCCGCGGCGGTGAGCGCGGACGGGACCGCGCGCCGGATCGAGGCGGGCGACCGGCAGCTGCACTGGTGGGGTGGCCGCGCGTTGTCCCTGGCGCGCCCGACCGTCACCTACCTCGCCGTGTTGACGGTGCTGGCCATCGTGGCGATCGTCACCGGGGGACGGCTGCTGGGGCCGCTCGACCTGTCGCTCACGATCCACCTGTGGTTCCTGCTCATGCTGCTGGTGGTGCAGGCGCTGCTGCCGGCGAGCGTCCGCGCCGACGAGCGCTTCGGGTTGGGTGCGGTCGCTGCGCTGCTCGCGGCCGCGGTCGTCGTCGACCTGGTCCGGGGACAGGTCACCTCACCCGCGCACCTCGCCGTGCTGGGCTCGCGGGTCGTCGACGGTGGTGGCGGGATCGGCTGGCTCAACATCCTGCTGGTGTGGCTGCTCCCGCAGCAGCTCGGTATCGCCTGGCGCCGGCAGCGGTTCGGCGGGCGCCGCATGGGACTCGGGCTGATCGTGCTGGGGTTCGCGTGGCTGGCGGGCACCGTCGCGTCGGGCTACCCGACCGCGATGGTCGGCGTCGACCTGGAGGGGCGATCCAACCTGCTGCCGCCGACGCTGGCGCTCATCGGGGTGATGTGGCTGCAGGTCGGTGGGGTCCTGCTCGCCGAACGCACGGCCCGACGGCTGCTGGCGCGCCGACGGATCGAGAAGGTCGTGGGCGTGCTGGGTGCGCTCGGGATGGCCCTGTACCTGTGGCACAAGCTCGCGGAGCTGCCCGCGGCGTGGCTCGGCGAGCGCATCGGGGCACCGATCGATCTCGGTGTCCCGGGCGACCCCGGGTTCTGGTGGGGCCGCATCGTGTGGCTGCTGCTGTGCATCGCGATGGTCACGCCGGTCATGGCCGGGGTGATCGCGTTCGAGACGCGCCGGCGGGAGACGGTCCCCTCGACGACCTCGTCGCGTGCCATCGTGCTCGGCGGTGCCGCGCTGATGATCGGGATCGGGCTCGCGCTCGTGCTCGGAGCGCGGCCGGGCGCCGTCCTGGGCCTCGTCGGGGTCGCGATCGCCTCGGCGACGTTGCGGTCCTGGCCGGGCCGGGACCGCGAACGGGCACGCCAGGTCGACACCGAGGAGCTCATCGCCGCGGTCGAGGAGCAGCGCGCACACGACTGATCGTGGCGCACGTCGTGCGGGCGACTCAGCCGAGCAGCGAGCGGACGTCGAAGACCAACGTGATCCCCAGCAGCAGCAGGACCAGACCGATGAACGCCGTGTAGGACCAGCGGTAGGTCCAGTCGGCGAGCCAGACCCGCCGCAGGCTGTTGATGGCGAGGCCCATCGCCAGCAGCGTCAGGACGATGGCCACCGGGGTCGCGACCGCGCCCGACCAGCTGATCAGCGGCGTCATGGCGGGGATGATCGCGTAGGTCAGCACGCAGCGGATGGCGGAGATGACCAGCGACCCCTTGAGGTCCATCAGGGCCTTGGGATCCGCGCCCTCGACCAGCAGCATCCTGCGGGCGATCCGTTCGGCGGCGGAGCGACGTGGCGGCCGCCCGGCGGCGTCGGGGGGCGTGGTCACGTCCTCGACGGCCGGAGGTGGCGACACGTCGGACGACGCGTCTGGCGTCGTGTCGGCGCTCGGGCCGGGTGAGGTCACGTCGGGGCTCATCGGGTCGGCTGCGGTGCACCGGCAAGGTACCGGTCGGCGGCGAGGACCTACGCTGTGCCCCGATGGCGGTGCCGTGGGCCGGTCCGTCCGATCCCGTCCGACGGAGCGGCGCGGTGCCCGCCCGTCGCGTCCTGCCACCCGTCCCCCCCCGCACATCCCCGCTGCGACGACCCTGGAGCCCCCCGATGTCCACCGACGCGCTCGCCGATCTCTCCGCCGCCGGGGTCTCCGTGTGGCTCGACGACCTGTCCCGGGAGCGGCTCGCGACCGGCAACCTCGCGGGTCTGCTGACGCGGGACCACGTGGTCGGCGTCACCACGAACCCCTCCATCTTCCAGAAGGCGCTCGCCGACGGCGCGGCCTACGCCGAGCAGGTCGCCGACCTCGCGATCCGTGGCGTCGAGGTCGAGGAGGCGGTCCGGGCGCTGACCACCTTCGACGTGCGGTGGGCCTGTGACGAGCTCCGTGCCGTCGCCGAGCGCACCGACGGTGTCGACGGTCGGGTCTCGATCGAGGTCGACCCCCGGCTGGCCCGCGACACCGCGGCCACGATCGCGGAGGCCAAGGCGTTGTGGTGGGCCGTGGACCGCGAGAACCTGTTCATCAAGATCCCGGCCACGCTCGAGGGCCTGCCGGCGATCACGGCCTGCATCGCGGCGGGGATCAGCGTCAACGTCACGCTGATCTTCTCCCTGGAACGCTACGCCGCGGTCCTCGAGGCCTACCTCGACGGGTTGGAGCAGGCGCAGGCCGCCGGGCACGACCTGTCCCGCATCGTGTCCGTGGCCTCCTTCTTCGTCTCGCGCGTGGACGCGGAGGTCGATGCGCGCCTGGAGAAGCTCGGCTCCGAGGACGCGGATGCGCTGCTCGGCACCGCCGCGATCGCCAACGCCCGGCTGGCCTACGGCCACTTCCTCGAGGTCAGCGACTCCGAGCGGTGGCGGACCCTGGCGGCCGCGGGTGCCCGGGTGCAGCGGCCGCTGTGGGCCTCGACCGGGGTCAAGAACCCGGCCTACGACGACACCCGCTACGTGGTCGAGCTGGTCGCTTCGGACACCGTGAACACGATGCCCGAGGGGACCCTGCGGGCGGTCGCGGACCACGGGCAGGTCACCGGCGACACCATCACCCCCAACATCGACGCGGCCCGGCAGCTGCTGGCGGACCTCGCCGCGGTCGGCATCGACCTCGACGAGGTCACGGCGCTGCTCGAGGAGCGCGGCGTCGCGGCGTTCGAGACGTCCTGGGAGGAGTTGCTCGCGGGGGTGCGCGCGGCGTTGGACGAGGCCCGCTGACCACGCGGCTGCGGCTGGCCCGCCCGGTCCGGCCGATGCGGCTGGTCCCGGCCGCGCGGCTCGACCGGGCTGTCGTCAGCTCCCCGGTGCGGTGAAGCCGAGGTGGTCGAGCGGGCCGTTGCCCGCGCCCAGCCGCCAGCCCGCCGCGCCGGCGATGCAGCCGGTCACGTACGCCTTGGCCCGTTCGAGCGCTTCCAGCGGCGTGTGCCCGGTCGCGATCGCGCCGGCCGTCGCGGCTGCGAACGTGCACCCGGTCCCGTGGGTGTTGGGGGTGTCGATCCGGGCCGCGGCGAGCTCGTGGAGCTCGCCGTCGATCACGATCACGTCGACCGCCTCGCCACCGGCGAGGTGGCCGCCCTTGACCACCACGACGGGCGTGCCCAGCGCCGCGAGCTCGTGGGCGGCGTCCCGTGCGTCCTCGAGGGTGTGCAGACGGCGGCCGACCAGCACCGCCGCCTCCTCGAGGTTGGGGGTGGCGACCACGGCGTGGGGCAGCAGCGCGGTGCGGTAGACCTCGATCGCGTCCTGTTCCAGCAGCCGGTGGCCGGTCGCGGACACCAGCACGGGGTCGACCACGAGGTTGGGCAGCGCGCCGGCGGCGGCGCGGGCGCCGACCAGCGCGACCAGTTCCGCGGTGGCCAGCATCCCCGTCTTGACCGCCGCCACCGGCAGGTCACCGAGGACGGCGTCGAGCTGGGCGGCCACCGTGGCGGTCGGGACCACGTGCACGTCGTGGACCCCGACGGTGTTCTGGGCGGTCACGGCGGTGATCACGCTGGTGCCGAACGCACCCATCTGCCCGAAGGCGCGCAGATCCGCCTGGATCCCGGCACCGCCGCCGGAGTCGGATCCGGCGATGGTGAGCGCGACGGCGGGGTTGGTCATGGGATCCTCGATGCGTGCGGGTCGGGAGCTGGTGGCGGGGGAGGAGCGGGCCGTGGTCCGCGACGCGTCGCGCGTGGACGGGCCGCGTCCAGCGCGCGGCGCAGCGCGCGCACGGCGTCGCCGGGAGCACGGGCCCGAAGCACGCCGCCCATCACCGCGACGCCCGCCGCACCGGCGTCGCACCACCGGTCGACGTCGTCCGCGATCACCCCACCCAGCGCGAGCACGGGCGTCGTCCCGGCGGCTGCCACGAGCCGGCGGAGCCCCGTCTCGCCCAGGGCGGGCCCGTACCCGGGTTTCGAGGCGGTCGGTGCGACCGGCGCGGCCAGCACGAACGCGGCGTCCCCCTCGTGCGCGGCCTGCGGGTCGTCGTGCACGGAGCGGCTGACGGGCCCGTCCCAGGTGGTCGGGTCCGGCCACGGATCGCGGACCGCGAGGTGCAGCCCGACCGCGCCGAGGTGGTGGGCCAACCGGGGGTCGCCGGCGACGACGAGCGCGGTGTGCGTGGTGGCCAGGGTCGCCGCCAACCACTCGCCCAGCGCGCGTCGTCGCTCGGGAGCCAGGTCACGGTCACGCAGCAGGACCGCATCCACGCCGGCCCCGATCGCCTCGGCGAGCGCGGCTCGGTGCTCGTGCCCTGCCGCGTGCGCGGACCGGTGGTCGGTGATGAGCAGCAGCCGGGGGACCATCGTTCAGGCGTTCGGTGGGGTCGTGGGGTCGAACAGCTCCGGGCGGCCCTCGTCGGTGGTCGAGGCGTTGGCGTAGCGACGGCGGGGGATCCGTCCCGCACCGGCCGCCAGCCGACCGGCCTCGACGGCGTGCCGCATGGCCGTGGCCATCGCCTCGGGGTCGCGGGCGCGGGTGACCGCGGAGGCGAGCAGGACCCCGTCGCAGCCGAGTTCCATCGCGAGCGTCGCGTCCGACGCCGTGCCGATCCCGGCATCGAGGATGATCGGCAGGTCGATCTGCTCGCGGATGATGGCCAGGTTGTAGGGGTTGCGGATCCCCATCCCGGAGCCGATCGGAGCGCCGAGCGGCATGATCACCGCGCAGCCGACCTCGGCGAGCCGGCTGGCGAGGATCGGGTCGTCGTTGGTGTAGGGCCAGACGGTGAACCCGGCGGCCACGAGCCGCTCGGCGGCGGTGAGCAGCTCGATCGGGTCGGGCAGCAACGTGCGCTCGTCGCCGATGACCTCGAGCTTGACCCAGTCGGTCCCGAACGCCTCGCGCCCGAGCTCGGCCACCTTGACCGCCTCGACGGCGGTGTAGCAACCGGCGGTGTTGGGCAGGATGCGTACGCCGGTGCGTTCGATGACGTCGAGCAGCGAGCCCGGTCCGGTGTCGGTCACCCGTCGCAACGCCACGGTGACGACCTCGGTCCCCGACGCGACGATGGCCCGCTCGAGCACGTCGAGCCCGCTCGCGCCGCCGGTGCCCAGGATCAGCCGCGAGCCGAGTTCGACCTCGCCGATGGTCAGTGCGGTGGTCGCCATGTCAGCCTCCCTGGACCGCGCCGACGATCTCCACCTCGGCGCCGTCGGTCAGCGGGGTGTCGTCCCACCGCGCCCGGGGGACCACGTCCCCGTCGAGCGCGACGGCGACCCCGCGGCGGTCGGGGACGCGCGAGTCGACCAGTGCCCCGACCGTGCGGGCCTCGGTCTGCAGGGGTTCGCCGTGGAGGGTGATCCTCATCGCGTGCCTCGGTTGGTGTCGATCAGCGCCTGCAGACCGGGCCGCGCCGGGCGATCCGCGTCGTCGGACGGGGCCGGTCGTGGGCGTACCGCGGGGCGGCCCGGGTCGGCACAGGCGAACACGGCGTCCAGGGTGCCACCCGTGGCGAGCGTCGCGACCGCGTCGGTGGTGATCGGCGTGAGCAGCGCGCCGTTGCGGTGGTGGCCGGTCGCCAGGATCAGGCCGTCGAGGCCGCCGTGTCCGATGACCGGTGCGTTGTCGGGGGTCGTCGGGCGCAGACCCGCGATCGTCTCGGTCAGCGCCAACTCGTCGATGCCGGGGACGACGCGGACCGCGTCGTCGAGCAGTTCACGGACCGGCCCGGCGGTGACCGTCGTGTCGAAGCCCCGCTCCTCCTGCGACGCGCCGACGACCAGCCGACCGTCGTCACGCGGCACGAGGTAGACGTGGCGGTGACGCACCAGCGCCCGCACCGTCGTGGTCAGCACCGGCGCGCCCTGCGGGTCGCGCAGGTGCAGCACCTGACCCTTCAGTGGGCGCACCGCCGGGGTCGCCTCGGGTGGCAGCCCGTCCATCACCGCGGACCAGGCGCCCGCGGCGAGCACCACCTGGGGCGCGTCGAGCACCGTGTCGTCCTCCAGGGTGACCCCCCGCACGCGTCCGCCGTCACGTCGCAGCGCCCGGGTCCGGGTGCGACGGATCGTGACCCCGGCGCGCTCGGTCGCCGTGACCAGCGCACGGACCACGGCGCGCGGTTCGACCCGGTGGTCCTCCGCGGCGGCCAGCCCGACGTGGGCCCGCGGGCTCAGCATCGGTTCGCGGACCCGCAGGGCGTCACGGTCGAGGTGCTCGACCTCGAGCCCGAGCTCGGCGTGGAAGGCCTCGAGGTCGCGCAGCGCCGCGGCGTCGTCGCGGTCGAACCCGACGACCAGCGTCCCGGTCGCGCGGTAGCCGACGTCCGTGCCGCTGGCGTCGACGAGCGCCTCGGCGAAGGCCGGCCAACGGCGGGCGGCCGCGATCGTCAGGGCGAGGTGGGACTCCTCGCCGTAGACGACCTCCGTGACCGGGGCGAGCATCCCGGCGGCCACGTTGGAGGCACCGGCCCCGGGGGTGGGGTCGAGCACGGTGACCGTGGCCCCGTCGGTGGCCAGGCGCCACGCGCAGGCCAGGCCGATGAGCCCACCACCGATGATGAGCACGTCCGGGGAGGGGGTGGCGCCGGTCATGGCCGGCCGTGGCGGCGGAGCGCGTCGAGCAGGTCCCGGGTGGCCTGCCCGGGGTCGGAGGCCTGGGTCACGGCACCGACGACCGCCACACCGTCCGCGCCGCTGGCCAGCACCTCCGCGAGCCGCTCGAGGGTGATGCCCGCGATCGCGACGACCGGGACCTCGACGGCCTCGACCACGGCGGCCACGCCCGCGACGCCCAGCGGGTCGGGCAGCCCGTCCTTGGTCCGGGTCGCGAAGGTCGGGCCGACGCCGAGGTAGTCCGCGCCGGCGGCGACCAGGGCACGGGCCTGTGCGGGATCCCGCGCGGTGCCGCCGATCCGCAGCCGGTCACCGGCCAGGGCCCGGGCGTCGGCGACGGGCAGGTCGTGCGCGCCGAGGTGGACCGCGTCGGCACCGGCGACGAGCGCGAGGTCGACGCGGTCGTTGACGATGCTCCACGCGCCGGCCGCCCGACAGCGGGCCACGACGGCCCGCACGACCTCGAGGTGCACGCGATCGGTGGCGTCCTTGACCCGGACCTGGATCGCCGGCGCGCCGGCGGCCAGTGCCGCATCGACCAGGCGCAGGTCGTCGGGCCCCTGGTCGGACGGGGTCAGCACGTGCAGCCGCGGGAACCCCGCCGCGGTGACGGCGGAGGCGGGGGCGGCTGCGTCGCTCATCGGGGGAGCTCGGCCGTGGCACGACGGGCCTGCACCTGCTCGTCGAGGCCCGTCAGGTCGTCGGTCGGCCCGTCCGGCGCCGTCAGACGGGAGACGACGAAGGTGACGAGCCCGCTGGCGACCAGCGCGCCGACGAACGGCGGCAGGGTCGGGATGGCGTCGGGGAAGGTGACCGCCTCCCAGGCGCCGGCCAGGCTGCCGGTCACGGCGGCGCTCACGCCCACCGCGCCGACGATCCCGGCGACGATCCCCGCGAGCACGCCCGGCGTCGTGGCCCGGCGCCACAGCCCGAGCAGCGCCGGGATCAGCAGCACCGCGGCGAGTAGGTCGGCGATCAGGAACAGCTGCAGCACGGACTCGGCGATGAGCCCGACGATCATCGCGGGCACCATGATGACCACGGTGAGGATGCGGGCGGTCGACAGCGACCAGCTCGGGCGCTCGGCGACGAGCAGGGCCGCCAGACCGTTCTCCAGCGTGTCCACCGACGAGGTGACCAGCGCGATCCCGAGCACGAGCACCCCGGCGATGGCCACCGTGGGCAGCGTGCCGGCCAGGGCGAACAGCGACAGGGCCGGCACCTCGACGATGCCGATCGCGGCGGCGAGCATCCCGAGCAGCCCGGCGATGAGCATCAGTGGCACGGTCGCCGCCGCGCCGACCAGTGCGCCGCGGCGTAGCGCCGCATCGTCGGACGCGGCCCAGACCCGCTGCCAGTAGCCGTGGTGGAACATGTTGGCCGCGGTGACGGCGAGGATGAGGGTCGCGGCGCTCTGCCAGGCCGCACCGTCGATCTGCAGCAGCCCGGCGTCGCGCACGGCGGCGACCGGCGCGTCGATGCGCGTGACCGCGACGATCGCGCCGCCGACGAGCAGCACCACGACCAACCAGGCCTGCCAGCGGTCGGTGCGCAGCGAGGCGCGCAGGCCGCCGGTCGCGGTGTAGAGCAGCGTGGCCGCGACGACCGCGGGGACGGTGATGCGTCGGTCCACCCCGCCGAGCAGTTCGACGAGCCCGCCGATCGCCACCAGTTCGGCGGCGACGAACACCCCCATGTAGAGCAGCGACACGACGGTGACCGCGATGCTCGCGGTCCGGCCGAACCGGACCCGGACCAGGTCGCCGAGGCCGTGGCCGGAGGGCAGCAGGCGTCGCAGGCGCGGGCCGACGAAGGCGAAGATCAGGAACGGGCCCGCCGCCGCCAACGCGTAGCCGATGACCGGTCCGATGCCGAGCAGCACGCCGAGTTCGGCCGGCGCGAACAGGATCCACGCCCCGAGCCCGGAGGCCAGGAACGACAGGCCCAGCGTGCCGGCGCCCTGGGTGCCGCGGGCGAGCGTGAAGCTGGCCACGTCGCCCGGTTCGGGGCGTCGGGCGCGCAGCCCGATGACCGTGAAGACGACCAACGTCGCCACGAGCAGCACGGAACTCACGAGTGGGTCGAGCATGACGCGCTCCCTCCGCCGGCATGACCCGGATCAGGTTCCGAGGTCCCGCGCCCGCCTGGCGCGCTCTCAGCCCCTGGCTCGCGGGGCTCCCTCGGCGTCGAATGTGCTGCGACGGTAGCAACCGCAGCGCGGGTGGTGCACCGCGGGAGCGGCATGGGTCCCGAACGCCACCTGAGCGCCATCTGAGTCGTGTCTGAGAAGCCCCTCAGGTTGCCCCCTCGGCCACCGTGGCGGCCAGGTACCGCTGGGGGCTCGGCGTACGGTCGCTGGCGACGACAACGACGAGGGAACCGATGGACATCGCACGCACGTTCCGACGTGGCGCCGCTCCGGCGCTCGCCGCCCTGCTCCTGGCCGCCTGCGCCGTCGGGGGTGACGACCCCGATCCGATCGATCTGGACAGCGCCGCCGCGCAGGACGCCGCCACCGAGGGGGGTGATGACGGCGCGTCGGATCAGGAGACCGCGGACGACACCACGGACGAGGGGACCGCGTCCGACGGTGACGAGGACGCCCCGGGCGAGGACGACGACACTGCTGCGTCGGACGGGATGACCCTCGTCGACATGACGGCGGCGGTCGCCGGCACGTGGCCGGTCGGGGACGCCGGCACCGTCACCTTCTCCATCATCGACGGCGCACTCGTCCTCGACGACGTCACCGCCGAGGACGGTTGGTCCGTCGACATCGACGAACAGGACGCCGACGAGATCGAGGTCGACTTCCGTCGCGGCGACGTGGAGTGGGAGATCGAGATCGAACTCGAGGATGGCGGCACGATCCTCGAGATCGAGATCGGTCAGGACATCGAGAACGCCGAGGCGGGCAGCTACGACATCGGTGACGCGGGGACCTTCGCGTTCGCGGTCGAGGACGGCCGGCTGGTCCTCACGGACCTCTCGGTCGCCGACGGATGGACGATCACGGAGCGCGACGAGCAGGACGACGAGATCGAGTTCGAGCTGACCAACGGGCCGCGCGAGTTCGACGTCGAGGTGGAGCTCGAGGACGACGGCACGATCGAGATCGAGATCGACTACGAGGTCGTCGGACCCGTCCAGCGCTGACACCGCTCGTCCCTGCGCCCTGCGGGGCTGGTCCGCGCTGGACGCGTCGACCAGCCCCCGGACGCAGGGTGCGGGGTCGTCGGTCTCAGCGCAGGACGAACAGCGACACCACGGCCAGGGGGACCACGTACCACGCGAACCGGTCGATCCCGACCCGGCTGACCAGGCGGACCAGCGTCGCGATGGCGAGGTAGCCCGACACGGCCGCGGCGGTGATGCCGATCAGCAGCTCCGTGGTCGAGATCCCGCCGAGGTCGTCGACACGCGGCAGTTCGACCACCGCCGCGCCGGCGATGGCGGGCAGGCCGAGCAGGAACGCGAAGCGGGTCGCCTCGGGTCGCGACAGCCCCGCGGCGATCCCCGCCGAGATGGTCAGCCCGGAGCGCGACAGGCCGGGCAGCAACGCCAGGCACTGGGCGCCTCCGACGATCAGAGCCTGCGTGAGCCGGGGTGCGCCGGCGACGGCGGTGGTGGTCGTGGCGGCGGTGTCGGTCGGTGGGGCGCTCGGCGCGTCGCCCGCGATGGTCGTGCCACCTCGCTGGTGTCGGCGGTGGAGACGTTCCCCGCCGATCAGGACCGCGGCGGTCACGAACAGCAGCCAGGCGGTGGCGACCGGGTCGGCGAACACCCCGGCCACCACGTCGCCCAGTCCGAGCCCGACCACGGCGACCGGGATGCTGGCGATGGCGAGCACCCCGACGAGCCGCCGTTCGCGTGCCCGGATCTGCGGATCACCCCGGCCGAGCACCGCGCTCGCCATCGCCCCCAGGTCGCGCCGGTAGTAGACGAGCAGCGCCAGCAGCGTGCCCAGGTGCAACGCGACGTCGAACGCGAGCCCGTGCCGTTCCCAGCCGGCCAGCGCCGGGACGAGCACCAGGTGCGCCGAGGACGACACGGGCAGGAACTCGGTCAGGCCCTGCACGATCCCCAGGATCAGGGCCTCGACCCAGCCGGGGACGTCTGCGAGCATCGGCGGGTCGCTCCGTGGTGTCGTGGGTCCGTCCGCCCGCGGTCAGGCAGCGACGATCGAGCGCTTGGCCAGGCCCATCCAGAACCCGTCGATCACCTGCTGCGCCGGCGCGTCGGGTTCGTCGGTCGCGCCGAGTGTCACGAACAGCGGGGCGAAGTGCTCGACGGTCGGGTGAGCGTAGGGCATGCCCGGTGCGCGGTCGCGGAACGCGGCCAGCCCGTCGACGTCGCCGGCGGCGAGCCGCTCGTGCGCCCACGCGTCGAACTCGACCGACCACCCGGGTGGGGCGGCGTCGACCGACCGCCAGTGCTCGCGGGTGAGGAACGGCAGGCCGTGGGTGGTGAACCCGGAGCCGATGATCAGCGTGCCGGTGTCGCGCAGGGGTGCCAGGCGCCGGCCGAGCTCCAGCAGCCGATCGGGGTCGAGCGTCGGCAACGACAGCTGCAGGACCGGGATGTCGGCGTCGGGGTACATGACGCGCAACGGCACGTAGGCGCCGTGGTCGAGCCCCCGGTCGGTCCGCACCGGTCGCGTCGCGCTCGGCAGCAGCGCGGTGAGGTCGTCGGCGAGGTCGGGGGCGCCGGGGCTCGCGTAGGTCGCCTGGTAGTAGCGCGGTGCGAAGCCGCCGAAGTCGTGGACGAGCGGGGCGGTGTGGGTCGCGCCGATCATCAGCGGTGCCGCCTCCCAGTGCGCGGAGACGATCAGGATCCGCGCCGGCCGCGGGAGCGTCGCGGCGAGCTCACGCAGCTGCCCGGTCCACCGCACGTCATCGACCAGCGGCGGCGCGCCGTGGCTGAGGAACAGCGTCGGCATCCGCTCGGGACGGGAGACGATGTCGCTCGAGGTGGGTCCCTCGGCGGCGTCGGTGCCGCTGGTGCCGAGGTCGGCCGGATCGGTGGACATGGCGGTTCCCGTCGTCGGATCGGACGTATTACGTGAAGCTTCAACTATCTTCCCCGACTACGCTTGAACCGTCAAGTTCTTGGTGCGCCGGGTGACGGCCACGCAGGGCGGTCCGCGGGGTCGGAGGCGGCCCCGGTCGATCCACGGGAGTGACCGATGGCGCAGGAGGACGGAGCAGGGACCGATCCGTGGCTCACCGACGAGGAACAGCGGACCTGGCGCGCGCTGGTCGCGGTCGCGCTGCGCCTGCCCGCCGCGCTGGATCGGCAACTGCGCGAGGAGCACGGGCTCACCCACGTCGAGTACTGGGTCCTCGCCCTGCTGAGCGAGGCGGACGACGACCGTCTGCCGCTGACCGCGCTGGCGGCGCAGGCCAACGCCTCGCTGTCCCGGCTGTCGCACGTCGTCACCCGGCTCGAGGAACGGGGGTGGGTGACCCGTGAGCGCGCGCAGCACGACGCGCGCGTCACCTACGCGGTGCTCACCGCGCAGGGTCGCCACACCGTCGAGGCAGCCGCGCCCGACCACGTGGCGTTCGTCCGGGCGTTGGTCTTCGATCCGATCGATCCGGACGCGGTGGTGCCGCTCGGTGCGACCCTGGCCGCGGTCGCCCGGACGATCGACGGGCACGCCGCGGGCTGACGTGCCCGGTCCCGCATGGCGGCCCGCCCCGGCCCGGACGGGCAGGGCCTCGCATCGCCGCCGCCGTTCCGGCATCCTGGGGTTCGGCCCATCAGGAGGACCCGTGCCCGTGCGACGAGGTGCTGGCGTCCCGCTGTGGGGGTGGGCGCGACTGGCCGCCGCGCTCGTGCTCGTCGCCGGGTGTGGCGGCCCGCAGGGTCCGCAGCAGGTGGCCCTGGCCGAGCTGGTCGAGGACACGGCAAGCTACGAGGACACCGAGGTCGTGACCGAAGGCGTGCTCCGCGCCTTCGAGGAACCGTTCCACGTCTGGATCGAGGACGAGGTCCCCAACCGGGTGGAGCTCGTCCCGGTCGAGCAGGTCGAGGACCTGGTCGGCCTGCGGGTCGAGGTGCGCGGCACCTTCACGTTCGCGGACGACCGGGGCCGCGTGATCGACCTCGACGAGGTCACGGTCCTCGAGGGGGATCCGCGGGCCGCGCCTCCGGCTGCGGCGCCGAGCTCTCGCGTGGGATCGTCCACAACGCGTTGATGGGCAGACCGAGCCGCACCGAGCGGCCCGGTCCGGCGTCGATCAACGCGTCGTCGTGGACGTCGACCGTCACCTCGGTCCCGTCGACGTCCACGACCGCGCGCGTCCGGTCACCGAGGAAGCTCGCCGCGACCACCCGGCCCTCGACCCGGTGGACATCCACGCGGTCCGCGGCCGGGTCGACCACCACGCGCTCGGGTCGGATGGTGACCCAGGCGGCGCCGGAACCCACGGCGCCGGGGACCCCGTCGATGGCCCCGAAGGGGGTGTCCAGCCGGAGGTCCGACCCGGCGCTGCTCGGTCCGATGCTGCCCGCGGCGGCGCCGTCTGGTCCGGTGCTGTTCGCGGCGGTGCTGCTCGCGGTCGCCGGCAGCAGGTTCACGGCGCCGAAGAACCGGGCGCTCCGCGCCGAGCGGGGGCGCTCGAAGAAGCTGCGCGGCGCGCCGTGCTGGTGGACGCGCCCATCGAACAACAGGGCGATCTCGTCGGCGAGGACGGTCGCCTCCTCCCGGTCGTGGGTGACCACCACCGTGGTCAGGTCGTGCTCCCGGTGGATCTCCAGGATCAGCGCGCGCAGGTCGTCGCGCAGGTGGGTGTCCAGGCTCGCGAGCGGTTCGTCGAGCAGCAGCACCCGCGGCTCGAGCACCAGGGCGCGGGCCAGCGCGACCCGTTGCTGCTGGCCGCCGGAGAGCGCGTCGGGACGCCGATCGCCCAGCCCGCCGAGCCCCACACGCTCGAGCGCCTCCGCGGCCCGTGCCCGGCGCTGCCGCGCGCCGACCCCACGCATCCGCAGCCCGAAGGCGACGTTGTCCACCGCGGTGAGGTAGGGGAACAGCCGGTGGTCCTGGAAGACCATCACCGCGTCCCGGCGCTCGGCGGGGACGTCGGTCACGTCGCGATCGCCGAGCCGCACGCGCCCGCGGGTGGGGGACACGAGCCCGGCGATGACCTTCAGAGCCGTGGTCTTCCCACAACCGGACGGACCGAGCAGGGCCGTCACCGTCCCGCTGCCGACCTCCAGGCTGACGTGGTCGAGCGCGCGGGTCGCGCCGTAGTCGTGGGTCACGCCCTCCAGCACGATCGCGGTCATCGCACCCCGCCTGACCCGGTCATCGCACCCCTCCGAACGTGGTCAGCCCGGAGCCGCCGAGCACCCGGGAGGTGACCACCAACAGCAGCACCGCCGGCGCGCCGTGGAACAACGCCGTCGCCGCGGTGACCGCCACGTCACCACCGGACGCGGTCGAGAACAGCAGGATCGGCAGGGTCACCACCTGGCCTCCTCCGATCACCAGTGTCAGCGCGTACTGCCCCCAGGAGACCAGGAACCCGAACAGGCCCGCCACCGCCAACCCCGGGCCGACCAGCGGCACGGTGACGTGCACGAACCGCCGCCAGGGCGAGGCGCCGAGCGAGCGCGCCTGCTCCTCGAGCCCCAGCGCCGCGTTGGCGAAGACCCCGGCGCTGAGCAGCACGACGTAGGGCAGCGCGGGGACGAGGTGGACGAGCACCACCCCCAGGGTCCCGCCGGCCAACCCCAACCGGATGAACACGACGTGGATCCCGATCGCGACGGCGATCGTGGGCACCAGCACCGGGGCGAGCAGGACCAGTTCGACGGCACGCTTGCCGCGGAAGGTGCGGGTCCCGAGCGTGCGCCCGGCGGGGATGGCGATCACCAGCGACAGCGCGGTCACCGTCAGGGCGATCCGCACCGTCGCGCCCAGCGCCGTCCAGGCGCCACCGGCCGGGTCGAGCACGAGCCGCCACGCCCGGGCGGAGAAGGTCTCCGGGATCACCTGGGGGAAGAAGTAGCCCTGCGACACGCTGGCGAGGACCAACGGCGTGAAGGGCACGAGCAACAGCGCGATCAGCAGCGTCGTCGCCACGACGGTGCCGCGTGGAGCGCGCCGAGGGGGTGCGGCCGCCGTGGCCCGATCGACCCGGGACACCGCCGGCGGTGACGCGTCGGGTAGCGGCGTGCCCTGCAACGCGCTCACGGCGCCACCTCGGTGCGGTCGGGCCGGTCGCCGTCCTGGTCGGTCCGTGCGCCGCGGCCGCCGCGGCCACCGGGATCGCCGCGGCCGGCACGGTCGGCACGGTCGGCACGGACCGCCCGCCGCGCGAGCCACGCGCCGAGCAGCACCAGCGCGACCACGATGACCGTCATGAGCACGCTCAGCGCCATCGCCTCCGGCCGTGCCGCCAGGTCCAGGTCGGTGTAGCGGCGGTAGGCCAGTACCGGCAGCACGGCTGGGAAGCTGCTGCCGAGCAGCAGGGGCACCTCGAAGGTGCCGAACGAGAACGCGAACACGATGATCGCGGCCGACAGCACCCCGGGCAGCAGCAGCGGCAGGGTCACGTGACGCAGTCGCTGCCACCCGGTCGCACCCAGGGTCCGGGCGGCATCGTCCAGCCGGTCACCCCGTGCGGCCAGGATCGCGAGCGCCACGATGGCGATGAAGGGGACCTCCTTCCACACGTACTGGGCGATGATCCCGATGGCCCACGGGTCGAAGACCAACGCGGGGAAGTCGGCGGGCGCGTCCAACAACCCGGTCCGCGCGCCCACGCGGGCGAACAGCCCGCTCTGCCCCAGCAGCGCCAGGATCGCGACCGCCCCGATCACGTGGGGGATGGGCAGGTTGAGCTGCAACAGCGTGATCGCGAGACGCCGGCCCCGCACCAGACGGTGCACCGTCAGCGCGGCCGCCACGCCCAGCACCACCGACAACACCGTCGAGGTGGCGGCGACGTGCAGGGTGAGCAGTGCCGCACGTTGCAGCTCCGGATCGCCGGCCAGCGAGCGGTAGGCCTCCAGCGAGGGGCCGGTGGCGAGGTCACCGGCCACCGGGCTCAGCAGGCCGATCGAGCGCAACCCGGCGAGCACGACCGCGCCCCCGAACAGCACGGCGACGACGGTCAGCGCCGGCGCCAGGGAGAGCCAGGTCCGCACCCGCTCGTCGCGGAGCCGGGAGCGCAGCGCCGGGATCGCCGTCATCAGGGTCGGGGCTGACGCTGGCGGATGAACCGGTCCCAATCGCGCTCCAGCAGGCGGCTGTGCGCCCCGCGTGAGTCCGGCAGGCGTGCCGCCGCGAGCTCGCCCTGGTCGACCGCGCGCTCGCCCAGCCCGTCGACGATCGCGTCGATGGTGGCGCGGTCGGCGTCGTCGAGCCGCTCGACGTCGATGGCCAGCCCGTCGCCCCAGCCGTTGGCCGGGTCGAGTTTCGCGGCCTGCAGCGCGGGGTCCAGCGCGAGGTCGGCGAAGACCATCGCGGCGGCCGGGTCTCCCGCGTTCACCGGGATGGCGAGGTAGTGGTGGTCGGCGATCGTGCCGGTGTCGAACACGAACGGCCGCGCGGTGGGCGGCAGGGTGCCGGCCTCGATGTTCGCGTCGATCCCGGCGGGCAGCTGCGTGAAGGTCAGATCCACCTCGCCGTTGGCGAACAGCTGATCCAGGTCCGCGATGTCGTTGGGGTAGGTCTCCCCGCCCCGCCAGAGCGACGGCCGCAGCTCGTCGAGCACGTCCCACAGCGCCTCCGCGCCGGCGGCGTGCGTCGCCTCGTCGACGTCCTCGAGCCAGGGCTCGGGCCCGCCGGTCAGTTCGTAGAGCCACATCTTGAGGAACCGGGTGCCGTGGAAGGCCGGCGGCGCCGGGTAGGTGAAGCGGCCCGGGTTCGCCTCGATCCAGGCCGCGAGCTCCGCGAAGTCGCGGGGTAGCTCGTCGGCGTCCATGCGGGCCGCGTCGTACACGAACTGGAACTGCGCACTGCCCCAGGGGGACTCGTCGGCGCCGACGGCCAGCCCGGCGTCGAACGCGACCGCCGGGTCGTCCCAGTCGACGTGGCGGGCGTTGGGCAGCTGTCGCGCCCACCCGGTGACCAGCGCGTCGGCCTGGCGCATCGTGGCGAAGTTGGCGCCGTTGATCCAGATCAGGTCGACGGCGCCACCGGCATCGCGGCCGGCCTCCAGCTCACCGAGGACGGCGTTGACCGCATCGACGGTGTCGGCCAGCGGCACCCGGTTGAGGGTGATGCCGAGCTCCGCGAGCGCGGGGCCGTAGGTGTCGTCGACGAACCGGTTGATCTCCGTGCTGCCGCCCCACATGTGCAGGTTCAGCGTGCTGCCCTGCGCCGCGGCGAGCACCGCGTCCCAGTCGCTCGGGTCCGGGGTGGTGGCGGCTGCCTCGGCGCCGTCGGTCGTGGGGTCCTCCGAGCCGACGTCCGCGCCGTCGTCAGCCGGGGCGCTGGCGTCGGGTTCCGTTGCGGCGGGATCGCCCGGGTCGTCGGTGCTGCCCGCCGAGGCGCAGGCCGTCGCCAGCAGTGCGGTGACCAGGAGCAGGGCAGTGGGGCGGGGCGGGCGCAACGGCGGATCCCTCGAGCGACGACGGCGGTGGGGGCCGTCCCGCTGGCAGGACGGTCCCCGGTCGTTCGGAGACAACCACGACCGGGCGCGGAGTCATCCATCGCTGCGCGGTGCGCGGTCCGGCGGCGCGGTACGCCGGTGAGCCTGGCGGCGCGGCGCGGTACGCGGGTGGACCTGGCGGCGCGGGGGGGGGGGGGGGCGGGCCCCCCCCCCCGGCCCCCCCCCGCCCCCCCCCCCCCGCGGGCGGCCCCCCCCCCGCCCCCCCCCCCCCC
>JAFIEQ010000154.1 GCA_020832455.1 Nitriliruptoraceae bacterium
CCCCGACCCCCCCCCCCCCCCCGCCACCCCCCCCCCCCCCCCACCCCCACCCCCCCCCCCCCCGCCCCCCGGGCCCCCCCCCGCCCCCCCCCCCCCGCCCGCCCACCCCCCCCCCCGGGCCCGGGCGGGCGGCCGCGGCCGCCAGCCGGGCGACCACGGTGCGCTTGTGGTCCAGGGTCGCGGCGTCCACGCCACTGCCCGGCCCGGTGAGCCCGTCGGCGGGGCGGTCCAGGCTGGCGGCCAGCAGCGCCGCACTCGTGGTCGTGTTGGCCAGTCCCACGTCGCCGAGCACGAGCAGGTCCGCGCCGTCGTCGATCAGCGCTCCGGCCAGGTCGATCCCGGTGGCGATGGCGCGGTCCACCTCGACGCCCTGCAGCGCCGATCCGGCCGCCAGCGGATCCCGGGTCCCACGTACGACCGGACGGGCGATCAGGGCCGGCGCGTCCGGCGGGGGATGGGCCAGCCCGACGTCCACGACCACGACGCGCGCCTCGGCGGCCCGGGCCAGCGCGCTGAGCGCGGCGCGCCCCTCGGCGACCAGGCCGGCCACCGTCGCACTCAGCTCCTGCGGCCACGGGGAGACGCCCTGCGCGTGGATCCCGTGATCGCCGGCGAGGACCACCACCGCGGGTCGTGCCGGGACCTGCGGGGGCGTCGTCCTCGCCCGGGCCAGCGCCAGCAGCGGTGGCACGAGGCCGCCCAACGACCCGGGCGGTACGGCGAGTCCGGCGAGCGCGGCGCGGACCTCGGCCACGGCCGGCTGTGGGTCCGGGCGACGTTTCACGGCCCGACGCGTGGCCTCGATCGCGCCCGGGACGTCCGCGCTCCAGTCGACCGCGGGAGCGGGACGCGACGTCCAGGCGGGGCCACTCATGCGCCGAACCGATCGATGGTCCACGTCCCGTCGCCGAACCAGGTCAGCGTCGTGCGGGTCGCCGGCGGGGGCCGCAGCCGGGTCGCCACGGCGTCGGACAACCCGAGCGCGTGTGCCACGGCGCACACGATGGGACCCGCGTGGGTGATGACCAGGGCCCGGGCATCCGGTGCCAGTCGTGCCGCCAGGTCCGTCAGCGCCTCGACGGTGCGGGCTCGCAGTTCGGCGACCGACTCACCACCCGTCGGACGGTGGGCGACGAAGGCGGCGGGATCCGTGGTGACGTCCGCGGGGACCTGCGCCCAGATCCGTTCCCACGGCTGCCCCTCCCAGTCGCCGAGGTCGCGTTCGGTCCACCGCGGGTCGGTGTCGGCCGTCGGACGTCCCAACAGCGCGGCGGTCTGCTCGGTGCGTCGTGTCGGGGAGCGCAGCACGAGGTCGTGGGTCAGATCGCCGAGCACCTGCGGGGTCAACTGCGCCACCCCGGCCGCGGACAACGGCGGATCGTGGCGCCGGCCGTAGGCGAGCCCATCGGCGTCCACGGCCGCGTGACGCAGCAGGTCGATGGTCACGGGCACGGGCGTCCCCCGATGAACGGGTCGCGTGGCGCGCTGCGGGCGCTCACCAGGCCCACCGGCTGTCGATGGCCAGGACCGCGGCGACCACGAGCAGCAACGCGAGCTGCTGGGTCGCGCCGAGGATGTCGCCGGTCAGGCCCCCGAGCCGCCGACGCGCCGCACGCCGGAGCACGGCGACGGCCACCAGCGCCGACGCGAGCAGCACCCCCGCGAACCGGCCCGCTGTCAGGCCCAGGACCAGCGCGGTCACCACCACGGCGACGACCAGGCCGACGCCCGACAGGGGAGCGGCGACCTGAGCGCCGCTGCCCTGGTCGGACACCGCCGGGAGCGCCCGGATCTGGACCAGGATGACCGCCCGCGACACCACGTGCCCGGCGATCAGGGCGCGGGCGGCACCCGGGACGTCGAGTTCGGCCAGGAGGGCGACCTGGGCCAGGACCACGAGCAGCAGCGCCAGCGCCCCGTAGGTCCCCAGGCGTGAGTCGCGCATGATCCGGATGCGCTGCTCGGGATCCCACCCGCCCCACAAACCGTCGAAGGTGTCGGCCAGCCCGTCCTCGTGGAACGCGCCGGTCACGCCAGCGGCGGCCGCGACCGCCGCGACCGCCGCCACGAGCGGCCCCAGCAACCACGACGTCCCGGCGTAGACCAGCCAGGCGATGCCACCGATGAGCAGGCCGACGAACGGGAAGGCGGCGGTCGCCCGCCGCAGGTCCCCGTCCACCACCGGGATCTGCGGCACGGGTAGCCGGGTGAGGAACTGGGCCGCGACGGCGGTGATCCGCAGCGGCTCCAGCGGGCCCGGCCACGGTGCGTGCTCCCACCGTGACCGGGTCAAGGCCGGCTCAGCACAGTTCCAGGAACCCGAGCTCGATGAGCTCCTCGAACTCCTCGAGGGCCTCGTCACCGAAGAACTCGCCGATGTCCTCGAGTTCCTCCTCGGTGATGCACTCCGGGTCGCCGAAGCCGTCGTCGTCGAACGCGTCGTCGTCGAACGCGTCGTCCTCGAAGCCGTCGTCCTCGAACGCGTCGTCCTCGAACGCGTCGTCCTCGAAGGGGTCGTCGTCGAGGAAACCATCGTCCTCGAAGGGATCGTCACCGAACAGGTCGTCGCCGAACGGGTCGCCACCCATCCCCCCGAAGAAGGCGCCGACGAGCTGCAGCACGTCGAACTCGGTCGCGTCGGCCGGCGCGTCGATGGTCCCGGTGAACTCGGCGACCGTCACGAGGATCAGTACCTCGCCGTCGAGCTCGCCCTCGTCATCCAACGTCTGCAGGTCCACCCCGAACTGGGTGAGCTCGCCACCGTCGACCCACAGGTCGATGGTGATGTCCTCGTCGCCGAACTCCTCGACGAACTCGTCCACGAACTCGTCGGGGTCACCCAGGTCACCGGCGAACTCGCTGCCGACGAGGCGCTCGAGCTCCAGCGTCACCGTGCCGAGCACCTCCGCGAGGGCGGCGGAGGAGGTCGCCACGCGGATGCGGTCACCCGCGTCCTCGGTACCGATGAAGGTGACCTCGGCGTCCTGCTCGATGAGCTGCGTCATCTCCTCGGCGAACCGCTCGAGGAGCGCGTCGAGCTCCTCCTGGTCGATGTCGAGGTCCTCATCGACGACCGGCTCCTCGCCGGCGAGCTCCGCCAGGTCGTCCAGTCCGATGATCTCCACCCAGCTGCCCTCGACCAGCGCGGTGGCGACGTCGCCGAGCCCGAACATCCGGGCGGCCACCGTGAGCTCCTCGATGTCGAGGTCCTCGAACTCCGCGTCCTCGGCCACCTCGGCGATCGCCTCGAGGTCCATGCGGAAGAACAGCTCCGCGTCCGCGGTGACCCGCACCTGCACCGCGTCCGTCCCGCCGAGCACGAGCGAGATCTCCGTGCCGCCCGCCTCCCGGTCGCTCGAGCCGGCGACCCGCACCGAGGAGCTGAGCAGGACGTCGAGCTCCTCCGCGGTCAGGTCCTCCTCCGCGAGCACCTGGGCGCGGGCGTCGTCGTCGAGCGACACCCGCAGCTCGAGTTCGATCCCGTCCCACTCGGCGAGGGACTCGAAGGCGTCCGCCAGGGCGGCGCGCGGGTCGTCCTCGGCGTCCGGGCCGCTGGAGCACGCGCTGAGCACCAGCGTCAGCACGGCCAGCAGTGCCAGCAGCGGCTGCCAGCGACGCCGGACGTGCGCGCGGTCGGAGATCGAGAGTGATGGAGAGGACATGAGGAACCCCGTGTGGTCGTGAGCGGCGGACTCTAGCGGGGAGGGCGGCCACTGTCCTACCAGCCCGCACGGCGCGCGTGACGTCGGGCGCGTCGGTTCGACAGCCGCACGGGGGCGTGGATACCGTGGGAGGCGAGCAACGGCGCTCCGCTCGGCCTCTCCGTCGTCCGGTGTCGCCGTTGTCGTCGTTGCGGCGCAGGTGCGCCCGGTCCCGGCAGCGCCGCCGGCTGGAGGGCCCGTACGCCCGGCCACGTGATCCGCTCGTTCCCGGCCGCCGCGTGCGACGCCCCATCTCCGCGGTGCGCGGGGAGGGTCGGGCGTCGATCCGTCCGCGACCCTTCGCCCAGGAGACCGCCGTGACCCCGTCCACCCACAGCTTCGATCCGCGCGGTGAACACAGCTTCGATCCGCGCGGTGAACACAGCTTCGATCCGCGCGGTGAACGCGACGCCTGCGGGATCGGGTTCGTCGCCGTCGCCGACGGCACCGCGACGCGCCGCACGGTCCGGATGGCGCTCGACGGGCTCGCCGGGGTCAAGCACCGTGGCGCCGTTGCGGCCGATGCACGTTCCGGCGACGGCGCCGGCATCCTGACCCAGATCCCCCGCGAGCTGGTCGCCTCCTGGGTCGAGGAGGCCGGGGGCGCGTCGGTCGACCCGGCCCGGCTCGGCATCGCGTTCCTCTTCCTCGAGGCGGGCGAGGACGACGCGGCCCGCGCGGCGCGCGACGACGCCCGGGTGGCCACGGAGCAGGCCTGCACGGCCGAGGGCTCCCAGCTGCTGGCGTGGCGCGAGGTGCCCTTCGACGTCGACGCGATCGGCGAGATCGCCGCGGCGGTCATGCCCGCGTTGGTCCAGGCCGTCTTCCTGCGCCCCGAGGGCATCGACGACCGCGAGGCGGAGCGCGTCGCGTACCGGATCCGGCGTCGCGCCCGCAAGGACTGCGAGGCCCGCGACGTCCGCTTCTACGCGGCCAGCTGCTCGTTCCTGACCGTCACCTACAAGGCGATGGCGGACGCCGACCAGCTCGACGGCTTCTACCCGGACCTGCGTGACGAACGCTTCACCTCGGCGTTGGCGATCTTCCACTCGCGCTTCTCCACCAACACCGCGCCGACCTGGGAGCGGGCCCAGCCGTTCCGCATGCTGTGCCACAACGGTGAGATCAACACCATCGCCGGGAACATGAACCTGATGGGCGCCCGTGAGGGTCAGTTCGTGCCCGGCGCCATGTCGGTCGACGGCGTGGACTGGGCGGACGCCTCGCTGCTGTCGCCGGTGATCGACCACGACCAGTCCGACTCGGCCAAGCTCGATGCCGCGCTCGAGCTGCTCGTGCGCGGGGGTCGCGACGTCCGCCACGCGCAGGCGATGCTGGTGCCCCAGGTCTGGGAGGGCGCCCGCAACCTCGACCCCGAGCTGCGCGACTTCTACCGCTACCACTCCTGCCTGGTGGAGCCCTGGGACGGACCGGCGGGGCTGATCTTCACCGACGGGATCCGGGTCGGCGCGACGCTCGACCGCAACGGCCTGCGTCCGCTGCGCTACCACGTGTGCGAGGACGGCACGATCGTCGCCGCCTCCGAGGTCGGTGCGGTCACCACCAGCCTCCCGACCGACCACCCCGACCACCACGGCACGGTCCGCCGCGAGCGGCTCGGCCCCGGTCAGATGCTCTGCGTCGACCCGACCGACGGTGGGCTGCAGGAGGACCGCACCATCAAGCGTCGGCTCGCGGGCGGCGCGCCCTACGGCACGTGGCTCGCCGAGCACCTCACGCCGGTCCGCGCCGGACGCCCCGTGGAGGGGGCCCCGGCCGACCTGCGCCAGCGACAGCTGGCCTTCGGGTTCAGCAAGGAGGAGGTCATCTCCATCCTGCGCCCGATGGCGACACAGGGCAAGGAGACGACCTCGTCGATGGGGGACGACACCCCGATCGAGGCGTTGAGCCAGGTCCGACGACCGGTCTCGCACTTCCTCAAGCAGCGCTTCGCGCAGGTCACCAACCCGCCGATCGACCACTACCGCGAATCGGAGGTCATGAGCCTGCGCACCCTGCTCGGACCTCGGCGGTCCATCCTGACCGAGACGCCCGAGGTCGCCCAGCTGCTCGAGCTCGGCTCGTTCTTCCTCTACCCCCAGGGCCTGCAACGGATCGTGCTGTCCGCCGACCTGCCCTTCGACGTCCAGGCCGTCGACGCGACCTTCCCCGTCGCCGACGGTCCCGAGGGACTGACGTCGGCACTGACGCGACTCGGCGAGGAGGCCGCGGCCCAGGTGCGCGCCGGCGCGGGCATCGTGGTCGTGTCCGACGTCGGGGTGGAGGCCGACCGGTGTCGCGTACCGATCCTGCTCGCGGTCGGTGCGGTCCACCAGCGGTTGCTGACCGAGAACCTGCGGACCGCCACCTCGATCGTGGCGGAGACCGACGAGGCCCGCGAGACCCACGACGCCGCCACCCTGCTCGGCTACGGCGCCGACGCGATCGTGCCACGGCTGGTCCTGCAGACGATCACGGACCTGGCCGACGAGGGCCGCATCGGCGGGGACAACCCCTCCGCGTCGATCGCGCAGGAGCGCTACCGCAACGCCGTCGAGGACGGGGTGCTGAAGATCATGTCCAAGATGGGCATCAGCGTCCTCGACAGCTACCGCAGCGCGCAGATCTTCGAGGCGCTCGGCCTGGGCCAGGACGTCATCGACACCTGCTTCACCGGCACGGTGTCGACGTTGGGCGGGGTCACGCTGGCGGACCTCGGTGCCGAGGTGCTGGCCCAGCACGCGGAGGCGTTCGCGGACCGCGACCTCGACGACGCGGGCGAGCCGAAGATGCCGGACCTGCCCAGCCCCGGCATCATCAAGTGGCGCAAGGACGGCGAGTTCCACGACATGAACAAGCCCGTCATCGACGCGCTGCACGACGTGCTCGGGCTGGGGCGCAAGCCGGCGACCGAGCCCTTCACGCTCGACGGGGTCGGGGTGGAGACCGAGGTCGACGGCGCGACCGCCGCGCTGCTGCGTTCCGCGGCCGACCAGGGTCGCATGGACCTCTACCGCGTGTTCTCGGAGCAGGTCCGGGCACGCCCCGCGGCCTACCCGCGCGACTTCCTCGCGCCCGTCGGGTTGGGGGACCCGATCGACCTCGACGAGGTCGAGCCGATCGAGGCCGTCACCGCCCGGTTCTCCACCGGGGCGATGTCGCACGGTGCCCTGTCCGCGGAGGCGCACGAGACCCTGGCCGCCGCGTTGAACATGATCGGCGGGCGCGCCAACTCCGGCGAGGGTGGCGAGGATCCGGCGCGGTTCCGCACCCGTGGCACCGCGCTCGACCTCGACTGCCGCATCAAGCAGGTCGCCTCCGGGCGGTTCGGGGTCACCCCGGCCTACCTCGCCAACGCCCACATGCTCCAGATCAAGATGGCGCAGGGCTCCAAGCCCGGCGAGGGCGGGCAGATCCCCGGACACAAGGTCACCGACGAGATCGCCCGGCTGCGCCACACCACCCCGGGCGTGACCCTGATCAGCCCGCCGCCGCACCACGACATCTACTCGATCGAGGATCTGGCCCAGCTGATCTTCGATCTCAAGCAGGTCAACCCGGAGGCCGAGGTCGACGTCAAGCTCGTCGCCGAGGCCGGGATCGGCACGATCTCCGCGGGGGTCGTCAAGGCGCTGGCAGACTCGATCCACATCTCCGGCAACGACGGTGGCACGGGGGCGTCGCCGCTGAGCTCGATCCAGCACGCGGGGCTGCCCTGGGAGCTCGGCCTGGCCGAGGTGCAGCAGACCCTGCGGGTCAACGGCCTCCGCGGCCGCGTCAAGCTGCGCGTCGACGGTGGGTTCAAGACCGGCCACGACGTCCTGCTCGCGGCCCTGCTCGGCGCGGACGAGTTCTCCTTCGGGACCGCGGCGCTGTTCGCGGAGGGCTGCATCATGGCCCGGGCGTGCCACCGTGACACCTGCCCGGTCGGGATCGCGACGCAGCGGCTCGACCTGCGCGAGAAGTTCGCCGGCACCCCCGAGATGGTCGCGGGCTACCTCACGATGGTGGCCGAGGAGGTCCGCGAGCAGCTCGCCGCGCTGGGGCTGCGCTCGTTGGACGAGGCGATCGGGCGGGTCGATCTGCTCGCACGCCGGGACGGGCTGACCGGCAAGGCCCAGCGGGTCGACATCGCCCCCCTGCTGACCGACCCGGGCCGCGGGGAACGCCGGTTCGTCGCGCGTGAAGCGATCCAGGACCCGCGCAGCGACCTGGGTGACCGGGTCTTCGAGGACGCGCTCGAGACCATCTTCCTCGGCGGGATCACGGAGTTCGCGTACGACATCACCAACGCCGATCGCACGGTGGGCGCTCGGATCGGCGGCGCCGTCGGGCTCGAGTTCGGTGAGCAGGATCCGCCGGGGCTCGCGCGCCTGCGCTTCAACGGGTCCGCCGGGCAGAGCTTCGGTGCCTTCACCTCCCGCGGGGTCGAGCTCGTCCTGCAGGGCGAGGCCAACGACTACGTCGGCAAGGGTCTCGGCGGTGGCCGGATCGTGGTGCGGCCGCCCGCGGACGACGCCGGGGACCCCGTCCTGGTGGGCAACACCTGCCTCTACGGGGCGACCGCTGGCGAGCTGTTCGTCGCCGGACGCACCGGTGAACGGTTCGCGGTGCGCAACTCCGGCGCGAGCGCGGTCGTCGAGGGGACCGGTGATCACGCCTGTGAGTACATGACCGGCGGCACCGTGGTCATCCTGGGCGCGACCGGCCACAACCTCGGTGCGGGGATGAGCGGCGGTGCCTGCTACATCCTCGACGAGCGGGGCGATCTGCTCGCCGACGTCAACCGGCAACTCGTCGAGGCGCGACGCCCGGACGGCTCGCAGCTCGCCGAGGTCCGCCGGCTGGTCGCCGAGCACGCCACGGTGACGGGCTCCGCGCGGGCGCAGCGCATCCTCGACGACTGGGAGCAGGTCTCCGAACGGTTCTGGCGCATCGCGCCCAAGACCGAGATGGACCGGGTCGCGAGCGCCGAGGCAGCGGGCGCGAAGGCGGACTGATCGGTCACATCCCGCCCCCGCCCCCCCGGGGGGGTGGCCGGGGGGGTGGTGGGTGGTCGGGGGGGGCCGGGGGGCCGGCGCCCGGTGGGCGCGC
>JAFIEQ010000007.1 GCA_020832455.1 Nitriliruptoraceae bacterium
CCCCCCCCCCCCCGCCCGCCGGGCCCCCACCCCCCCCCCCCCCCCCCCGCCGGCCGCGGGCGGCGGCGGCCGCCGCGCGCCCCCCCCCCCCCCCCCACGCTGGGGATCACCAGTCTGTCCGTCATCGCGGTCTTCCTCGACACCACCGTGCTGTTCGTCGCGTTCCCGGCCATCGGCGCCGACTTCCCGACCTCGGACCCCGCGGGGCTGTCCTGGATCCTCAACGGCTACACGATCGTGTTCGCCGCCCTGCTCGTCCCGGCGGGCAAGACGGCGGACCGCTTCGGGCACCGGACCACCTTCCTGATCGGGTCGGTCGTGTTCACGGTGTCCGCCCTGGCATGCGCCGTGGCGCCGAGCCCGGAGGTGCTGATCGCCTGCCGCATCCCCCAGGCCATGGGCGCCGCCATGCTGGTCCCGTCCTCGTTGGCGCTGCTGCTGCGTGCGACCCCTCGATCGCTGATCCCGGTCGCGCTGGCGATGTGGGGCGCGACCGGCGCGGTGGCAGGAGCGCTCGGACCCACCCTCGGCGCGACCATCATCGAGTTCGTCGGCTGGCGCGGGGTGTTCCTCATCCACCTCCCCGTCGGTGCGGTCACGGTGTGGCTCGGGCGTCGCCACCTGGAGGGGTCAGGCGATCCGACGACGCAGCTGCCGGCACCGCTCGGCGTGCTCCTGCTCGTCATCGGGTCCTCCACGGTGACGCTGGCGATCGTTCGCGCCGGCACGTGGGTACCGACCCGCACGTTGACGACCCTGGCGACCGGTCTGGTCGTGCTCGGCGCGTTCGTGGTGCACCAGCGGCGGACCCCGGCGCCGACGATGGATCCCGTCCTGTTCGCCTCCCGCAACTTCCGCTGGGCGAACGGCGCCTCGCTGGTCTTCGGTGCCGCGTTCTCCGCGATGTTCCTGGCGAGCATCCTGTTCCTCACCCAGGTGTGGGGGTGGACGATCCTCCAGGCGGGACTCGGATCGGCCCCCGGACCCCTGCTGGTCGCCGCGCTCGCCCCGTTCCTCGGCCGGCTGGCCGCGCGCGTCGGACAGCGGCCGCTCATCCTGCTCGGCGGCGTGCTCTGCGCGTCCGGCGGCCTGTGGCGGGTGGTGTTCCTGACGACCGAGGCCCGTTACGCGGCGGACTTCCTGCCCTCCATGGTGCTCGGCGGCGTCGGGGTCGCGCTCTGTCTCCCACAGCTCTCGAGCGTCATCGGGCAGTCGCTGCCTGCGGACCGGCTCGGGGTCGGCGGGGCGACCAACCAGGCCATCCGGCAGTTCGGCGGGACGCTGGGTGTCGCCATGGCCATCGGCCTGATCGCCCAGCCGAGCTCCCTCGCGGATGCGCTCCTGCGCTTCGATCGGGTGTGGTGGATGATCGCCGTCGGTGGCCTGGTGACGACGCTGCTGTGCCTGCCGCTGCGGACGCGACCACCGCAGAGGAGCCGTTGACGGGTCAGGGCGTGATCCCGGCGGCCGCGAACAGGGTGGTCCCGAAGGCCCCCAGCGCCGCTGCGGTCGCCTGCTCCGGGGGCACCGACGTGACGCGCTCGTCGAGGTGGCCCGCGAGCCAGAGGGTCGCGAAGCCGTGGACCACCGACCATGCCCCGCTCGCCGCGTGCATCAGCTCGGGGTCGTCGCGCTGCAGGTCGCGACGCACCTCCAGCACGGCGGCGTAGAGCTGCTCGAAGGCCTCCTCGGTCGCGGCCTGGTAGAGCGGATCGTCGGTGTGCAACTGCTCGGAGCCGAACATCACCGTGAACCGGGCCGGCTGCTCGACGGCGAAGGCGACGTAGGCGACGGCCAAGCGCCCGAGCGTGTCGGTCAACAGCCGCAGGGCGTCCACACCGCCGGGGTCCGCCGCCTGCGTCCGCGCCGCGGCCATGCGCGTGGCCATCTCGTGCATGCCCTCGGTCGCGTAGGCGGTGAGCAAGCCGGCCTTGTCCCCGAAGTGGTGCGCGGGCGCCGCGTGACTGACCCCGGCACGGCGGGCGACCTCGCGCAGGGTCAGTGCCGCCGCGCCGCGTTCGCGGACGACCTCGTCGACCGCGGCGAGCAGCGCAGCCGGGAGATCCCCGTGGTGGTAGGGGCGGTCGTCGGGGGCCATGCCCGGCTCCTCGTCGCTCGGCTCGTCGCGGCTCGGTGGGGAGCGTGTCACCTCGAGCTGCGATCATATCTTGACATCGGCAAGACGTCCGGGCAATCTGTCCGCTGTCAGGATCGTCCGCGGTGCCGCCGGCCCCGCTCCCGGCTCCGCCCACAAGGATCGACCGTGCCCACTGCTCCTCCGCTCCCTCCCCGGGGGAGCGTCTCCCCCCGCTCCCCTGGCTCCCCCGGGGAGGTTCGCCCCGCCGGACCGGTCGCCCGGTTCGCCGGGTTCACCGCCCGCCACGCAGGCGCCGTCGTCGTCGCTGCCGTGACGCTCACCGCGCTGCTCGCCGTGCCGTTCCTGACGTCCGGCTCCGAGGAGATCGCCTCCCAGGAGCCGGCGGGCGCGGTGTTCGACGCACGCGACGCCCTCGACGAACGGTTCGGCGGTGACGTCATCGCCTGGAACCTCGTGATGGAGGCGAACGACGGGCAGATCCTCGACCGCGACGGTCTGCTGGCGTTGCGCGAGCGCATCGAGACGCTGCAGGGCGATCCGGTCGTCGGGCCGACCCTGCTCGAGCGGACCGATCCGGTGACCGGCCAGCGCGCCATCGGCGTGCAGACCATCGGCGACGCCATCGACGGGACCCTGCGCCAGGCCGGGCTCGGTGGACTGGACGGCGCCGACGACGCGGCCGTCGCCACGGTGGCCGGGCAGATCATCGACGAGCGTGGGCCCGGCGCCCTGGGTGTCTCCGTGCAGGCCACCCGCGACGAGGACTCCGGGTGGTGGACCTCCCCGGCACTGGTCATCACGGTGCTGGCCGACACGGCCGCCATCGACGGTGCGATCGACGCCGATGGCGATACGGACGTGCTGGCGGTCGAGGCGGCCGCCCGCGCGGTCGAGGCCGTGCTCGACGGCGGTGACGATCTCGATGCGTTCGGGATCATCCTCGACCAGAACCTCACCGCGGGCGAGCAGGGCGAGGCCGCCGGGCCCTACATCGGGTTCACGGTGCTGACCGCGATCGTGCTGGTCGGCGTGGCGTTCAGCAGCTACTGGACGCTGGCGGTCGTCGGTGCCGGCCTGATCGCGCTGCTGGTCTGGCTCGAGGGGATCAGCAACCTGATCGGGCTCGCCGACGACCAGATCCTGGCGACCATCGTGCCGATCGCCATGATCGCGTTCGGGGTCGACTACGCCTTCCACGCGGTCGGCCGCTACCGCGAGGAGCGGGCCGCCCAGCACGACCACCAGCGGGACGACCACGAGCGCGCCCTGGCCCGCGGACTCGCCGGGGTCACGCCCGCGTTGCTGCTCGCGCTCGGGACCGGCGCGTTCGCGTTCCTCGCCAACGCCATCAGCGGGATCCAGTCGATCACCCAGTTCGGGATCGCCGCCGCGATCGCGCTGACCGCCGCCTACCTCGTGCTCGGCATCGTGGTCCCCGTGGCGGTCGCCCTGATCGAACGGCACGTCGAGGACCGCCCGGTCCCCGGTGGACGGGTCCTGGGCGTCGGTGCGGGGCTCGCCGCGGCAGCGACGGCGATGGCTGCGGTGCTGTTCGTGGTCTTCCTCGATCCGGCCATCGGACTCGGGCTGCTGGCCGCCTACCTCGTCGTCTTCCTGCTCGTCCCGGCGCTGCTCATCGGTCGGCGGGCCCCCGTCGACGTGGGCTCGAGCGTCGCGTTCACCGCGAGCAAGGTCGCCACCGGCCGATCCGACGACCGCCACGCCGGCATGCGCGAGCCGGAACCCGCACCGCCCACCGACGGACGCATCGCCGCCGCGATCGGACGGGCCGTGTCGGTCGTGGCTGCCCGCCGCATCATCGTGCTGCCGCTCGCGGCCGTCCTGACCGGCATCGCCGCGGTCTCCGCGGTGCAGGTCCCCACCGCCTTCGACGTCGAGGACTTCTTCACCTCCGACTCCGGGTTCGTGGTCGGCATCGAGAAGGTCGAGGAACACATCGGGGACCAGGGCGGGGAGCCTGCCGACGTCTACATCTCCACCGACCTCGACGATCCGGCGGCGGTCGCCGCCGTCACCGACTTCGTCGCCGAGGTGGCCGCGCTCGACACCGACCTGCTGGCACGCAGCAGCGACGGCTCGGTCGCGATCGACGCCGAGGCGCTCACCGTGCTGGCCGGGACCTCGAGCCTGTCGCCGCTGGAGGCGTCCCAGCTGCTGGCGCCGGCCGACGACGACGGCTACGAGGCGATCCGGTTCGAGCTCGGCCTGGTCGGCACCCGCGCCCAGGAGAACGTCGAGGCGACCCGCGACCTGCTGGACCCGATGGTCGCGGACCTCCAGGAGACCCTGGAGCAGCGCCACCCGGGCTCACAGGCCGTGCTGACCGGTGGTCCGATCATCCGGCAGGCCAGCCTGGATGCGGTCAGCGACTCGCTGCAGACCTCCATCCCGATCGCGGTGCTGCTGTGTCTGCTGATCGCCTGGGGGGTGATGCGTTCGCTGCGCTACGCGGTGGTGAGCCTGGTGCCGATCCTGCTGGTCATCGCGTGGCTCTACGGGTTCATGAACGTCGCCGGGTTCAGCGTCAACCTCGTCACCGGCACGATCGGTGCGATCTCCGTCGGGGTGGGCATCGCCTACGCGATCCACTTCACGATGCGCTACCGGCAGGAACTGCGCACGGCGCTCTCCCGGATGGAGGCGCTGCACGCCGCCGCGGTCGGGACCGGGCTCGCCCTGGTCGGCTCGACGGTGTCGAGCGTGGCCGGCTTCGCGATCCTGGCCTTCGCGCCGATGCCGCTGTTCGCCAACTACGGGCTGCTGACCGCGATCATGATCGTGCTCGCGCTGCTCTCCAGCCTGCTCGTGCTGCCTGGCCTGCTCCTGCTCGTCAGCCAGGAGCCGGTCGGACCGGAAGAGCCCGGCGCGACCGACCTGCAGGGCGAGCCGGTCGGCGCGATGCAGTGACCACCGCGGTCACCGGCCCAACGCGATCCGTTCCACCCGGACCGCGCCGCTGACCCCGGGTTCGAACACGAGCCGGACCTCCCGCAGATCGCCGAGGGTCCCGGGGACCGCCACCCGGAACGTCTGGGACATGCCCTCGGCACCGCCACCGACCGCGTCGGGCAGGGGCGAACGCAGCCGTCGCGGCGCGGGCGCCGTCGGGACGCCGCCGTCCAGCGACGCCCGTTCGACCGCACCCTCGACGTCGACCAGCTCGACCGACAGCTCGATCGGACCCGGTGTCACCTCGATGTCGACGACGCTCCCGCGGGCATCGGCGATGTCGAGCACCAACGTCGAGGTGTCCGCTGCCTCGACCGTGTCGGGGAGCCGGATCGTGTACGTGGGCGGCGACTCCGACCCCGACTCCCACCCGAGCACGACGCCGTTGGCGTCGTGGCCGCCCCAGCGCAGGGGCACCGGCTCCTCGCGCCAGACCGTGAAGCCCGCACCCTCGATGGTGGCACCGGGCAGGGTGGCGGTGGTCGGGTCCACGTCCTCACGGAAGTCGGCGAGCACGGTCTGGGTGCTGTCGGCGGTACGGGTCAGCAGACGGGTGGTCCCGCTCCAGCTGGGGTCGTCGGGGGCAGCCAGGACCTCCAACGCGGTCACGTCGTCGCGCAGGGTCGCCCCGAGGAACGCGGTGATGGCGGTGCGTGCATCGAGGCGCTGGTCCCGGCCGGGGACCAGCGCATCCGTCTCGAGCAGCCGTCCGGCCACGCCGGGCAGGTCGTAGCGTCCCCAGACGGTGTTGAACTGCCCGTGGTTCGCGTCCTCGAGGTAGAGGGCGGCCTTCGAGGCGAAGCGCTGCCCGCTGAAGGTGGTCCGCTCGTACTGACGGAGCCCGACGAAGGAGGAGACGTCGCCGTCGCGCCCGCCGTGCAGGGTGAGGTAGCTGACGTCGTCCAGCGTGGTGCGGCGTCCCGCTGGTGCGTACTGGCCGTCGATCGGGGCGATCGCGATCACCGCGTCGATCCCGAACCCGGTCGCGAGCGGCACCGTCGCATCCTCGGGGTAGCGGCCGAGCCGGTCGAACAGGGCCGCGTGGGCGACCGCCTCGCCGCCGCGGGAATGGCCGATCAGCGCGATGCGATCGAGGTCGACGGTGCCGGACAGGGGCCCGTCCCCCTCGCGCTGCCAGCCCTCCCAGAGGCGGAGGTGCTCGAGCAGCATCCACGCGCGGGCGTCGTTCTCGTCGCCGAGGTCGAAGCCACGCGTGACCGACACGTTGAGGAAGGTCTGGTCGACCGATGCGACGACGTAGCCGTGCGACGCGAGGTCCTCGGCCAACCACGCGTAGCCCTCGTCCGAGGCCACCTCCATCGGGTGGTTGCCGTGCACCATCAGCACCAGGGGCGAGGGCTCGTCGCGTTCGGGGAGCCAGACGGTGGCGTTGCGGGGCAGCCGGTCGGGCCCGAACCCCCAGTAGCGGGTCCGCAGGTTCCCGCGCCACCCCGACCAGTTGTCGAGGAACGCGGTGCCGTCGACGCCCTGCGTGACGACGTCGACCTCCGCGCCGAACACCGCCCGGTGGGGGTGCTCCCCCGAGCCGTAGGTCACGGTGCGCACGGCGTGGGGCCCGGTCGGATCCAGGTCGTTCTCGTCAGCGGGAGCCCGCGGCAGGCCCAACCACAGCGGCACGGCCACCAGGCCGAGCACGCCGACGCCGAGGCAGCACGACGCCAGGACCCGCCGGCGTCCGGCGACGCGCGGCGGTCGCAGGCTCGCGATCGCCGCGCCGACCAGCCCACCCGAGACGAGGAAGACCGCCGCGATGACCAGGCCGGCCGGGGTGCCCGGGACCACGAACACGGCCCCCACGGCCACCAGACCGACCACCCCGACCGCGAGCGGTCGGGCCGGGATCCAGCGCAGGAGCCGCACGACTCCGAGCAGCAGCGCCGCGGCCAGACCGATGGCGACCCAGCCGAGGACGATCGCCGTCGCCGCGTCCGCCACGATGCCGCGTCCGCTGGTCAGCATCGTGCCGACGGCAACCAGCCCGGCGGTGATGGCGACGATCAGCCCGGTGCTCGCCCCACGCCACGCGCGCTCCCCCGGCCGCAGGTCCCGGCGGAACCGACGCCAGGCGTCACGTCGGGCCCGCAGTCCCCCGCGACCATCCATCCCACGTCGCCCACCGGATCAGGGGCTCGCCGCCCGTTCGTCGGTCCGGAGCCAAGCACGTCCACCGCAGCCGGGCCAGCGGATGCCCGGCGGCGCCGACCGACGGTGGATGCGCTGCTCAGCGACTCCGGACCCGGCGCAGTCCCGTCCCGTGCGCATCGAGCACCAACGACGCGTCCAGGCTGGCGACGAACGAGGCCAGCGCGGCGGCCCGCGCGCCCGGCACGCTGAGCACGAACCGGGCCCCGGCGGCGTCGTGGCTCGGCGGATCGAGGTGCAGGCCGAGGGCGCCGGACGCCACCTCGCGGTGCAGCAGGTGCTCGACACGGCCGAGGTCGCGGTGTGGGACGTGCAGCGCGAAACGCACCACCTCGATCCGTCCGACGCGTCGCGCGGCAGCGACGCCCGCCCGGGTCGCGTCGGTGTAGGCACGGACCAGGCCGCCCGCCCCGAGCTTCGTGCCACCGAACCAGCGCACGACCACGGCGACGACGTCGGTGAGCTCCGCCCCGACGAGCACGGCCAGCATCGGAGCGCCGGCGGTCCCGGCCGGCTCCCCGTCGTCGCTCGATCGGTGCCGGTCGCCGTACAGCCCCGTCACCATCGCCGCGCAGTGGTGCGAGGCGTCGGGGTGGGCGCGGCGCTGGGCGTCCACCACGTCCGCGGCGTCGTCCAGGTCGTCGATCGGCGTGAGCACGGCCAGGAAGCGGGAGCGCTCGACCTCGATGGCGGCCTCGACCGGACGATCGATCGTGTCCAACGGCGGGTCGGGTCGGTGGGCCCCACTCGCACCAGCCCCACTCACACCAGCGCCACGCGGCGTCCACGGTCCACGGCCAGGTACTCGTCGTAGGCCCCCGCGAGCCGGCGCACCGCCTCCACGGTGGTGTCGACGTCGTGCGCGAGGGTCAGCCGGATGTGGCCCGTGTCGTGCCCGAGCGCGTGGTAGATCCGCCCCGGGACGAGCAGGACGCCGTGGCGGGCCGCGACCTCGACGAACGGATCGGAGGCGACACCGCCGAGGTGGGCCCACATGGCCATCCCCCCGGCGGGTCGGCTCACCCGCCAGGCGGGCAGGTGGGTCGCGATCGCCTCGAGCGCGGCGTCGCGTCGCGCACCGAGCTCGCGGCGGTAGCGCAGCACCAACTCGTCGAGCTCCCCCATCACCGCGAGCCCCGCGAGCTGTCCGGGCACCGACGTACCGAAGTCGAGCGCGGTCTTGACCCGACCGAGCCGCTCCAACAGCGGCCCCTCGGCGCGCAGCCAGCCGAGCCGCAGCCCAGCCCAGGAGATCTTCGACAGCGAGCCGACGGTGACCACCCGCGTGCCCGCGTCGGGCAGCATCGCCGCCAGCGGCAACGGCGGCGGCTCGTCGATCCACAGCTCGTGCATGGTCACGTCGTCGATCAGCACGGTCCCGGCCTCGAGCGCCGCCTCGACGACGAGCCGCCGCACCGGTGCGGGCATCAGCACGCCGGTGGGGTTGTCGAAGCTCGGGACGAGGTAGCCCACGGGGGAACGGCCGGTGCGCAGCATGCGCAGCAGTTCCACTTGGTCCACCGCACCGGTCGGATCGAGGCGCGCGGCGGCGGGGCGCATCCCCCGGATGGCGAGCAGCTCGCGGATCCCCGGCCAGGTCACCTCCGCGACCACGACCTCGTCCCCGGGCGAGGCGAGCGTGGTGAGCACGACGTCCAGCGCCTGCTGGGCACCGCCGGTCACCACGATCTGATCCGGGGTGCTCTCGAGCCCGCCGGCGGTCAGCCGCTCCGCGATGGCGGTGCGCAGCGACGGCAACCCCAGCGGCCAGTAGCCGTTGTCGCCCTCCCCGATGGAGCGCAACGCATCGGGGGTCCAGCGGCGCAGGCCGTCCAGCAGGTTCGCGTCGCCGCGCCAGGCGGCGGTGCGCAGATCGATCCCGTCGTCCTGCCGATCGCCGACGTCGGCGCCCAGCGTCGCGACCGACGCGTCCAGCGACAGGGTCCCGATCGGGGTGGCCCCGCGTGCGCCGTCGCGGGCCGCGGCCCGAACGACGGTGCCCGCACCGTGACGGGTCTCCACGAGGCCGTCATCACGCAGCTGGGCGAACGCCCGCGCGATGGTCCCCCGGCTCACCCCGAGCGCCTCGGCGAGGCGGCGCTCCGCGGGCAGGTGGGTGCCGGCGGGCAGGGTGCCGGCCTCGATCGCGCCCGCGACGGCGCGCACCAGTTGCTGCGCGGGCCGACCGGGTCGCGCGGACCAACCGGCCAACACCGAGCTCAGGGTCGTGTGGTCCATCCGGCCACCTCCGTTCGCGGGTCCACCGAGCATAACTGGACCCATCGATGATCGGATGGATCCACGGACGGATCCACTTGGTCCACGGTCCGGGGCGACGGGGCCGATGCTGCATCCAGCGGCCACCGCGCCCGCACCCCACGCCACCCACCCGCCCCAGGAGGCCTCCCATGGACCCACGTCCGATCCCTACCCACCGTGCCAGCTGGGACGCCCTCGCCACCGAGGTGGCCCAGATGGCCGCCACCGACGACCCGCGCCTCGCCCCGACGGTCGTGGACCTCGAGCGTCAGTTCGGCGTGGAGCTCGGCGTCGCGGACCGGGCCCCGGCCGTCCTCGCCCGCCGATTCGCGCGGGTCCACCGCCTCGGCCTGCGTTCCCAGACGAGTCCCGCGATCCGTCGGGACGTCGCCGCCGCCTGACCCGCCCGGTCCGACGCGACCCAGCGCCCGTTATCGTGGGGCGACGGGGACGTCCTGCCACACCTGGGACGGTGGCCGGACGTCGTGCTCGGCCGCCCGCGAACATCGTGCACATACGGCGGTTGCTCTCATGTTGGTCGGCTGACCGATTCGTGGGTGTCGAAGCGGGCCTACGCGGTTCGCAGCGCGGTTCGCCGGGCCTCGGCAAGGGACTGTCTGCAACAGGGTTCATGGTGGACAAGGCGTGTCGGCGTGATCGCTCAGGCGTGGGTTGGACAGAAGGGCCTCCGCCAAGACCACTACACGGACTCGTGTCAACGGCGTGGCCTCCAGGGGTCGTGTCAACGCCCTGACCGCAGGATGTTCGTGGGAGGATCAGTGGAGGCCGACTGCCCCTCGTAGCCCATGGCGGCCCTACGGCGAAGGACCGCCTCGCACGTCGTGCGGCGGCCATGCCAGTGTCTACATCGCCTCGTCCTGCTCTGGTCGTGATGCACGCCCGATCGTGCCCAGCCGAAGTGTCGACGGGGCCTGCGTGTGCGACGAGTCGCGGAAGGTGCTGTCACGCCACGGGGCGGTTCGTTCGTCATGGGGAGGCGAGGTCAGCCGTGATGGCGATCGACAGGCACAGATAGGCGATCGCTGCGGTGCGAAGCAGGCGGATCTGCGCCTGCTCGTTCTTGAGTATGCGGTCACGGAACGTTCCGGCCGCGAACCCGAACCCGACATCGAGCAGGAAGCCGGTGAGTTGCACGAGCAACCCGAGAGTCAAGATCTGGAGCGCGAACGGCCCATGCCCGGTGGTCACGAACTGGGGCAACAGGGCAGCGAAGAACAACAGGATCTGCGGGTTGGTGATGTTCACGACGAACCCGCGTGTGAAGTACCGGCCGCTGGCGGAACTGGGCAGCTCGTCACGTTGACGGACCCGCATGGACTCACGCCAGGTGCCGACTCCGAGCCAAGCGAGGTAGGCCGCACCGAGCGCGCGCACCCAATCGAGCAGCATGGGAGCGGCCACAAGCGCGGCCCCGAGTCCAAGCGCGGTCAGCAGGACGTACACGCTCACGGCCGCGGTGATGCCCAACGCCGCCCGCAACGCGCCGGGGTGCCCGCCCTCGACACCCGAGGCGACCATGAAGGCCATGTCGGGCCCAGGTGTGAGCAGGATCAAGATCACCACAAGCGTGAACCCTGGCAGGACGGCAACGTCGATCACATGCGTAACCTCGGCTCAAAGCTTTGGTAATGACAAGACAGTTATATTTCCATTACGCTACCGAGCGTGTTCGCGACCGCCAACCGAGACAGGTGAGGAGTTCGGCATGACCGGCCATGCGGTGGTTCCGCTCGACCTCGCCGATGTCGTGGAACTCGTCAACGAGTTCTCGGATGCAGCACGCCTGGCCGCGGGCGAGCAGAGCGATCCCTACCCCTCATTCGAGGTGCCGTCGCTGGCCGGTCGCGAGCACTCCAGTGAGCTCCTACGTGCGGTCGCGAACGACCTGCATCCGGTCTTTTCCTGCGGCGCGGACATCGCAGACGCACACCTCAACGAACTGCTTGCGCGGACTGCCGTGGCACCACGACTGGGTCCAGCCGGCGACGGCGACCAGGCCCAAGCGCTCTGGACCGTCCCGCGGCCATCCGATGAGCTGCTCGCAGCCTGCGCGATCAGGCTGTGGTCCTGGCTGACCAGCAGCACCGATCGACGCCTTGGCATCTGCGATGCGGACCACTGTGTGGACACCTACGTCGATCGATCACCCGCCGGTCGAAGACGCTACTGCTCGACAACATGCTCCAACCGTGTCCAGATCGCTGCCTACCGCGCCCGCTTGAGAGAAGCGCCGGTGCGCCAGCGCTAGCCCCGATTCTTCAGTAGCTCGCGGTGGCTGAGGGCGCGGGGTCGTCGTTGGGTGCTTCCGCGGAATCACTTGTGGGTGACGGCGGGTGCGTCTTGGGCGATGGGTGCGGTGCTGTTTTCGGGCATGCCGAGCTTGGCGTCGACGACGCCGACGGTGCGGTGGCGGTCAGCAGGCGGCGGGCGCGGCCATGACTTCGAGTCGTCGATGGACGGCGACGAGGACATCGGTCCATGGCCAGATCCGGTCGAGCCGAACGTGGGTGCGGCGGGAACGGCGAACGACGCGGGCGGCGATGTGGAGCAGCGTGTAGCGAAGCCTGCGGGGCTCGGCCACGGACAGTTCCGGATCCTCGATCAGGGTCTGGACTGCGGCGAGCAGCACAGCGGCGAGCAGAACCAGCTCGACCCAGGCGCGGTTGGCGTTGTAGTCGGAGAACGGCAGCCGGGACAGGCCCGGTCTTTGAGGTTCTTGATGCGGTTCTCGACCTGAGCGTGGGCACGGTGGTGACGTTCAAGCTCGACCGGGTCGCCGTCGCGATCGTTGGTCAACGTGACCTGATGGCGCAGCCCGTTGTAGTCCCATAGCCGCAGGCTGGCACCCGGGTGGGGACGCTCACGACGCACGATCGCGCGGGTTCCGCCCGGGGCCCAAGGCACGAGCTCAGGGACCTCGGCGACCTCGGCGCCGTCGCGCAATTCGCCGTCGGTGTTGAGCGCGGGGCTCCAAAGGCTCTCGTCGATGTCAGCGATGATCGCGGCTGCGAGCTCGCTGGTGCGCAGTGATCCCAGCGCGAGTCGTCCGGTTCGACTCTTCAGGCGTAGGCGGTGGGGAGTCGTGGGCATCATCGGTCGGGCTGTCCCAACCAGCGGTGGACCTGCGGGATGACGGAGGCACCCTCACCGACGGCGGACGCGACCCGTTTGATCGATCCGGCTCGCACGTCACCGACCGCAAAGACCCCCTCGAGCGAGGTGGCGTGTGTCTCCGGTCTCTCGACCTGCTGACCGGTCAGGATGGATCCGCCGGTGTCACGAGCGAGGCTGTCGGGGAGCCAACCGGTGTGCGGTCGAGCGCCGATGAAGGTGAACAGCCCGACCGAGTCCTCGCAGCGTCGCTCACCGCTGTGGCGCTCCAGCACCTCGACCTGGCGGAGGCGGTCGTCGGCGACGATCCCGACCACCTCCGTGCCGGTTCGGATGTCCACGCGCGGGTGCGCCTCGAGCCGCTGGACGAGGTAGCTCGACATCTTGGCCCCGACATCGTCGGCACGCACGAGCACGGACACGTGCGCAGCGATGTCGGCGAGGAAGACGGCCGCCTGCCCGGCGCTGTTCGCGCCACCGACGACGTGTACCGCGCCGCCAGCCACGTACTTGGTCGCCGCGAGCGCCGAGCCGTAGTAGACCCCCCGACCGATGTGGTCATCGACGCCTTCGACCGGTAGCCGGTTCCACTCGACACCCGTGGCGAGCACGACCGTGCAGGTCACCACCTGCGCACCGTTGTCGAGGTGCAGACGCCACCGGTAGCCGGGCACATCGCTCGGTTCGAGCCGGGTGACCTCGACCGGACCGAAGGTGTCGCACCCGAGCCGGACCGCCTGGTTGAACGCCCGGCTCGCCAGCTCCGCTCCGCTCACCCCGTCGGGGAAGCCCACGTAGTTCTCGATCCGGGTGGAGGTCCCCGCCTGCCCGCCCGGCGCGCGGCGCTCCACGACCAGGGTCGCGAGGCCCTCGGACGCGGCATTCACCGCAGCCGCCAGACCAGCCGGGCCCCCACCGACGACCACGAGGTCGTAGCGGTCACGCGAGGGCTCGGACGGCTCGCTGAGCGCGATCGCGACCTGCAGCAACGACGGTGCGACGAGCACCTGCCCGTCGCCGGTCACCAGCACAGGCAGGGTCGCACCCGGTGCGACCTCGTCGAGCAGCGCCCGACCCTCCTCGCTCTCGGCGTCGAGTTCCCGGTGGGGAACGGAGTTGCGGACGAACAGATCACGCAGTTCATGGGTCGCGGCATCCTGCCGGCCGACCAGCCGGATGCCCTCACCGTCGTCGACCGAACGGGACCCGCCGCGCGGGGCCGTGTCGCTCATCGATGGCCCCCCGCGTCGAGCCCATCGTCGTGCGAACCGGGACGTGGACGCCTTGGGGTGGCGGGACGGGCTGTGCGCGGCATGGTGCCAGCGATGAACGCAGCCTGAGCGCCGAGCAGACCGCCCGGAACTACAGCGGCGGGAGACGTTGCGGCCACCGTCGTTTCCTGTTGGCCTGCACCGCCAACGGCGGCTCGCCGGACCGGCCGGCACCAGCGTCCCCATGGGGCGCCGGCGGGAAGCTACGACGCCCGCCAGCAGCGCGGCAGTCATGGGCGCGGGCCGCGTCCGTACAGGCGAGCGTCGCGCACTAGGTGAACGCACGGTGTGCCTGTCGTAACGACCAGGCAACGCGCACAAGCGCACATCGTCGCAGCTGGAAGTGGCCTCGATGCGGCAGCGTCGAACCGGGTTGCAACGCCCGTGTGCTCCTCTTGCCGGTGGTGGCTCTCTGCGGGGCCTGGCTGAGCCTCTCGCTCGCCCGGGTGCGAACCGCTGGTGGGCGGCTGGCGTTGGGGAGTGGGAACCGATCGGATTGGGCTGTCGTCTGACTGGGAACGGAACCGTCAGGAGAGGGTGAAGACGCAGGAACTGGAGCCTGGAAGCGAAGTCGCTGTCGTCGTTCCGGCACTCTGGGCCGTTCGTACACACGATTCTGCTCCCCCAAGAGCGAGTTCTGCCACCCTGAAGGTTCAGTTTCACCAGAAGGGTCGAGGATGTTGGAAGTCAGTGCCAACGTCGTGCTCATGGTGGCCGTCATCGGTGGTGCCGGCCTTGGGTGGCTCGTCGCGAGCCGACGGCATCCCGCGTACGTCGTCGCGTTCAGCTTCCTCGTCTTGGGTATTGCGGGCCTGGTCATCGCCAGTCTGCCGTCGTACCTGTCGGACGGCTTTTGGGGCCAGGACATGGGCAACGCGCTCTTGTCCCAGATGTGGGCGAGCCGAATCTCCTGGGTGGTCGGTGCGGCCTCGGTTGCCTTTGCGCTTGCTGCCGGTCTACGAGCGCTGTGGGCTGCGCCGCGCAGCGTGTCACCGACGGCCACTGACCCCGACCCAGCCTCGCATCGGGTGAGCTCCAGCGCAGCAGAAGCGCAGTAGCGCCTCCGTCCGCAGGCATCCAGAGAGCTCGATGGGCCGACCTGGGCACGGACGGGCAGGCGGTTCCGCGCAAGGCCCAGAGATGCCTCGGGACCTAGCTGCACCTGCGGCTTCGCAGGCATCACCGGCCGGACCCGTCAACGACCCTCGCGTCGACCGAGCCGCTCCACAACGCCTGTTGGATCTAGCGACAGCAGCAGCTCCGTGCATGCTCAGGGCTCGTCCCAGCAGCTGGCCACACGCGTTCCCAGTACGGGGGTGCCGCCAGCCGTCCTGTATGGAACCCTGACGCAGGGGATGACGTCCAACGGGCTAGCAACGGACTGGATTCGCCTTGACGAAGTTTATGCCTCGGACCCTCGCGGTGGCTGTAGCGGTCATCGCTCTGGGGATCTCGGGGTGCGGCACGCCACCGGTCACCGAGCCGACGCCAGAGCCAACCGCCGAGCCCTCGACAGCCGACGGCGACGTTGAACTGCCAGGTGACGCTCGCCCCGGGGACGACAGCCCGGACGGGATGACCAGCGGTGTGCTCGAGGCCGATGACGACGACTGCGTGTGGCTCATCGACCCGCCGGTGCGCGACGAGCCGTTTGAGCCGGAGGTGGGGCTGTTCTGGCCAGCCGACTACTCGTTGGACACCTCGACGCAGGACATTCTGGATCCCGAAGGCGCGGTCGTCGCGTCGATCGGTGACCGGGTCGCTCTTGGCGGCGGAGAAACCCCGCATCGCACCCAGGACTGGCCCGAGCGGTGCGAGACCCCCGACAGGGTCTGGTCGGTCTCCTCCATCGAGCCCCGAAGCTGAACCGCTACCCGACCGATGCGTCCCCAGCCGCAGTTTCAGCGATTAGCAACTAACGCCCGTTCGAGCGCGGCCAGGAAGCAAGGCGTTCCAGGGGCTGCGACGTCACCTCGGCGATCGACTCGAGGTCCTCGTCGAGGTGGAGGATGACGAGACCGGCCAGCTCGGCCGTCGCGGCGATCAGCAGGTCCGGGACGGCTGGAGCCCGGTGCTGCCCGCGGTCGGCGAGCAGCGTCTGGACCTCGACCGCGCGGTCCTCGATCGCCGGAGTGAGGTACTCGACTGGCATCGATGCCAGCGGCGGTTGGCGCAACCCGGCTCGCAGCTCATCTCCGGTTCGCGCACTGGAACCGACCTCCAGGCGCGTCACCGTGCTGATGCGCACCAACCCACGCCCGACCCGGTCCGCCCAGACCGCGCCGTCAGGCGTGGCCCCCAGGCGTACGAGCGCGGACTTGTCGATGAGCCAGTCGCTCACTCCCACGCCTGACGCATCACCTCGACGTCACCGAGATCGGCGAAGACCTCCCCGAAGCGCCGCAGATGATCGACCGTGACCGGTTCATCCGCGGTGGAAGCGACGCGAGCGATCTGACGCCGCAGGTACTCGGTCCGCGACAGGCCCAAGCGCGCAGCCTTGGCCTCGATCGCGGACACGACCTCCTCCGGCACTCCCCGGATCAACACATCGGTCATCGTCACCCTCCAGCGCTATCGCATGACATCTGCCCCGGAGCGAGCCCGGGAGATCCAGCAGAGGATGCACGTCCGGGGAGCCGTGACCGGCCGATGCGCAACGCCTGCGCGTTCCACGGGATCCATCCCGGGGGTCCTGACGGCTCGTTCGTGCCGGGTCAGCCGGACCGGTCGTAGTCGCGGATGACGGTGCGCCCGACCTCCTCGGCGCTCATCTGCGTGACGGTCCCGCCGGTCATCGCCGCGAGACGCTCGGCGAAGGCGACCAGCCCGGGGGCGTCCTCGAGCAGGAAGATGTCGAGTTCGATGCCGCTGCGTGCGAGGCGCATCCCCTCGCGCAGCGTGGCCTCCAGGGTCTCCGGGATCGGCGGCCAGTTGAACACGCTGCGCCCGCCGATCAGGTGCGCGGTCGGCTCCCCGTCGGTCACCATGATCACGCGCTTGACCGGTCGCGGGTCGTCGCCGAGCACCCGCCGGGCCAGCAGGAACGCGTGGTGCATGTTGGTGCCGTAGACCCGCTCGAACCCGACGGCGGCCAGATCTGCGGGCTGCATCCGCCGCGCGTAGTCGCTGAAGCCGATCAGGTGCAGCGAATCCTGGCGGTGCGAGCCCTCGATCAGGGCGTGCAGCGCCAGCGCCATGCGCTTGGCCGGGATGAAGTGCCCCTGCAGCGGCATGGAGAACGACAGGTCGAGCAGCAGCGCGGTGGCCGTCCGGGGCCGGACCTCCTGCTCGACGATCTCCAGGTCGTCCGGGTGCAGCCGCACCCCGCGAGGCCCGTCGCTCGGCCGGATCCCCTGCGCCGCCCGACGCATGACAGCGTTGCGCACGCTGGCGCCGGTCGCCAACGGCTCGCGATCCCCGAAGCGCCACGGGCGGGTCTGCCCGGTCGGTTCCGGGTCCGCACCCTGCTGGCGCGTCGCGGGTGTGCGACGGACGCGAGCCAGCAGCCGCGCCAGCGCCTTCTCCCCGAGCAACCGGGCGCCGCGGGGTGTCAGCTCGAGCTCGCCGCCCCGGACGCGCATCGCACCGGAGCGCTCCAGCTCGCGCTCGATGGTCTTCAGCTCCTGCAGGTCACGCACCGCGTCGTCGCCGAGCGCGCGGCGCAGCGCGTCCTCGTCGACGTCGTCGAGCGTCGCGCCCTCGTAGCGGGCACGCAGCTGCGACTCGAGGTCGTCGAGCTCACCGAGCCGCTCCCAGGCGTCCACCATCCGACTCATCGGACCGCCCGGTCCGCCGGGCGACGGCACGTCCGGCTCGCCGCCCTCGCCCTGTCCCTGGCCGGTCCCCCTCCCCCGGCCAGGCGCGCCCGGCAGCCCGTCCGGGAACGCCGCCGGCAGGGTGCGTCCGAGCTGGTCGAGCTGGAACGCCAGATCGACGTCGTCGAACACCTGCCGGGCCAGGTCCTGCAGCTGCGCGCGCTGGTCCGGCGGGAGCGAATCGAGGAACTGCTGCGCCGCCTGGGCGCGACGGGCCATCTCCGCGAGCAACTCGTCCAGCGTCGCGGGTGGGCGTGGCTGCCCGTCCTCGCCGGTCACGGTCGGGACCAGATCACCGTGGCGTCCGAGGAACGCGGCGAAGTTGGCTGGCTCGTCCGCCGGCGGGATGCCGAGGTTGTCCGCGCGGGCGGCCAGCAGCTGGTTCAACTCCGCGATCATCGCGGCGATGCGTTGCAGGTCCTCCGGGGTGACCGATTCCAGGGCGCCGGTCATGGCCTTCAGGTGGGCGTCGAGCAGGTCCTTGCGCAGCCGGTCGGCGATCGCCTCGAAGGCGGCCGCCGCATCGGGCGACGCGAAGTCGTGCTGGCCCAGGCCACGGAACCGTCCGGCCGGATCGCGCGGCAGCGTGTCGAGGTCGAGCTCGGCGAACCTCGCCTCGTCGTCGTCGCGCTGGGCCAGCGCCTCGCGTTCCATCGCGATGACCTCGTCGAGCTCCTCCGCGAGCTCCACCAGCGGACCGTCAGCATCCAGCTCCGAACGCAGCTGCGCCCGCCGCTCGGCGACCGCCCGCCGCAACGCGTCCAGTCCCCGACCGCCGGGCAGCCCGCGCCGACGCAGCGCGTCGAGCGCGTCCCGACCACCGGCGCCCATCAGCAGGTCGTCGCTCAGCTGGTCGAGGACCGCGCCGATGTCCGGGCGCTCACCGAGTGGATCCTGGCGTCCGTCCCACCGGCCGTAGCGCGCCCGGGACACCTCAGGCTCCGTAACGCACGGCGAACGCGTCCAGCTCGTCACGGTTGAGGCGGCGGCCGAGGTGCAGCCCCTCCAGCACGAACTCCACCGCGGAGGCCGCGACCTCCGGGTCCTCCTGGCGTTCGTGCTCCCCGAGACGCTGCAGCCACCGGGCGAGCCCGGTGATCGGCCCGTCGAACGCCGCGAGCAGGTCCCGTCCGGCGAGCAGGTCACCGGTGTCCACGGTCAGCCCGCCCTGCTCGAACCGTTCGATCAGCTCGTCGAAGGACTCCCCGCCGAGGTGGCGGCGCCACACCGTCAGTACGGCCCGGGCCAGGGCGTGCTCGACGATCTCGAGCTCCTGGCCGTCCTCGAGCAGGTCGAACTCGATCCGTCCGAGCGCCGCGGGTAGCACGGCGCGCAGGTCGATGACGCGGGGCACCGCGGTGTCCGCCCCCGTGCGGGCCGCACGCCGGACCGCGGCGGCGACCAGGGTCTCGTGCGCCCCGATGGTGAAGCGCACCGACACCCCGGAGCGTTGGTTGACGTCGGGGCTCTCACGCAGCAGGTGGACGAGTTCCGCGAGCACCTCGTCGAGGTAGCGCGGGACGTGCACCCGCACGTCGGTCGGTGGCGGGGTCGCCTCCGCGGTGACGATCGCCACCTCGTCGTCGATGGTGTGCGGGTAGTGGGTGCGCACCTGGGCGCCGAAGCGGTCCTTGAGCGGGGAGATGATCCGACCCCGGTTGGTGTAGTCGTCGGGGTTCGCAGTGGCGACGAGCAGCACGTCGAGCGGGAGCCGCAGCGAGTAGCCGCGGATCTGCACGTCGCGCTCCTCGAGCACGTTGAGCAACGCGACCTGGATGCGCTCGGGCAGGTCGGGCAGCTCGTTGATCGCGACGATGCCACGGTGGTGACGCGGGACCAGGCCCCAGTGGATCGTCTCCTCGTCGCCGAGCGTGCGTCCCTCCGCGACCTTGATGGGGTCGACGTCGCCGATCAGGTCGGCCACGGCGGCGTCCGGGGTGGCGAGCTTCTCCGCGAAACGTCGGTCCCGGTCGATCCACGCGATCGGCAGGTCCTCGCCGTGCTCGTCGGCGGCGCGCCGGCAGGACGCGCACGTCGGCACCCACGGCGAGCAGTTGATCTCACAGCCGGCCACGATCGGTACCCACGGATCGAGCAGCTCGACCAGGCGCCGGACCAGGCGCGTCTTGGCCTGCCCACGCTCGCCGAGCAGGATCAGGTCCTGTCCCGCGAGGATGGCACGCTCGAGCTGCGGCAGGACGGTGTCGTCGTAGCCCACCACCCCGGTGGTCAACGGGTCACCTCGACGTAGCCGTGCCACGAGGTTCGCGCGCACCTCCTCCTTGACCGAGCGCGGCTCGATCCCGGCGGCGCGCAGGGCACCGAGCGTGGGCAGCTCTGGCGGGGTGGAACCGGTGCCGTGCGTCATGCTCGCTCCCGGGCGACGGAGTGGGGTGCCGCGACCGAAGGTACGGACCGGCGGCTGTCGGCGAGTGGGGACCGGACGATGCGCCGTGCGGCGCGCGGTCCGTGCGGGCCCCGCCCGGTACCGTGCGACCGCTCCCCCACGATCGACGAGACGCCGTGGACGAACCCGAGGCACGCACGGAGTCCGGCGCGCTCGCCTGCTACCTGCACCCCAAGCGCGACGCGCTGTTGCGGTGCTCCCGGTGCGAGCGTCCGATCTGCAGCGACGACGCCATCGAGGCCCCCGTCGGCTACCAGTGCCCCCAGTGCGCCGAGGGCGGCCAACCCGTGCGCCGCATGGTCGACGTGATCGAACACGCGCCGCTGACCCGGGCGCTGGTGATGGTCATCGGCGGGCTGTTCGTGATCGGCTTCGCCAGCCCGATCGACCTCATCCAGACCTTCGGGCTGCGTCCGGCCCTGATCACCGCGGACGGGGTCGCGCTGTTCGAGGTACTGGCGGGCTTCTACGCCGCGCCGCCCCTGGCGCGCGCGATCGGGGAACCCTGGCTGATCGTGACCTCGGGCTTCCTGCACGCCAACCTGATGCACGTGGGGTTCAACGGGTTGCTGCTGTGGCAGCTGGGGCACCTGCTGGAGCCGCTGCTCGGTCGCACGCGCTTCGCGCTGCTCTACGCCGCCGGGCTCGTGGGTGGGGCGCTGGGTGTGGTCGCACTGTCGGCCTTGGCGGTGGCGCTCAACCTCGACCCGACGGGGCTGGCAGCCGGCATCATCGGAGGCAGCCCCTTCCAGGTGACCATCGGAGCATCCGGCGCGGTGTTCGCCCTGATGGGCGCCGCCATGGTGGTCCTGCGCGAGCGCGGGATGAACCCGTGGCGCACCAGCATCGGCGGGCTGGTCGCGCTGAACCTGCTGATCACGTTCCTGCCCGGCATCTCGGTCGGCGGCCACCTCGGTGGATTGGCGGCCGGTTACGTCGCCGCCAAGCTGCTGCTGGTCCCGCGTGAGCAACTGCGTCGAGGGATCACGCGCGGCGCGGTGCTGGTCGTGGTGCTGCTGGTGGCCACCTACCTCGCCGCGCTGGCGATCCCCAACGCGCTGCTGGGCTGAGGTGCCGCGTTGACGGCACCCCGACCCGACGTCGATCGGTCCCGCGCTGCGTCGCGGACCGGGCGCCTCGACACGGTGATCATCGGTGCCGGCGTCGCCGGGTTGACCGCCGCGCGGACGCTGGCCGAGCAGGGCCGCGAGGTCGTGGTGGTCGAGGCCCGGGACCGGATCGGTGGTCGAACCTGGACCGAGTCCGCGCTCGGCCCCGCGGTGGACCTCGGTGCGGTCTGGATCCACCAGCAGGACGGCAACCCGCTGCACGCGCTCGCGGACCGCGCCGGCGCCACCCGGCGCGTGACCCACTACGACCGCATCGTCCGCCATGCCCCGGACGGCCACCGCTACCGCGGCAACGAGGCGGATGCCTTCGACGAGATCGCTGCGCAGCTCGACGCCGCCATCACCCGCTGGCGCCGCGCACGGCTCGGCGATCGCTCGCTCGGCGAGGCGCTGGAGCGTTCCGCGCTGCTGGCCGGTTCGCGGCGCGCGGGGAGGTCCGCCCCGGCCTCGCCCCACAGACAGGAACGCGACCTGCAGGTCCGCTACGTCTGCAACACCCGGATCGAGCACGAGTACGCCGCCGACGTGTCCGCGCTGTCGCTGCGCTGGTTCGACGCCGCCGACTCCTACGCCGGCGACGACGTGTCCTTCCACGACGGCTACCACACGATCGTGACCCACCTCGCCGCCGGGCTCGACATCCGGACCGGTCAGGCGGTGCAGGAGGTCCGCGTGGGGCCCGACGGGGTCGAGCTGCGCACCGCCCACGGCGTCCTGCACGCCGAGCGGGTCGTGGTCACGGTGCCGCTCGGGGTGCTGAAGGCCGGCGCGATCCGCTTCGACCCAGCGCTGCCCAGCCGCACGCAGCGAGCCATCGAGCGGGTCGGGTTCGGGGTCCTCGACAAGCTGGCGCTGCGCTTCGACCGACGGTTCTGGGACCCCGAGGCCCACCTGTTGGGGGTCGTCTCCCCGCGTGTCGGCGCGTGGAGCGAGTGGTTCGATCTGCACGGACTGACGGGCGAACCGATCCTGGTCGGCTACAACGCCGGCAGCGTCGCGGGCCGGTTCGCCGCACGCACCGACGCGCAGGTCGTCGCCTCGGCGCTCGCCACGCTCGAGCACGCCTACCCCGGCCGGGTCGGTAGACCCACCGGCTGGCTGCGGACCAACTGGGGACGGGACCCCTTCAGCCTCGGCTCCTACTCCTCGCTGCCCGCCAGGTGCCACCCGCGCGAGCGGGACCACCTCGCCGCACCGGTGGGCGACCGGTTGTTCTTCGCCGGCGAGCACACCGACCGGGCGCACCCCTCGACCGTGCACGGCGCGTACCGCTCGGGACTGCGGGCCGCGGGCCAGGTGGCGGACTGAGCATCCCTGCGCAGCCCGGTCAGCGCGTTGGGGCTGCCGGCGCCTTCGGCCCAGCGAGCTCGGATGGCCCCCCGTCGGCCGACGGCAGGTGTCCGGCATCTCGACCGGTGCGGCGCAACAGCTGCTCGATCGCTGCCGCCGACATCGGGTGGGCGTAGAAGAAGCCCTGGGCGTACTCGTACCCGATCGTGCGGACCTCGTCGCGCTCGCTGCGGGTCTCGACACCCTCGGCGGTGACCGGCAGCGACAGCACGTGGGCCAGGTCCGTGACCGCGGCCAGGATGGCGCTCGCGTTCGGCGTGACGTCGATGCCCGCGACGAAGCTCCGGTCGATCTTGATGATGTCGGCGGGGACCTGTTGCAGGTAACTGAGCGAGGAGAACCCGGTCCCGAAGTCGTCCAGGGCGATGCGGACCCCGAGCTCGCGCAACTCCTCGAGGACCAGATGCGCACGGTCGGCGTCGTCCATCAGGATGCTCTCCGTGACCTCCAGGATGAGCGCCTCGGGGCGCGTTCCCGTGGCCGCGAGCACCATCGTGACCATCCCCACGAAGTCGGGGACCCGCAACTGGCGCACGGAGACGTTGACGGCGAGGTCGAGACTCAGGCCTTCACGACCGGCCAGCCAACGCTGGTGGTCCTCACAGCTCCGCTCGAGGACCCAGGCACCGACCTCGTTGATCAGTTCGGTCTGTTCCGCCACCGCCACGATCACCGCGGGAGACACGGCGCCCCGGGTCGCATGGGTCCAACGCACCAGGGCCTCGACCCCCGTGATCGACCCGTCCGAGGTGCGCACCATCGGCTGGTAGGCGACGTCGAGCTCATCGGCGTCCAGGGCGGTGCGCAGCTGGCAGCCGAGGCTGCCGGCGGCCAGGTCGAGCGCGTCGAACCGACCGAGCAGTCGGGTGTCCCTGCCACTGCGCCGCTTCGCCCGGTACATCGCCGTGTCGGCCTCCACCAGCAGGCCGTCGGTGATCTCCTCACCGGGATCCGCGATCGCGAGCCCGACGCTCGCGGAGAGCGTCAACTGCACCCCGGAGAGCTCGAACGGCAGCTCGAACGCCGCCTCGATCCGTTCGACGAGGCGCTCCGCGTCGGTCCGATCGGACAGTCGCTCGCACAGGAAGACGAACTCGTCGCCTGACACCCGCGCGAGGGTGTCGTCGGGTCGCACCAGCGCGGAGAGACGATGCGCCACGGCGACCAACAACTCATCTCCGACGTGGTGCCCGTGCGTGTCGTTGACGTGCTTGAAGTCGTCGAGATCGATGAACAACACCCCCACGCTCTCGTGGGTCCTGACGTTGCGCAGCCCAGCGTGCTGGAGACGATCCTGGAGCAGCACGCGGTTGGGCAGCCCCGGGGGCGCCGGGCGGCGCCCCCCGCGGGGGGGGGGTGGAGACCATCCTGGTCCAGCAGGCGGTGGGGCAGCCCGGTCAGCGCGTCGTGCAACGCGCGCTGACGGTGCTGGTCGGATGCCGATTGCGCGTCCTCACGAGCCTGGGCGTTGATCAGGTAGGCGGCCGCGACGTCGGCCAGCGTCTGCGCGGTCTCCATGGTGTGGGCATCGAGGCCCCCGGGCGTCTCGCGGTACAGGTCCAGCGCACCGAGGCGATGTTCGCCCTGGTGCAGTGGGAAGGTGAAGACCGCGCCGAGACCAGCCTCGATCGCCGCCGCGGTGAAGGCCGGGAACCGCGTGTCGCACGCCACGTCGTCCATCCCCACCGGCGCCCCGGAGTCGAACGCCAGCACGCATGGCCCCTCCCCGATGTTCGTCTGGAGACGCTCGTAGCGCATCGCCCGCGCATCGGACGCGGCGACGAAGCGAGGCTCGCGACGCTCGCCGATCAGGGTCACCCCGGCGGAGGTGATCGGCAGGATGCTCACGACCTGCCCGACCAGGTGATCGAGGATCTGCTGGATCGGGAAGTCGGTCGCCAGGGTGCGCGCGAACTCGCTCAACACCGAGGACAGCTTCACGTCGTCGACCACGAGGAGCCCAACGCTGACGGGAGACGGATGGAGGCCCGCGCGAGGTCTGGACGGATGAGGTGCTCCTCCAACCTAGCCCACGCCGGGGCTGCAGGGACGGGGGGAGCGGCGAGTGGCCCGATCACATGAACCGCGCTAGACATGGCCGGACCGATCACCCGGGGGCACCGCATCGACGTCGACGTCGCACAGTTGGGCAGGACCTACAAGGTGCCGGTGCGCGAGGCCGGGCTGCGGGCGGCGGCCAGGAGCCTGGTGCGCCGCGAACACCGTGAGGTGCAGGCGGTCACCGAGCTGTCGTTCGCCATCGAGCCTGGCGAGGTGGTCGGCTTCCTCGGCCCGAACGGCGCGGGCAAGACCACGACGCTGAAGATGCTCACGGGCCTGCTGCACCCCTCGGCCGGTCGGGCACGCGTCCTCGGGCACGAACCATCCCGACGCGACCGCGAGTTCCTCGGGCGGATCACGTTGGTCATGGGCAACCGCAACCAACTGCAGTGGGATCTGCCCGTCGTCGACTCCTTCGAGATGAACCGGGCGATCTTCGGCATCGCCCGGCCGGACTTCGAACGGATGCGCGACGAGCTGGTCGAGTTGCTCGAGATCGGCCACCTCGTCACCAAGCCGGTCCGCAACCTCTCGCTCGGCGAGCGGATGAAGGCGGAGATCGCGGGTTCGCTGCTGCACCGGCCGCAGGTGCTGTTCCTCGACGAGCCCACCATCGGGCTCGACGTCACGATGCAGAAGCGGATCCGGACGTTCCTGGCGGCCTACAACGCGCGCTACGGCGCCACGGTGATGCTGACCAGTCACTACATGGCGGACGTCACCGCCCTGTGTCGGCGGGTGATCGTGATCCACCACGGCAGGCTGCTCTACGACGGGCCCCTGCACGAACTCGCGGAACGGTTCGAGACCGCCAAGACCATCGGGGTCACGTTGGCGGACCCGGGTCGTGACCTGTCGGGCTACGGCGAGGTCCTGTCGGTCGACGGAGCGCGGGTGCGCCTGCGAGTCGCACGGGCGGAGGCGTCCGCGGTGGCCTCGCGCCTGCTGGCCGAGGTCCAACCCACCGACCTCACCATCGAGGATCCCCCCATCGACGATGTCATCGAGCGCGTCTTCGCGACCCCCGACGGCTCTCGCAGCGCCCTCCCGGATGACGGGCACCACGGATGAGCGCGACCACCTCGGTGGCGCCGCCCGCCGGTCCTCCGCCCCTGCCACGGGTGGGGCGGATCCGCCAGATGGCGGACTTCTACGCGACCGTGTCGCGCACCGCGGTGCAGGAGCAGTTCCAGTACCGCACCGCCAACACCATGTTCATGATCGGCATGGTGGTCGAACCGGTCGTCTACCTCGTGGTGTGGTCGGTGGTGGCCGAGGCCAGCGGCGGCTCCGTCGGTGGCTACACGCCCGGCGGCTTCGCCGCGTACTACATCGTGTGGATGCTGGTGCGGAACATGAACATCGTGTTCACCCCCTACGGCTGGGAGTTCCGCATCCGCGAGGGACAACTGTCGGGGATGCTGCTGCGTCCGATCCACCCGCTGCACTACGACCTGGCCTACTTCGCGGGCTGGAAGGTGATCGCGGTCCTGCTCTGGGTCCCGATCGCGGTCGTGCTCGCGCTGCTCTTCCCGCCGGAGCTGACGGTGAACCTCGCCCAGGCGACGACCTTCCTCGTCGCGATCTGGGGCGCGTACGTGATCCGGACGCTGCTGCTATTCGTGCTCGGCATGGTGACCCTGTGGACCACGCGGGTGGCCGCGCTGTTCCAGCTGTACTTCACCGCCGAGCTGTTGCTGTCCGGGCGGCTCGTGCCGCTCGACCTCATGCCCGACTGGGTGCTGCGGTGGGTGGACCTCCTGCCGTTTCGCTCCACGTTCGGGTTCCCGATCGAGGCGCTCGTCAGTGACCTGAGCGGCGCGCAGCTGCTCCGCGGGTTGGTGGCGCAGGTGGTGTGGATCACGTTCGGCTGGATCCTGGCGATGGTGGTGTGGAAGCGCGCGATCCGGCGCTACAGCGCGGTGGGGAACTGATGGCCGCCCACCCCGACACCACCGCACCCCCGCCGGGCTCACCGCACGGCCTCGCCCGCCCCGATCGGGTCCGACGGCGCGACGTCGTGCGCACGCTGTTCGGCGTCAGTGCGCTGAACGAGCTGCAGTACCGGGTGAACTTCTTCCTGCAGCTGTTCGAGTCGCTGGTCGCGCTGGCGACGGCCGTCGCCGTCGTGGCGCTGGTGTTCCTCTACACCCCGACGCTGGGCGGCTGGGCACCGTGGGAACTGATGGTGGTCGTCGGCGTGCACACGGCGCTGGGAGGGGTCATCCGCGCCGTCATCCAACCCTCGATGCAGCTGCTGATGGAGGACATCCAGGAGGGCAAGCTCGACTTCGCGCTCACCAAGCCGATCGACGCCCAGCTGCTGGTGAGTCTCCGCCGCATCACGGTGTGGCCGCTGGTCGACGTCGTGGTCGGGCTCGGCGTGGTCGTCGTCGCCGCGCTGCAGAGCGACGTGTCGGTGCCCCTCGCCGGGGCGCTGATCTTCCCGGTCGCGTTGGCGCTCGGTGCGGTGATGATCTACTGCCTGTGGCTGATCATCACCACGGGCGCGTTCTGGGTCATCCGGATGGAACACGTCGCGGAGCTGTTCAACGGGCTCTACCAGGCGGGCCGGTGGCCCACCGGGCTCTTCCCCGGGTGGCTGCGCACGATCTTCACGGTCCTGGTCCCGCTCGCCTTCGCGGTCACCTTGCCCTCGGAGATCCTCACCGGCCGGGCGGGGCTGCTGGCGCTGGGCGGTGCTGCGCTGTTCGCCGTCGGGCTCGTGGCCTTCACCCGGTGGTTCTGGCGGCTCGGGATCCGCAACTACGCCGGCGCCAGCGCCTGACGCGGTCAGTGCACGGACCAGCTAACCGGGTCGCTCTGCGTCGTCGCGGTCCCCGGTGCCGCTGCCCTGCCGGAGCTCGGTACGCAGCTCCTGCAGGTCGTCCTGGATGCTCTCGAGCGTCTGCTTGATGCCCCAGAGCAGCCCGACGGTGACGAACACGAGGACGGCAGCCAACACTTCGATCATCGAGCTCTCTCCGGCCGATGCCTGTGGGAACGGAGGATACGCACGGGACTGCTCAACCGCTGCGGTGATCCGCGCCGACCGCACCCGGCTTCCAGCCGCGCGGGAGCGCCCGGGTGGAGGGGAACAGCAGGTCCACGAACCGCTCCGCCGTGGGCTGCGGCTCGTGGTTGGCGAGTCCGGGCCGCTCGTTGGCCTCGATGAACACGTGGTCGGGTGCCTCGACGTCGGGCACCAGCAGATCGAGACCCACCACCGGGATGTCGAGCACCTCGCTGGCGCGCACCGACGCGGCGGCGAGGTCGGGGTGCAGCACGCTGGTGACGTCCTGGATGGTCCCGCCGGTGTGCAGGTTCGCGGTCCGCCGCACGAACAGCTCCACCCCGGGCGCGAGGACCTCGTCCATCTCGTAGCCGGCTGCCTCGACGCAGCGCGTGGTCAGCTCGTCCATCGGGATCGTCGCCTCCCCACCGGTCGCGGCGGCGCGACGCCGGGAGGTGGCCGCGATCAGCTCGCTGATCGTGTGCTCCCCGGTCCCGACCACCATCGCGGGCAGCCGAACGGCCGCCGCGATGACCTTGTGGTCGATCACCACGACCCGCAGATCGTCACCTCGCACGAACTCCTCGAGCAGCACGTCCGGGCAGTACCGCTCGGCGAGCGCCACGGCGTCGAGCAGCGCGTCCTCGTCGGTGACCCCCACGGTGATGCCCTGCCCCTGCTCGCCGCGCGCCGGCTTGACCACGACCTCGCCGACCTCGTGCAGGAACGCGACGTCGTCCGCATCGTGGGACGCGACCCTCCCACGCGGTACGCGCAGCCCCGCATCGTCCAACAGTCGTCGGGTCAGCCGCTTGTCGTCGCACTTGGCGAGCGCCACCGCGGTGGTGAGCTCGGACAGCGACTCGCGGGTCTGCAGGGTCCGGCCCCCGTGCGACAGCCGCAGCAGCCCGGACTCCGCATCGACGATGTGGACGGTGACCCCGCGACGCAGCGCCTCGTCGGCGACCAGCCGTGCGTAGGGGTTGAGGTCGTCGAGGTGCTCGACCGGTTGGGCCGCGAAGAGGCGTTCGTTGATCGGGTTCTTGCGCTTGACGGCGAACACCGGCACCCGCTGGAAGCCCATCTTCTCGTACAGCGCGATGGCGGGCGCGTTGTCGTGCACCACCGACAGGTCGAGGTAGCCGCGTTTGCGGCCCTGGTAGCGCTCCGCGAGCGTGCGGACCAGGGCACGGCCGACCCCGGGGCGGGTGGTCTGCGGATCGACCGCCAGGCACCACAGGCTCGTGCCCTGCTCCGGATCGCCGAACGCCTCGACGTGGTCGACCCCGGTGACCGTCCCGATCACCTCGCCGGTGTCGGCGTCCTCCGCGACCAGGTAGGTGAAGGTGCGGGTGAGTTGGTTGCGCCACAGCACCTCGGTGGGTGCGGTGACCATCCCGGCGGCGGTGTAGATCCGGTTGACCGCGTCCGCGTCCGCCTCCCGGGCCATCTTGCGCACCGTCAGCCCGCGGACCGGGTCCTGGTCGCTGCGCAGGTTGTGCAGCCACAACCGGTAGGTGTGCGACGGGTCGATGAACAGCTCCTGCGGCGCCCGGCTGACCAGCACGTGGGGCTCACGCACGTACAGGCACACGTCGCGTCGTCCGGGCTCCTCCTTGGCCACCTCGGCCTGGAGGCGCTCGTGGTCGGCGAAGGTCTGACCGAAGATCAGCCGCCCCCAGCCGCACTCCAACGCGACGTCCGGCGTCAGCCCCTCGGTCAGGTGGGCGGGCTGGTCGTCCCAGGACCGCGTGGACAGCTGCCGGGAGTAGTTGCCGCGCCCGGCGGAGCGCGCATGCGCACGCGAGGTCCGTCGATCGCGGTCGGGGCGCTGCTCCATGGAGCGGCCTCCTCGCGGGGGGGGAACGTGCGGGAGCGGTCGACGCGCAGCGCCCGGCTCAGGCCGGAGCGATGTCGTGGGTCTGCAGCCACATCTCGAGCAGGCCGAGCTGCCACAGCTTGTTGCCGCGCAGCGCGGTCAGCTCCTCGTTCGGGTCGGCGAGCAGCCGGTCCACGTAGGCGTCCTCGAAGAGCCCGCGCTGGCGCGCCTCGGGGGCGTGCAGGGCGTCACGGACCAGTTCGAGGTAGGGGCCCTGCAGGTACTTGAGCGCCGGGACCGGGAAGTAGCCCTTGGGCCGGTCGATCACCGCCGAGGGGATCACGCGACGCGCGGCCTCCTTGAGCACGCCCTTGCCCTCCTGGGCGAGTTTGAGCTCCGGTGGGACCTGCGCGGCGATCTCCAGCACCTCGTGGTCGAGGAACGGCACCCGCGCCTCGAGGCCCGCGGCCATCGTCATGTTGTCGACGCGCTTGACCGGATCGTCGACCAGCATGATCTGCGAGTCCAGCCGCAGGGCCATGTCGGTGGCGGTCTGGGCGCCCTCACGCAGGAAGTGGCGCGCCACGAACGCCCGGGAGACGTCCTCGTCGACGCGGTGGTCGGGGCGGAGCAGTTGCGCCATCTCCGCGTGCGGTCGATCGAAGAACGCGGCGTGGTAGCGGTCGACCGCCTGACGCACCAGTTCCTCGCGTGGGGCGTCCGGGCCGAGGTCGTCGGTCACGGCCTGCATCGGCGGGTACCAGTGGTACCCGGCGAAGACCTCGTCGGCGCCCTGGCCCGACTGGACCACCTTGACGTGCTTGGCGACCTCCTGGCTGAGCAGGAAGAAGGCCACCGCGTCGTGGCTGACCATCGGCTCGCTCATCGCGCGAACCGCGTCGCCGAGCGCCGGCAGCATCCGGTCGGTGCCGATCCGGATCTTGTGGTGGTCGGTGTCGAACTCGCGGGCGATGACGTCCGAGTACTTGAACTCGTCACCCTCTTCACCACCGACCGCCTCGAAACCGATCGAGAAGGTGTTGATCCCGGTCTGGCCGGCCTCGGCGAGCAGCCCGACGACCATGGAGGAGTCGAGCCCCCCGGAGAGCAGCACGCCGACCGGCACGTCGGCCACGGTGCGCCAGTCGACCGCCGCGCGCATCGCGGCGAGGACGGCGTCCTCCCAGTCACGCTCCGACCAGTCGGCCTTGTCGGGGTCGCGGGTGAAGTCGGGCTGCCAGAACTCGGTCTCGCTGACCCGCCCGTCGGCCTCGATGGCGCGGATCGTCGCCGGTGGCAGCTTGCGGACCCCGTTGACGATGGTGTGCGGGGCCGGGACCACCGCGTGGAAGCTGAGGTAGTGGTGCAACGCGACGGTGTCGATCGAGGTGTCGACCTCCCCGCCGGCGATCAGTGCCGGCAACGAGGAGGCGAAACGCAACCGACCCGGCCCCTGCGCCAGGTACAGCGGCTTGATCCCGAACCGGTCGCGCCCGAGCAGGGTCCGCCCGCTGTCACGCTCGTGGAGCACGAACGCGAACATGCCCTGCAGCCGCTCCACGAACCGGTCGCCCCAGGCGTGGTAGGCCTTGATCATCACCTCCGTGTCGGAGGTCGAGAAGAACCGGTAGCCCCGCTCGTCGATGAGCTCCTGGCGCAGCTGCTGGTAGTTGTAGATGCAGCCGTTGAACGCGATCGTCAGCCCCAGCTCCGGATCGTGCATCGGCTGGTTCCCGCACGTGGTCAGGTCGATGATCGACAACCGGCGGTGTCCGAGCGCGATCGGCCCGGCCGCGTACAGGCCCTCACCGTCGGGCCCACGGTCGGACATCGTCGCGGTCATGCGCTCGACCGCGCCGATGTCCGGTCGGTGCCCATCGAGACGGAGCTCGCCGCTGAAGCCGCACATCCAGGATGCCTTCGTCGTCACGGTCGATCATGACAGTCGTGCCCGGCCAGCCCTGCCCAGCACGCGACGAGCCTAGGCCGTGGCCGTTCGTCCGACCGGGGTGGACCCTGACCATCCGTCGCCGGACGGGTCGGTATCCCCGATCCGAGGACCGACGGGGTGACCGCCTAGGGCCGTTCGGCACGTCACCACGCGGTCCCGGCGGCCCATGATGCACCTGCGGGCCAGCGCCTCCGGCGTTCGCGGGGGCAGGCCGGCGACGTCGATGCCGCATCCTCGGGGGAAGGGCGGCCCGGGATGAGGTGGAGACCATGGAACGAGCCGAGCGACGAGCGATCGACCTGCCCACCGGCGCGTCCGAGGGCGCGCTCGACCCGGACCAGACCGCGGCGCTGCTCAGCACCCTGGCCGACGTCGCGATCCTGGTCGTCGATCGGGACCTGCGCTACGTGGCTGCGGGTGGCTCCGGGCTCATCGCGGTCGGCTGGGACCCCGCGGAACTGATCGGTCGCACGGTCCACGAGGTGGTGGACGAGCCGGAGGCCGCCGTGCTCGCGGCGCAGTACACGGCCGCCCTCGACGGCGCGAGTCGGTCGTTCCGCCACCGCGGTATCCGCTCGCCCGACACGGTCCACCACGTCGACATCGTGCCGATCCCCGAACCCGACGGGACCACGAGCCGGGCCATGGTCGTGGCGCGCGACATCACCGACCTCGTGGTCGCGGAGGAGGGGCATCGCGCCAGCGAGCGGCGACTGCTCGAGCTCTCCGACAGCTCCCCCGACATGCTCGCGTTGTACTCGCCCGAGGGCGTGTACCTGGAGGTGTCGAACAGCGTGCGGACGCTGTTCGGGTGGGAGCCCGAGGAGCTGGTCGGGACCTCCTCCTACGACTACTTCCACCCCGAGGACATCGCGGCGATCCGCTCGACGCACCAGGCGGTCGTCGACGCCCCGGATCCGGGCATCGTCACCTACCGGCTGCGACGCAAGGACGGCAGCTACTGCTGGGTCGAGGTGATCGGTCGGGCCCTGACCGACCCCGACACCGGCGAGGTGCGCGCGATCCAGTGCACGACCCGCGACATCACCCGACGCCACGAGGCGGAGCTGGCGCTGGCGGCCGCCAACGCCTCCCTGGCCGCGAGCAACGCCGAGCTCGAGCGGGTCGCCGCCGTGGCGAGCCACGACCTGCGCAGCCCGTTGGCCACGACCCGCAACCTGCTCGATCTGGTGCCCAGCCGGCTCGGGGTCGATCCGGATCCCCTGGTCGAGGAGCTGGTCGACCGGGCGCGACGCCAGCTCGACCGGATGGCGGAGACCGTCGATGCCCTGCTGGAGCTCGCACGGCTCGGCAGCCAGCCCCTCACCTCCCAGACCATGACCGCCGGCGAACTGCTGGCCGATGTCCTGGAGTCGACGGGTGCGGAGCTCGCCTCGGCGGACGTCGAGGTCCGCCTCGCCGGCGACGCGGTCATCGTGGGTGACCGGCGTCAACTCCGACTGCTGCTGCAGAACCTGCTGAGCAACGCCACGCGCGCGACCCGCGGCACACGACCGGTGCGGGTCGAGGTGACGGCCGCGAACCAGCCGGACGGCTCCGGATGGTCGTTGACCGTGTGCGACGACGGTGACGGCATCCCCGTCGAGCTGCGCGAGGGCCTGCTCGATCCACTGCGCTCCCACGCGATCGCGCGAGATCCACAGACGCGTGGGCTCGGGTTCGGGCTCGCGACCTGCAGCCGCATCGCGCAGCGCCACGGTGGCCGTCTGCTCGTCCGCCACCTCGACCCGGGCGTCTGCTTCACCCTCGAGGTCCCCCCGGGTCCGGACGCTGCGACGACCTGAGCGTGCGCGGCCGGCGGGCGTACCGCGCCGCTCGCCGCGGGCCATCCCGTGCTGCTCCCGTCCCCTGGACGACCGCAGGAAGAAATCATAATGTATGACTATTCCGGGGCAGTACATGCCCCATCGACCCGTCGAGGACGCGATGGACCCGACCGAGGGCGACCGGGATCGACGCTCGCTCGCCGGAGACTGGCGGGTCCGGCTCGACCCGTACGGGCTCGGCATCTGGCTCGACCACCGGCAGGACGGCAGCACGGTCATGGCCCTACCGGGGTCCACCGACGAGGCGGGTCTGGGTGACCGCAACGACACCGCGTGGACCGATCACCTGAGCCGGCAGTACCAGCACATCGGTCCGGTCTGGTACCAGCGGGAGCTGACCATCCCGCAGGAGTGGTCCGGCAGGCGGGTCGTACTGTCCCTGGAGCGCCCGCACTGGGAGTCACGCGTCTGGCTCGACGGGCGGTACGTGGGTCGGCGAGACAGCCTCTGCGCGCCCCACGAGTACGAGCTCGGTTCGCTCCATCCCGGAGAGCGCGACCTCGTCGTCCGCGTCGACAACACGGTGCGGATCGGGGTGGGTGACGCCAACGGTGCGCAGGGCCAGTTCAACCTCGCCCACGCCACGTCGGATCACACCCAGACGAACTGGAACGGGATCGTCGGGCGGATCGAGCTGCGGGCGACCGACCTCGTCTGGGTGGAGGACGTGCAGGTCCACCCGGATCTGGCAGCGGACACCGCCCGCGTCGTACTCACGCTGGGCAACGCCACCGGCGAGCCGGTCGCCGGGCAGGTCCGCCTGCAGGCCACGAGCAGCGACCCGGCGGATCGCCACGTGTGCCCTGCGCTGGATGTGCCGTTCCAGCTCGCAACGGAGCGCGTGGTGATCGACGCGGTGTACCCGATGGCCGACGCCCGCCGGTGGGACGAGTTCTCCCCGACCCTGTACCGCCTCGATGTACGCCTCGCCGCCTCCAGCACCGCCACCGCCTACCACGACGACCATCAGGTGCCGTTCGGCATGCGCTCCTTCGAGGCGGTGGGGCGGCAACTGCAGCTCAACGGCCGGCCCGTGTTCCTGCGCGGCACGCTCGAGTGCTGCGTCTTCCCCCTGACCGGGTACCCGCCGACCGATGTCGACGCCTGGCGCCGCATCATGGGCATCGCGAGGGCGTACGGCCTCAACCACCTGCGGTTCCACTCCTGGTGCCCTCCCCGGGCGGCGTTCCTCGCCGCCGACGAGCTCGGGTTCCTCCTGCAGGTGGAGACGCCACTCTGGGCCGAGCTCGGCAGCGATCCGCTGGTCGACGCCTTCGCGTACGCCGAAGGCGATCGGATCCTGCGGACCTACGGCAACCATCCCTCCTTCTGCCTGATGGCCGTGAGCAACGAACCGAGCGGCCCGGACAGGGCCTCGTTCCTCGGTGGGATCGTGACCCACTGGCGCGCACAGGACACCCGCCGGGTCTACACGGGCGGGTCCGGCTGGCCCGCGATCCCGGAGAACGACTACCACTGCATGCCCGAACCCCGGTCGTACCACTGGGAGGAGGGGCTCGGCGCACGCTTCAACGCCGAACCCTTCGCGACCGACGTCGACTACCGCGAGATCGTCCACGCCGCCGAGGTGCCGATCGTCACCCACGAGATCGGGCAGTGGACGTCCTACCCCGACTACCGCCAGCTGGCCAAGTACACCGGCGTGCTCGAGCCACGCAACCTCGCCACCTTCCGCGCATCACTCGACGCGAACGCGATGCTCGAGCAGGCGGACGCGTTCGTCGCCGCCTCCGGCCGCTTGCAGACGCTGCTCTACAAGGAGGAGATCGAAGCGACGCTACGAACCCCGGAGTTCGGCGGGTTCCAGCTGCTCGACCTCCACGACTTCCCGGGCCAGGGCACGGCGCTGGTCGGGGTCCTGGACGCCTTCTGGGACAGCAAGGGCTACGTGACACCGGAGGAGTTCCGCCGGTTCTGTGCGGAGACGGTGCTGCTGGCGTCGATGCCCAAGGTCGTCTGGCGTGCGCACGAGACCTTCGATGCGCTGGTGCAGGTGGCGCACTTCGGTCCGGAACCGATCGACGACGCCCGGGTCGCGTGGCGACTCGGGTACGCCAGCGGCGAGCGGATCGCCTCCGGCACGCTCGAGGCGCCGCGGATCCCGTTCGGTTCGGGCCTCGAGCTCGGGGAGGTCACCGTGCCGCTCGCGGACGTGGCGGCGCCGAGCCACCTCGTGTTCGAGCTGGCGCTCGACGGCACACCACACACCAACCGGTGGGACCTCTGGCTGTACCCGGAGCACGTCGGGTCGAGCACCGCCGTGCACGTCACCGAGCGGCTGGACCCGGCGAGTCTGGCGGTCCTGCGTCAGGGCGGCAGCGTGCTGCTGTCGCCACCGCCCGGTGCTCTACGCAACGACATCCCGGTGGGGCTGACCACGCCGTTCTGGAACCTCGCCTGGACCGGTGGGCAGCCCCCACACACCCTGGGGGTCCTCTGCGACCCGGGGCATGCGGCGCTGGCGGCGTTCCCGACGCAGTCCCACAGCAACTGGCAGTGGTGGGAGGTCGTGCACGAGGCCGGCTGCCTGCTCCTGGAGGGACCGACGGCCGGCCTGGACCCGATCATCCAGGTGATCGACGACTGGCGGACCAACCGCAAGCTCGCGCTGGCCGTCGAGGCGGAGGTCGGAGGCGGCAGGCTGCTCATCTGCAGCGCCGATCTGCGTTCGAACCTCGACCAGCGCCCCGTCGCCCGTCAGTTGCGCTCGAGCCTGCTCGCGTACATGGGGGGCCCTCGCTTCGCTCCGAGCGTCCGGCTCGATCTCGCGGCGGTGGACACGCTCGTCGAGCGGCCGGCGGCGATCAGCGACCACTGACACGTTCGTGCAGCCAGTCGAACCAGCGCGCACAGGTCGGCGTGGCCGGGTCGATGCAGGCGAAGTGGTCCGCGTCGTCACGGTGGAAGGTGACCGGCGTGCCCGCCGCCCGTGCTGCCTCGACGTAGACGGTCGACTGCTCGATCGGCACGTCCTCGTCACCGCTGCCGTGCACCACCAACGTCGCGGTCCCGTGCCCGGCCGAGGTGAGCGGATCGGCGTCGTCCCAACGCGTCGGGGCCTGCGACGGGGACGCCCGCAGCAGCACCCGTGCCGCGTGGTCGCTGAGCGCATCGCGTTCGGCCGCGCGGAGGTCCGCGACCGGGGCGAGGGCGACGACGGCCGCGGTCGCGCGCACGGTCGGCCCGGCGGCTGCCGCCAAGCGCCCGGCTGCCCACAGGGCGAGGTGCCCGCCGGCGGAGTGCCCGACGAGCGCCAGCCGCTGCAGGTCACCACCCCGGCCCGCCGGCCCGACCAACGCCGCGAGACCGGCGAGTACGTCGTCGCCGGTCCACGGCCAACCGCCCGTGCCACCGACCCGGCGGTACTCCAGGTTGATCGCCAGGTACCCCCGCTCGGCGAGCGCGCGGGCGAGGGGCACCATGAGCGCACGGTCGTAGCGCTGCCGCCAGTAGCCCCCGTGCAGCAGCACGACGACGGGCCAGCCGGCGTCGGGCGCCGGCCCCACGGGCTGCCACCGCTCGAGGACCCGGTCCGGACCGGGTCCGTAGCGGTACAGGGCCGGTCCCACCACACCCGCCTGTTCGTCCATCCGGGGCGCCCCAGGCTAGCGATACGGTGCCAGCACGCGCCGGCAGCGGGTCACGCGTCGACCCCCACGAGGACACGCATGAACCTGGTGCGCTGGATCGGCTTCGGGGTCGCGAAGACGCTGTCGAAGGTCTTCGGCCTGGCCACCATGACCTTCTTCGGTCGGATGCCCTCCAGCCACGACGGGCTGCTGGCCGGGGTCGGCCTGCTCGCGCTCACCTGGGTGCCGGTCGTGGCCGCGATCGCGGTGCCCTCGCTCGCGGAGCTCATGATCCCGTTCGCGCCGGAGGACGAACAGGTCCAGCGCACGATCGCCATCGTCGCGGCCATCGCCATCCCCTTCACCGTCGGGGGGCTGGTCGCCTGGCTCCACCACAAGGTCGGAGGCAACGGCGCCGGCGTCGTCGATGTGCTCCACGGCCTCTGGTACACCCCGGTCATCGGGCTGACGGTGTCCGCGGTCGTGGTCGTGGTGCCGCTGCTGAAGGCCGAACGCCTCGTCCGCCGCTTCGAGGTCCAACGTCTCATGGTCCTGATCGAGCGGGACCGGTTCGACGACGTCGTCGACCACGTGGTGGCGACTCTGGAACGTCGGGGCCTCACCGCTCGCCGTGAGGCACCCAACCCGTTGATGGCCTGGCTGTTCCGCCGACTGGTCGTGGTCCTGGGCCACATCTTCGGGCGCGAGGTCAGCCGGGAGATGGTCGTGATCCGGGGGCACGACCGCGAGGACGACCCGTTCGAGATCACGCTGCACGCCACGGACCTGACCATCCTGGGGCCCAAGCGCGCGGCCTGCCGCGTCTACGCGGTCCTCGCCGAGGAACTCGACGAACGCGAGCTGTGGTTCACCTGGGACGAGGGGTCACGCGCCATCGAAGTCGCCACGCGGGAGCACCGCGCCCGACTCGAGGACGGGGAGGAGGTCGACCTCGACGCGGTCCGCCAGCTCGCCGAGGACCTCGCCGCGCTCGAGCTCGACCCCGAGGAGTGGAACAACGTGCGTCGGCTGCTGTTCCGCCTCGAACGTGACACCTACGCCCGAGCCGCGGGGGCGGACGACCCCGAACCCCAGGTACACGCCGTGCAGGAGGACCGGCGCACGTCCGGGTCAGGCTCGGACCGCTGACGTTACGCTCGTCGCCGACGCCGCCCTCCCTCGCTCCCGACGTCCCGGAGACCACCGTGGAACCCGTCGCCCTGTCCCCAGAACGCCGTCGCGCCGACCTCGAGCGCATGCGCTCGGAGACGTTCGACATCCTCGTGATCGGTGGCGGGGTTACCGGGGCCGGGATCGCCCTCGACGCCGCGACCCGGGGGTTGACCTGCGCGCTCGTCGAGCAACGTGACTACGCCGCCGGGACCTCCAGCCGCTCCTCCAAGCTGATCCACGGCGGTCTGCGCTACCTCGAACAGATGAACTTCGGGCTCGTCCGCGAGGCCCTCAAGGAGCGCGGCCTGCTGCTGAACGACCTCGCGCCCCACCTGGTGCGCCCGGTGTCCTTCCTCTTCCCGCTCACCCACCACGTGTGGGAACGCTTCTACATCGGCTCGGGGATCCAGATCTACGACCGACTCGGGGGCTCCAAGCACCTGCCCGGGCACCGCCACCTGAGCAAGCGGGGCGCGCACGACCTGATGCCCTCGCTGCGTGACGACGCGCTGGTCGGCGCGATCCGCTACTACGACGCGCAGGTCGACGACGCGCGCCACACCATGGAGATCGCCCGGACCGCCGCCGCCTACGGCGCCACGACCACCACCTCGACGCGGGTCATCGGGCTGCTGCGCGAGGGTGAACGGGTCGTCGGTGCCACGGTGCGCGACCAGGAGTCCGGCGAGGAGATCGACGTCCACGCCCGGCAGGTCATCAACGCGACCGGCGTGTGGACCGACGAGATCCAGGACCTGGTCGGGCGCGGCCGGATCAAGGTGCGCGCCTCCAAGGGGATCCACCTCGTGGTCCCGCGCGACCGGATCCACAGCGACACGGGTCTGATCCTGCGCACACCGTCGTCGGTGCTGTTCGTCATCCCATGGGGCCGTCACTGGCTCATCGGGACCACCGACACCGACTGGAACCTCGACCTCGCCCACCCGGCCGCGTCCGCCTCCGACATCCAGTACGTGCTCGACCAGGTCAACCGCGTGCTGCGCACCCCGCTCACCCACGAGGACGTCGAGGGGGTCTACGCGGGCCTGCGGCCGCTGCTCAGCGGCGAGTCGGATGCCACCTCGAAGCTGTCGCGCGAGCACGCGGTGGTCCAGACCGTCGCCGGGCTCATCACCGTCGCGGGTGGCAAGTACACGACCTACCGCGTCATGGCCGAGGACGCGGTCGACGCCGCCGCACGCAACCTCTCCCAGCGGGTGCCCGGATCGGTCACCGACCGGACCCCCCTGCTGGGCGCGCAGGGGTTCCACGCGCTGTGGAACCGCCGCGAGCGGCTCGCCGAGGAGGTCGGGCTGCACGTCAGCCGCGTGGAGCATCTGCTCGGCCGCTACGGCTCGATGATCCACGAGGTGCTCGCGCTGCTCGAGGGACGCCCGGAGCTCGGCGAGCGCATCGCCGGCGCGGACGACTACCTCAAGGTGGAGGCGATCTACGCCGCCCGCCACGAGGGCGCGCTGCACCTCGACGATGTCCTGACCCGACGGACCCGCATCTCCATCGAGACCTTCGACCGCGGCCGCGCCGCCGCACGCGACGTCGCCCCGCTCATGGGCGAGGTCCACGGCTGGGACCAGGAGCGCATCGACCGGGAGATCGAGCACTACGAGGCCCGCGTCGCGGCGGAGCTCGAGAGCCAGCGGATGCCCGACGACCACACCGCGGACGCGGCCCGGATGGGGGCGCGTGACGTGCGGGTCGGGGCCGGTCGGGCCAGCTGATGCTGCCACGGCTGCTCCGACCCAAGGCGCTGCTCAGCCACGTGCTCGTGGTCGCGGTCGCCGGGGTGTGCGTCTGGCTCGGGACCTGGCAGCTCGACCGTCTCGACGAGCGACGCGCCGAGAACGCGCTCGCCGAGGACCGTATGACCGACGCGCCGGTCCCGCTCCAGGACCTGGTCGACCCGGACGACCCCGGCGGTGTCGACCTGGACACCGTGGAGTTCCGACGTGTCACCGTCACCGGCACCTTCCGAGCGGACGAGGAGGTGCTGCGCCGCGGCCAGCAGCACCAGGGCCAGTCCGGCTTCCACGTGCTGACCCCGCTCGACCTCGGGGATGACCGCACGCTGCTGGTGCTCCGAGGGTTCGCCCCGGCGCAGCTCGTCGACGAGCCCGGCGAGGCGCGGATCGCCCCGGCCGACGGCGAGGTGACCCTCACCGGCGTGCTCGAGGCACCGGTCGGCCAGCCGACGACGGGCCCGCAGGACCCGGTCGAGGGCGAGCTCACCCGCGTCTTCCACACCGACACGGCCCGGCTGGACGGCCAGATGAGCGGCACGCTGCTCCCGCTGGTGTTCCGCGTCGACCCGGACCCCGACGCCCCGTTCGATCAGCTGCCCGTGGCGGTGGCCCGCGACCTCGACGAGCGCAACCACCTGTCCTACGCCGTGCAGTGGTTCTCGTTCGCCGTGCTGGCCGCGATCACCTACGTGGCCTGGGGCGTCACGCGCCTGCGTCGCGACCCCGCGGACGAGCGCGGTCGACGGCCCGACGACCCCGATCCCGACGACCCGGACGGTCGCGGCGGGGGCGGGCTCGACCACGATCCCCAGCCGGACCGGCCGCTGGTCGACGCCGGACGCTGATCCGGCGCGCCTCGCGGGAGCGGGAACCAGGTGGCCGTGCTCAGCTGGTGCCGTTGAAGGTCGCCACCGTGCCGGTCGCATCGATGGCCGCGCCCAGCCGGTTGAGCGCGTGGACGTAGGCGGCGGTGCGCAGCCGCAGGTCCTGCTCGTCGGCGAGCGTGGCGATGGCCTCGGACTCCGCGACCATCCGTGCCTCGAGCCGCGCCGAGACGTCCTGCTCGGCGACCTGCTCGCCCTGACGGTTGGCGACCCACTCCATCCAGCTGACCGTCACCCCACCGGCGTTGACGAGGATGTCGGGGACCACCTCGACGCCGGCGTCGTCCAGGATGGCGTCGGCGTCGGCGGTGACGGGACCGTTCGCGACCTCGAACACCACGCGCGCCCGCACGTCACCGACGTTGTCGGCGTGGATGGCGCCCTCGAGCGCCGAGGGGATCAGCGCGTCGACCTCCAGCGCGAGCAGCGCCTCGGCGTCGATCTCCTCGCCGACCGGCGGGTCGCTCAGCGCGCCGGTGTCGTCCTTGTGGGCGCGCAGCGACGCGATGTCCAGCCCGTCCGGATCGTGGACCGCCGCCGAGCTGTCGCTGACGGCGACGACCTTCCAGCCGTCGTCGGCCAGACGCTGGGCGAGCTGTGCGCCGGCGTTGCCGAACCCCTGGATCGCCGCGGTCGGCTCGTCGACGTCGGCGAGCACCCGGTCCCGCAGGGTCGCGATCACGTGGAACGCCCCGTCCGAAGTGGCGGACGAGCGTCCGGGGATGCCGCCGAGCGCCAGCGGCTTGCCGGTGATCACAGCGGGCTGGTGCGCGCGGGTGATCTTGGCGTACTCGTGGGCCATCCAGCCCATGACCATCTCGTTGGTCGCCACGTCGGGCGCCGGGACGTCGACGTCGGGGCCGATGACGTCCGCGATCGCGGCGATGTACCCGCGGGACAGCCGCTCGAGCTCGGCGACCGACAGCTCCTTGGGGTCGACGCTGACCCCGCCCTTGCCACCCCCGAACGGCAGGTCCATGACCGCGGTCTTGAACGTCATCCAGAAGGCCAGCGTGGTGACCTCGGCGGCGGTGACCGACGGGTGGAAGCGGATCCCACCCTTGGCGGGGCCACGCGTGTCGTCGTAGCGGACGCGGTAGCCCGCGAAGGTCCGCATGGACCCGTCGTCCATGCGCACGGGGATGGACACCTTCAGCGACGAGTTGGGGCGCCGGAGCCGCTCACGGGCGTCCTCGGAGAGCTCCGCGTGCTGGCACGCCTCCAGGAAGCGCACGGCCGCGTCGTCGAGCAGGTCCTCGGTCATGGGCGGATCCTCAGAGGGTGGGTCCGTGCGGCTACGGGCGTCGCGCGGGCGCGGGGCCCGGCTGGCTCGCGACGCTAGGCCGCCGCACACGGCCCGACGTACCGCCACCCGGCCCATCCGGCCACGTCGGTCGTCCGCGTGCCTCGCCAGGTGGCTCAGGCCGCGCGTCGGAACCGGACGTGGCTCACGTGCCACTCGTCGCCACCGGCGAACGCGAACAGCTCCTCGCAGGCGATCGTGAACACCCGCCACCGCTGGAAGGCGGCGCGACCGCTCACCGGCCCGCCGGCGTCGTCCAGCAGATCGATGCACCGCGTCGCGTTCGCGTCCAGCCGGTCGAGCCAGGCGCGCAGGCTGCGGGCGTAGTGGATCCCGGAGACCGCCCAGCGGTCCTCGACCGCCAGGTCCTGCACGCTCATCACGAGCAGGTCGTGCGAGGGCATCAACCCACCGGTGAAGAAGTGCCGCGCCATCCAATCGGCGTTGCCGCCGGTGTCGAAGGGGTACGGATCGGTGGCGTGGGCGAACACGTGGACGAACAGGGCCCCGCCGGGCCGCAGCCACCGGGCGATCCGCTGCGTCAACACGCGGTGGTTGCGGACGTGTTCGAACATCTCCACGGAGACGACGCGGTCGAAGGCCTCGGGGTGCACCACCTCGGCGTAGGCGCCGTCACCACCGTCCTCACCCGCACCGGCGCCGAGCCGGTTGACGTCACAGGTCAGGACGCGGACGTTGTCCAGGCCGCGCAGCGCGGCCTGCTTCTCGATGTGCTCGCGTTGGGTCGCGGAGTTGGACACCGCGGTGATCCGCGATGCGGGGTAGCGCGCCGCCATCCACAGCGTCAACGACCCCCAGCCGCAGCCCAGCTCGAGCACGTCCTGGCCGTCGGCGAGCTCCGCGCGCGCGCAGGTCAGCGCGAGCATCGCCTCCTCGGCCTGCGCCAGGGTCGACACCCCGATGGGCCAGTGGGCGGAGGAGTACTTCAGGTGGGGACCGAGCATCAACTCGAACAGCTCGGTGGGCACCTCGTAGTGCTGCTCGTTGGCCTCCGCGGTGTCGATCGCGACCGGCGAGGTGGCGAGCGAGGCCAGCAGGGCCCGCTTCCGTGCGTCGCGGTCCTCGATCGAGCCCGCGGTGATGGTGGCGCGGCGGCGGCGTAGCAGTCGACGGATCGCGGTCCGCAGCACCGGATCGGGCAGCACGCCGCGATCGATGACCGCATCGATCAGCCGAGCGCCGAGCGGCACGGTGCTCACGCGATACCCCGGCGCTGGCGGGCTGCGGCGACCTCGTCGTAGCTGGCGACCTCGTCGAGCTCCCACTTGCGCGGCGGCAGGTCAGCCTCCCGCACCGGCACGAGCTGGTGACCGTAGGGCTCGGTGCCCAGCGTGCCGTTCATCGAGCGGGTGAGCACGAGCTGCAGGTCGTTGATGTAGCGGGCCACGAAGGCACCCTCGCAGTAGGCGAGGTAGAACTCCCACATGCGGATGAAGCGCTCGTCGAAGCCCAGCGCACGGACCTCCTCGACGTTGCCGAGGAACCGTTCACGCCACCGGCGCAACGTCTCCGCGTAGTGCATCCCGATGTTGTCGACCTCCTCCACGAAGAGGTCGCCGTTGCTGCCCATGGAGCCCGCCATCGCCTCGAGCGACGGCAGGTGCCCGCCGGGGAAGATGTAGCGCTGGATGAAGTCCGGGCGCCGCCGGTAGTTGTCGTAGCGCTGCTCGGGGATGGTGATGACCTGGATCGCCGCGAGCCCGTCGGGGGCGAGCAGCCGGTCGATGGTCTCGAAGTAGGTGCCGAGGTAGCGGTGCCCGACGGCCTCCAGCATCTCGATCGACACGATGCGGTCGAACCGGCCCTTGACCTCGCGGTAGTCGACGATCCGGATGTCGACCAGGTGGTCGATCCCCTCGCGGACCATGCGCTCACGGGCGTAGGCCGCCTGCTCCTCCGAGAGGGTGATGCCGGTGACGTGCGCACCGATCGTGCGCGCGACGTGCGAGGCGAACCCGCCCCAGCCACAGCCGATCTCCAGCACGTGATCGCCGGGGGTGATCCTGGCCTTGGCGGCCAGACGCGCGTACTTGGCCTCCTGGGCCTCCTCGAGCGTCATCGACGGGTGCTCGAAGTACGCGGCCGAGTAGGTCATGGTGTCGTCGAGGAACAGCGAGTACAGCGCGTTGGACAGGTCGTAGTGCGCCTCGATGTTGCGCTTGGACTGGCCGAGCCGGTTCGCGCGGACCCCGTGGATGAGCTTGTCCCCGGCGATGTTGACGATCGCGGCCGGCGTGATCCGACGCAGCGCCCGACGGTTGGCGATCATGATGCGGATCAGGGAGACGAGGTCGGTCGAGGTCCACTCCCCCAGCATGTAGGACTCGCCGACCCCCACCGAAGCGCCGTGCAGCAGACGCGTGAGGAAGCGCCAGTCGAGCACGTCGATCTCCGAGCGCAGCTCGGAGTCGGTGTTGCCGAAGACCCGTTGCCGGCCGTCCGGCAGGGTGACCACGAGGTGGCCCACCTGCAGCTGGGCGAGCATGGACGCCACGGTGTGCAACGCACGCCGCTCGGCGGCACTCGGCGGCCTCGGGGCGACGGGCGCGGGGACGGGACGGGTCACGGGCGGGGCTCCTCGGTCACTTCGGTTCGGTTCGTGGACCTCGGGGGTCCGGATGGCATGGGGCCAGCGAGCGCGGCGGTGCCGTCGTCCGGCGCCACGGGCTTGCGGTGGAAGCGGACGCGGCGGACCACCAGGCGGACCGCCTGCCAGTGGATGAGCGCGACGGTGCGCAGGGTCATCAACGGATGGCGCGCGACCGTGGTCCACAGCCGGCGGGTGGTGAGCTCCACCATCCGGCCACGCTGCGTGGCGTCCAGCACGGCTCCCTCGGCGTCGTCCACGTCGATGTGCGCGGTGAGCCGATCGCCCCGTCGCGCGAAGGTGAAGCGGTAGCGGAGCCCGTCGATCGGCAGGAACGGCGAGACGTGGAACACCTTGTCGGCCGCGGCGCGTGCGACGCCGCCCGGCGCGTGGTCGAGCTCATCGAGCACGTAACCGTGCAGCTCCCCGAAGGTGTTGTGCACCTCGGCGACCACCAGCGCCAGCTCGTCGTGCTCGTCGTGGCAGAACCACCAGCTGACCGGGTCGAAGACGTGGCCGAGCACCCGCAGGTTGGTCAGGACCTCGACGCGGCCCGCCGGCAGCTCGACGCCCTGGCCCTCGAGCCAGCGACGCAGCTTCTCGCGCACCGGCAGCGCCAGCGGTCCGAAGTGGTCGGTGTCGGCGAAGCCGAGCGGCCGTCGTCGGCCGTACCCGAACCCGCCGATGACCCGGTCGAGCCGGGGCAGTTCGTCGATGTCGAGCAGCGCGTGGTAGGTGCGGTAACGGAAGGCGTTGCGCCGGGGTCGGTGGCGCCGGTGGCGCACCTCCCCGACGACGAGCTTCGATCGGACGGCGACCGCAGCGCTCACGCGGGCCACCGCACGCCGAGGTGGCTGACCGCGCGGACGGCCGACCACAGCCCGTCCTCGTGGAACCCGTAGCGCTGGTAGGCGCCGGCGAAGAAGGTCCGGTTGCGGCCGTTGAGGGCATCGAGCCGGTCCTGCGCCGCGACCGCGTCCGGGGTGTAGGCCGGGTGGGTGTAGGTGAGCTCGCGCAGGACCCGATCGGACGCCGGTGGGGTCGTCGGGTTCAACGTGACGACGTACTCCTCCGGCTCGTCGAGGGTCTGCAACCGGTTCATGTGGTAGCTGAGGCTGACCCGGTCCGTCGGCCGGCGGCAGTCGTCCAGGAGGTAGTTCCAGGAGGCCCACGCCCGACGCGAGCGCGGGAGCAGCGAGGTGTCGGTGTGCAGGTAGGTGGCGTTGGAGCTGTAGGACCACGGGCCGAGCGCGTCCTTCTCCTGCGGCGTCGCGTCGTCGAGCAGCGCGAGTGCCTCGTCGGCGTGGGTGGCGATGACCACCGCGTCGTAGCGGGCCCGGCTGCCGTCGGTGAGCCCCACCTCGACACCCGAGCGGTCGCGGCGGATCGACGCGGCCCCGGCATCGGTGCGGATCCGATCGGCGAACGGTGCCGTGAGCGGGCGGATGTAGGACGAGGTCCCCCCCACCACGGTGCGCCACTGGTGGTGGGTGCTCACCCCGAGCAGCCCGTGGTTGGCGAAGAAGCGCAGCAGGGTGTGCAGCGGGAAGGAGCCGATGACCTCGGTCCCCGACGACCAGATGGCGGCAGCCATCGGCAGCAGGTAGTGGTTGCGGAAGCCGTGGGAGAAGTGGGCGGCGTCGAGGAAGCGACCGAGCGGCACGTGGCTGGTCCGCGGGTCGTCGACCAGCCGGCGACCGAGACGGTTGAACCGGTCGATGTCCGCCAGCATGCGCAGGAAGGTCGGGTCGGCGAGGTTGCGCGGCTGGGCGGCCACGCCGCGGGCGCTGCCGGCGTACTCCAGGTCGCAGCGCTCGCAGCGCAGCGCCCACGACATGTCCGAGGCCTGGGTGGCGACGCCGAGTTCGTCGAACAGGCGCACCAGCAGCGGGTAGGTCGCCTCGTTGTAGACGATGAAGCCGGTGTCGATCCCCAGCGGGGACCCGTCCGGACGCGCGACGTCGACCGTGTTGGTGTGGCCGCCCAGACGCGGGGCACGCTCCAGCAGGTCGACCTCGTGGTGACGGGCGAGCAGCCACGCCGCGGCGAGCCCGGAGATGCCACTGCCGACCACCGCGACCTGCACGAGCTGCCCTCCGCGCCCGAGCGTTCCGGGACGCGTCACGCTGACGCACCCTCGTTCGGATCCGGAGCGGGTTCGTGCCCACCGCGGGCTGGGTTCGGCGGGAGTCTACGCCGTGACGCCGTGCGCACATCCGGCCGTCCGACAGGACAGCGCCGGGGTCCCGTGGCTCCCCCCGTGTGCCACGGAACCCCGGTCCCTGTCCGGTGCCGCGTGCCCTGCTCCCCCCCGACGGCCGGATGGGGCGACCCATCGGCGACGGATGAACAGGAACGCGGAGACGCGCGTGCCGTGGGGACATTGAGCCCCACGGACGTTGGCGGGACAACCGTGCCGCCACCGCTCTTGGCGACGTGGTGCTAGCACCACCATCCGCGCGCGATCGGGGCCCCGACCAGCGAACCGCCCACGGTCGGGACCACCGACGGTGGGCGGCGGACCTGCGAACGGACCCAGGTGGCCTACGCTACCCGACCCACGCACGGACGGACCGCGGTGCCCGCTGACGTCACCACCCTGCTGATCGCCGAGGACGACTACCTCGTGCGTGAGGGGGCGCGCGCCGTGCTCGACCTGCATCCGAGGATCGAGGTCGCCGGGACCGCGGGCGATCCACCCTCGTTCCTGGAACTGCTCGAGCGGACCGACCCGGACGTGGTCCTGCTCGACATCCGCATGCCACCGACCTTCACCACCGAGGGCATCGAACTGGCGCTCAAGCTGCGCCAGGACCACCCGGGCATGGGCATCGTGGTCCTGTCGCAGCACGCCGACCCGGAGTACGCGCTCGAGCTGTTGCGGGACGGCTCCGAGGGCGTCGCGTACCTGCTGAAGGAACGGCTCGGCGACGCGGAACGGCTCGTACAGGCCATCGAGGAGGTCCGCGAGGGCGGCTCCGTGCTCGACCCGCGCATCGTCGAGGCGCTGCTCGAGGCCCAACGACGGCGCACCGCATCCCGGCTCGCCGGCCTGACCCCCCGCGAACTCGAGGTCCTGTCGCTGATGGCCTCAGGGCGGGGGAACGCGGCCATCGCCCGGGAGCTGACCATCACGGAGCGTTCCGTCGAGAAACACTCCAACGCCATCTTCCGCAAGCTCGGCCTGGCGGAGGACCTCGACCTCAACCGCCGCGTCGCCGCCGTGCTCTTCTTCCTCCAACGCTCGGGCGACTGACCGCGCCGCGCGCACGTGCGAGGAGGTTCCCGCCTCGGGCTGCTGCGCCCCGGGCAACGGGAACAACGCCTCGACGCGGGTGCCGGACCCGGGCCGTGAGGCGACCGTGAGCGTGCCGCGCAGCGCGTTGACGCGGTCACGCATGTGCACGAGGCCACCTCGACGTTCCTGCGCCCCCATGACGAAGCCGACGCCATCGTCCTCCGCGACCACCCGGAGCTGCCCGCCCTCGTGCACGATCCGGACGCTCACCCGGGTGGCCTCGGCGTGCTTGAGGGCGTTGAGGACCGCCTCGGAGAGCAGGAAGTAGGCGTTGATCTCCGTCTCCGGATCGAGCCGCGGCAACGGGTCGGGCCGCAGGACCACGTCGAGCGGCACGTCGGTCCGGCTGGCGAGGGAGAACAGCGCCGGGCCGAGGCCGCGGTCACGCAGGATCGAGGGGAACAGCTGCTGCCCGGTCGAACGCAGCTGGTCGAGCAGCCGGTCGATGGAGGTCGCGAGCGAGAGCGTCACCTCGTCGAGCGTGGCGGGGTCGTCGGAGAGCTGGGCGCGGGCCACCCCGACCTGCATGCGCAGCACGACGAGCTGTTGCTGGATGCCGTCGTGCAGGTCCTGGGCGACCCGCTGGCGTTCCTCGTCCTGGACCCCGACGATGCGTCGCGCGGCCTCCTGCAGCGCATCGGCCTGGCGACCGATGACCAGCAGCTGGGCCCGCAGCGCACGACGCATGCGTTCCAGCGACTCCCCGAGCCGCCCGAGTTCGTCGCGGGTCCCGACGTCGAAGCGGCGGTCGAGGTCCCCGGCGGCGATGGCGGTCGCGGTCTCCGTCAGGCGCCGGACCGGACGGGTCAGGACCTGCGCCCCGACGTAGGCCAGCGTGGCGGCGACCCCGAGCAGCAGCGCGGCCATCAACCAGCGGGTGCGGGTCAGACCCCCGCCGAGCGTCTCCAGCGGATCCCCCTCGATCAGACCGATCGCAGCCGGGGTGTCCCACGGCCGGTCGCCACCGATCGTCACGTACCGGACCAGATCGCCGTTCTCCAGGCGCTGGGTGACGCGCGATCGCTCCCACTCGCCGAGCGGCGTCGTGTCGTCGAGGGCCCGGTCCGGGTCGCTGGACGCGACCACCACACCGTCCACGACGACCTCGATGGCGGCGACCCCCGTCTGTCGTTCCCACCGGCGCAGCGCAGCATCGTTCAGCGGGTAGCCGGCAACCAGCAACCGTGGCGTGTCGAGGTGGCTCGTCGGCAGGACGTGTCCGACCGCCCACGCACCGGAGCGCAGCGGCACCACCCGCTGGGTCGCGCCACCGGACCGCGCCACCGCCTCGGCATCGGCCGGGTCGATGTCCGCGAAGGCGTCCCGGGTCGGGAAGCCCTCGTCGGACGCGGTCCCGGTCGCGACGTCGATGACCCCCACGAGCTCGAGCTGCGGGTCCGAGAGCCGCACCGTCGACAACGTCCGTCGGGTGAGCTCCGCGGCGGCCGCGTCGGCGTCCTCCGCATCGACGACCCCGAACAGGCCCTGGACCACCGAGGACATCAACCGCGTGGTCCGGGTGGCCTCCGTGGTGATGCGCTCGTCGAGCGCGTTGCCCGCCTCCGCCACGATGGAGAGCCCCGCGCTCTGGAGCTGGCTGCGGGTCAGCTGCGTCTCGAGCAGCAGCGTGATGACGCTGGCCAACGTGAGGATGGCGACGAAGCTCGCCAGGATCTTCGGCAGCAGGGCCGCGTCCCGCGCGCCGAGCCGCCGCAGCCAGCTGCCCGGCTCCGACGCCGTGGCCGGGTCCGACGGCGCGTCCCGGCGCCGGGCGATCACGGCCCGGCCTCCCCCAGCTCATCGCGCTGCCGCTCGAGCCAACGGTCGGCCGCCTGCTGCACGTCGCGCATGGCCCCGTCCGGTGTCCGGCGCCCGCTCAACGCGGCCTCCAACCCGTCGCGGAAGGCGGTGGAGACCTCCGGGTAGGCGATCAGCGGCATCACGCGGGCCGTCTCGAGTTGCTCGACGAAGGCGGCGACGTCCGGGGTCGCCGTGAAGAGCGGGTCGTCGTAGACCCGGCTGCGCGCCGGGAGCCGGCCCTCCTCGGCTGCGAGCGCGCCGGCGACCTCGTCCTCGGTCAACGCCCGCATGAACGCCACGGCGAGCTCCGGTTCGGCCGCACCCAACGGCACGAACAGGCTGGAGCCCCCGAGCACCGTGCGAGGCGCGTCGGGGTCCGCCTGTGGCAGCGGGAGGACCTCGACCTCGGCGAGGGGGAGCTCCGCCTGCAGCGCCCGCCGGGTGGTGGGCAGGTCCCACGAACCCGACGCGTGCAGTGCCGTCTCCCCGTTGCTGAACGACGCGATCGCATCGATGGCCAGGTCGGGCGCGAAGGGTGGCGGCGCGTCACCGGACCGGATCAGATCGACCAGCAACGCCAGGGCATCGACCGTGGCCGCATCGTCGAAGCGCAGGATCGGCAGCCCATCCTCGTCCACGCCGTCGATCAGGTCCCCCCCACCGGCCGTGATCCACCCGTAGGCCGCCCAGCTGCTCGCGGTCACCGCGATCGCGTGATCGGCCGGGGTGTCGGTCCGCAGCCGATGCGCGGCCTCCCGGAAGCGCTCGGGGGTCGCCAGCTCGCGCGCGGTGACATCGGCATCATCGAGCAGCGCCGGGTTGGCCATCAGCACCAGCGCGTTCACGTCGAGGGGGACGCCGTAGCGCTCGTCCTGCCAGGTGACGCCCTCGAGCGCCCCCGGGAGGTAGTCGTCGGCGTCGAGGTCGAACTGGTCCCACAGGGCATCGAGCGGTTCGGCCATCCCGATCGCGGCGGCGGCGAACGCGTGCCAGTGCGCGACGTCCGGCTGCTGACCGAGTTCCACTCCCTGCGCGACCTGGTCCGGGATCTGCGAGAACGGCGTCGCCTGGACCTGGACACGGACCCCGGGGTGGTCCTCCTCGAAGCGCTCGATCACCTGCGTCACCAACGGCGCGGAGGCCCAGTCGTCGGCCAGCACGACGCGCAGCACGGTGGGCTGGGTCGACCCGGGGATGGCCGCACACGCCAGGGAGACCACGGCGAACACCACGAGGACCAGCCGCCGCACCTCGCCCTCCCTCACCGCCTGGTTCCCCGCGTTGGCGGACACGCTGCCGTGTCCGCCCGCACACGGCACCAGGCGGCGCCACCGGGCGCTAGTGGACCCCCGCCGCAGGACCGCCCACCGGGCACCGGGCGGGTCGAGCGCAGCCGGACCGCGACCGGTCCGGACTCAGGCGCAGCAGGTGTCGGCGAGGCTGTCCGCGCGCCAGGTACGGACCGCCTCGACGCCAGCGACGACGGCGAGCACGAGGGCGGCCACCGGGTCGGCCCACCACCAGCCGAGCGCCGCGTTCAGCCCGAGCCCGAGGAGCACCACGGCGGACAGCCACGCGCACAGCTCGGTCTGGCGGGACTCGGACACCACGGCCTGTGACCCGAGCGTCGGGCCGAGCCGCTTCTTCGCCCGCGCGAGCAGTGGCATGACGACGACGGAGACCGCCGCGAGCACGATGCCGACCGTGCTGACATCGGGGGCGCGCTGGTCGGTGAGTTGCCCGATCGCCTCCCAGCCGACGTACAGCGCGAGCGCGGCGAAACACGCCGCGATCCAGCGCACCGCACGCCGGTCGGCACCGATCATGCACCCGCCGCGCCGCTCCTGGGCCAGCCGCCAGACCAGTACGACGGAGGTCGAGACCTCGACCCCGGAGTCGAGCCCGAACGCGATCAGGCTCACCGAGCCGGCCACGATGCCCGCACCGATCGCGACCACGCCCTCGATGACGTTCCAGCCGATGGTCAGGTTGTTGTAGAGCCCGACCCGGCGGACGGCCTCGGGGCGGCTCAGCGGTGTCGAGGGAGCACTCACGAGCGGTGCCCCTCGGGGCGGTGCGCGTGGTCCGGGTCGACGGCGAGGGTGAGTTCGACGAGGTCACGCAGCGCGTGCCCCAGCCGACGATCGACGAGCTCGTAGCGCATCCTCCGGCCCTCGGGCGCGCCGACCACCAGGCCGCAGCCACGCAGACAGGCCAGGTGGTTGGAGATGTTCTGGCGCGTCTCGCCGAGCTCCGCCGCCAGCTCGGCCGGGTAGCCCGGTCCGCGGGCCAGAGCGACCAGCAGCCGGCGGCGGGTGCCGTCGGCCAGCGCGCTGCCGAGTCGGCTGAGGCCGTCGAGGTCGATGTCGCCGGGTTGGGTCGTCATGCCGAGACGGTACACGCTGCGCTGTACCCGACAGCGCAGCGTGTACCGACGGCCGGATCAGCCGATCCCGAGGATGGCCTGGGCGAGCAGGAAGTAGATGATCAGCCCGGTCGCGTCGACGAGCGTGGTGATCAGCGGAGCCGAGACCACCGCCGGGTCGATGCCGATCCGCTTGGCGGCCAGGGGCAGCAGGCCGCCGGAGACCGACGCCCAGGTGCAGATCACGAACAGGGTGCTCCCGATCACGAGCGCGAACTGCACGTCGAAGAAGAACCACACGATCGGGACCGCGACCGCGCCGAGCACGTTCACGGTCGCCACCGCGGCGATGATCAGCACCAGCAGCCACGTCGCCCGCTTGCGGGCGAGCTGCAGCACGGTCGCTTCCATGTAGGGCACCGTCAACGGCTCCACACCACCGGCGCGGGCGAAGTCCTCGGTCTCCTCCTGCTCGATGACCTCCATCGCGTCGTCGACGGTGAGCACGCCGACCAGCCGTCGTTGGTCGTCGGTGACCGGCAGCACCAGCACGTCACGGGACCGCAGCCCGGCGCGCCGGACCTCGGTCAGGGCATCCGCCGTGGTCGAGGAGGCCCGCAGCGAGACGTAACGCGGGCTCATCATCCGCCCGACGGACTCCTCGGGGTAGCCGAGCAGGATGTTGGTGTTCGCCCGGGCGACGTCGGGCAGGCTGGCCAGCAGGCGGTTCGCCACCTTGGCCGGCATCTCGTCGGTCAGCCGGGCCCGGTCGTCGGCGTCGAGCCCGAGGAACAGCTCGTTGACGGACTCGTCCGCCAGCGACTCGAGCAGCTGCTGCTGGTGGACCGGGTCGGGGCGCGCCGCATGCGGCGACGCACCCGCTTCAGGGCACGACGACCGCCGAACGACGCTCGGATCTGTCGGGAGAGCTGGGGTCCAGCGGTCTCACCTCCTCGGCTGTCGCCGGGCATCGATGGGCATGCCACGCAGCGCGGCTGGTGACCTCAACGTGGCAGCGCGCCCGCGACGGCCCCGTCCCGGGCACCTGTCGGCGCGCAGCGTGTCGAGGCCCCCACCTCCCGGCAACCCCGTGCGCGGGACGAGTGGCCACGCCGATCGGCCGACCGGCTCACGACGCGGTGAGCCGGACCTGGTGCCACCCCTCCGCGCCGTCGGGAGCAGGCGGACGCGGGCCCTGCGACTGTCGCTGCCCCGTCCCGTCGACGACCCGGACCTGCACGACGTGCTCGCCGGGGTCGAGCGGCACCTCCATGCGCCACGGACGCCACACCGCCTCCGTGGTCGCCGTGGCGAGCTCCGCCGGTTCGAACGACCCGCCGTCCACGGCGACCTCGACCCGGTCGACCCCGGCGAGCGGCGCCCAGGCCATCCCCGCGATCAGGACCGTGCCTGCGGCGACGGTGCCGCCGTCGGTGGGGACGTCGATCCGCGATCCCGGCTTGACGGGACCCTCCTTGGACCACCCACGGGGGATCCAGTAGCCATCGACCCCCTCCCAGGGGGTCAGTTCGATCGCGGCGAGCCACTTCGTCGCGGAGACGTAGCCGTAGAGCCCGGGGATGATGAGCCGCGCCGGGAACCCGTGGCGGGCGGGGAGCGGCGTGCCGTTCATCCCGACGGCCACGAGCGCCTCACGCCCGTCCAACGCGAGCTCGAGGGGGAAGCCGCCGGTCCACCCGTCGACCGACACCCCGAGCACCTGCTCCGCGGCCGCGGTGGGTCCGGCCTCCGCCAGCAGCTCGGCGAGCGGCACCCCGAGCCAGCGGGCGTTGCCGATCAGCGAGCCCCCCACCTCGTTGGAGACGCAGGCGATCGTCGCATCGACCTCGACCAGATCCCGTGCCAGCAGGTCGTCGAGGGAGAACTCGAGCTCCCGTTCGACGAGCCCCTCGATGCGCATCCGCCAGCTCGCGGCGTCCACCCGCGGGATCGGGAAGGCGGTGTCGATCCGGAAGAAGTCCTGCGTGGGGGTGAACAGCGGCGAGACCCCGTCGACCTCGGCGGCGAGGTCGGCACCCGCCGGCGCAGCGGGCAGCGAGCGGGCCGGGTCGGGCAGTGCCACGT
>JAFIEQ010000155.1 GCA_020832455.1 Nitriliruptoraceae bacterium
GGCCGCGGGTCGCACGGCCGCCAGCCGACCGGCGCCCGGGGCCGGGGCCACCTCGCCGACCCAGGCGCGGATCAGTACCGGGTCGGTGTCCAACTGCCGGGCGATGTCCGCGGCCGCGACCCCGGCGCGACGCAGCGCCCGGGCCCGGGCGGGACGGGTGTCGGTCGGATCCTCGGCGAGCGTGGCCGCGTCGTCCGGCGGGCGTGAGCGATCCGTCGATGACCACGCCGGTGGCTCGACCACGACCAGGGCCGGCACCTCGTCCGGGGCGAGGTGGCGGCGGGCCCGTCCGGTCAGCGCGTAGGCGATCGGCTCGTCCGCCTCGTCGTCGAACGGCAGCGGCGCGGCGAACAGCGCCGGCTGTGCGGCCGGGACGGGTGCTGCGGACGCGGCGGCGGACGGCGACCGGTGGTCCGGCGCCGTGGCGGGAGCGGTGGGGTTCTCGTCCATGGGTGCACCCTACGAGGGGGGTGTGACACCACGCCGGCCGTCGGTGGCCCGGCCACGGGTCCGCTCAGGGATCGAGGTAGCCGACCAGTCCGTCCGCGTTCGAGGGATGCCGCAGCTTCGCCAGCGCCTTGGCCTCGATCTGCCGGATGCGTTCGCGCGTGAGTCCGAGCTCGACCCCGACCTGCTCCAGTGTGGAGGGCTGGTCGTCCACGAGCCCGAAACGTCGCTCGATCACCCGTCGCTCGCGCGGGTTGAGCTCCTCGAGGACCTGGTCGAGATCCTGGCGGAGCAGGCGCTGCGCGGCAGCCTCGACGGGGACGACGGCGTTGCCGTCCTCGATCAGCTCCCCCATGGAGCCGTCACCCTCCTCGCCGACCGGTGCGTCCAGCGACATCGGGTCGACCGCGAGGCGACGGAACTCCTCGAGCTTCTCGACCGGAAGTTCGACGGCCGCGGCGACCTCCTCGATGGTGGGCTCGCGACCGAGCCGCTGCACCAGTTGCCGCTCGACGCGACGGATCTTGTTCATCGTCTCGACCAGGTGCACCGGGATCCGGATGGTGCGCGACTGATCGGCGATCGACCGGCTGATCATCTGCCGGATCCACCAGGTGGCGTAGGTGGAGAACTTGTAGCCCCGGCGGTAGTCGAACTTGTCGACCGCCCGCATCAGGCCGAGGTTGCCCTCCTGGATCAGGTCCGGGAACTGCTGGCCACGGCCGAGGTGGCGCTTCGCGATCGACACCACCAGGCGCAGGTTGGCCTCGATCAGCTGCTGCTTCGCACGCTGCCCGTAGCGCTCGATGGCGCGTAACCGCGCGCGCTGCTGCGGCGTGAGCTCCATCGGGGAGTCGAGGATCGCGGCGGCGGACGACCCGGCGTCGACGCGTTTGGCGAGGTCCACCTCGGATTCCGCGCTGAGCAGATCGACCCGGCCGATCTCGTTGAGGTACAGGCGGACCGCGTCGACCGACGCCGGCGCGTCGGCGGGGGCACCCGCCGCGGCGCTCGCCGTCGGCGCCCCGTCGTCGACGACGGGGATCTCCGCTCGTCGCAACAGGCGGGCGATCACCGGGACCGCGTCCCGACCGTGCCCGGTCTCCGCGACCGCGGCCGCGACCTCCCGCGCCGTCACGAACCCCCGTTGGCCGCCCTCGGCGACCAGGGACTGCACGCTGGCGTCGGCGAGCACGTCCTCCCGGACGTGCAGGTCGATGACGTTGTCGGCGGCAGCCTCGGAGGGGTTCGAGACGTCGATCACCGGGCTCCCGGCAGGCGCGGGCGGCGGTGGACGGGCTGCCACGAGCCACCTCCCCCACGTCCGCGCGCACGGTGCGGCGCACGATCACGGCGCAGGACCGTGACCGCCGGTCCGGATCGCGACCCGGACCGTCGAGCTCCGCCCGGACGATGCTAGGGCTCGCGGATCCCCGTGGGGCCGGCGTGCGGTCACGCGGGCCCCCCCGCGCGAGGCACGCACGGCGTCGTCGCGGCTCCTGCGGCCGTCCGAGGGCCCCGGTGGTGGGCTACCCGGCCTCGCTGGCGGAGCCCTGCAGCGCGCGGCGACGCTGCTGCAGCTCCTGGAGCTCACGCTGGATGGTGACCAGGCGGTCCCGGTCGGTGGCGTGGTTGAGCCGGGCCAACGACTCGCGCAGCTCCTGCTCCCGAGCCTGGAGCCGTTCGGCGAGCAGCGAGCGGACCCGACCGGCCACGATCTGCCTCGCCAGCTCCTCCTCGGTGACCGCGTCGAGCTCCGGATCGTCCTCCAGGGCCAGCGCCCGCAGCATCCCCCGGAGCTCGTCGTGTTCGGCCGCGTCGATGACCGCGTCCATCGCCACGCCCGCACCGCCGGCCGCGAACAGCGTCGTGACGATGCGGCGCGCCGTGGGGTGGGTGAAGTGGGTCTCGTCGAGTTCGAACCACTCGTCGGGCAGATCGGCCGGACGCTGCAGGGCGCTGCGCAGCACGGCCCGCTCCAGGCGTGCCCGGCGTGCGGTCGTGGTCTGCCCGACGGCGCGCCCCTGCTCCGGCTGCGTCCCCGTCGCCGCGGCGACCCCCTCGTGGACGTCGAGCGCGACGCCCTGCCGGGCTGCCGTGCGCGCCACGAAGTCGTAGGACAGACCGACCGCGTCCGCGACCTCGGTCCGCGCCCACTCGCGGCGCAGGTCCGGGTCGGGCTCGCGGCCGAGCACCTCGAGCGCGTCGCGCAGCGCCGCGGTCCGTCCGCCCTCGCTGGTGAGGTCAGCGACCTCGAGGTGGTGGCGCAGGACGAAGGGCACCACCGGGGTCGCCCCATCCACCGCCTGGCGCACCCCGTCCGCGCCGAGCTGGCGGGCCAGGTCGGCCGGGTCCTGCCCGTCCGGGAGGACGAGCACGCGCAGGTCGAGCGACACCCCGTCACCATCGCTCGACAGCTCGCGGGCCGCCTCCCAGGCACGCTCTGCGGCCTTCACCCCGGCGGCGTCGCCGTCGAACGCCAGCACGACCCGACCGGCGTAGCGCGCGATCATCTTCAGGTGCTCGACGCCGACCGCGGTCCCGCAGGTCGCGACCGCGTTCGCGAACCCCGCCTGGTGCAGCGCCATGACGTCCGTGTAGCCCTCGCAGACCAGGACCTGCTGCGCCCGGACGATCTCCGAGCGGGCCTGCGGGACCCCGTAGAGCACGCGGGTCTTCTTGTACAGCGGGGTCTCGTTGGAGTTGAGGTACTTCGGCGGCTCGAAGTCGCCGTAGTCGATCGTGGGCAGGACCCGGCCCCCGAACCCGATGACGTCCCCGCCGGGGTCGTGGATCGGGAAGATCAACCGTCCCCGGAACCGGTCGCGCAGGCCCCCACGGTCGTTGCGCACCGCGAGCCCGGTCGTGACCAGGTCCGCCTCCTTGAACCCGTCCGCGGTCAGCGCACGGCTGAGCGACTCCCACTCGTTGGGCGCGAACCCGAGGTCGAAGGCGTCCGCCTCCGCGCGACCGAAGCCCCGGTCCTTGAGGTAGTCGCGCGCGACCGTGCCACCGTCGCTGAACAGCGCCGCGGTGAACCACTCGGTCGCGGCCGCGGTGACCTCCACGAGCCGCGAGCGCTCCCCCACCGCCCGTCGTTCCCGCGCACTCATCTGCTCGTAGCGCAGGGTGACGCCGGTGCGGCGCGCCAACGCCTCGACCGCCTCGGGGAACTCCAGACCCTCGATGCGCATCAGGAAGTCGTAGATGTCCCCCGACACCCCGCACCCGAAGCAGTTGTAGAAGTTGCCGTCCGGGGTGACCGTGAACGACGGGGTCCGCTCGGTGTGGAACGGGCACAGCCCCTTGAAGGAACGACCGGCCCGCTTCAGCGTCGTGTAGTCGCCGACGACCGAGACGATGTCCGCCTGCTGACGCAGCGCGTCGATGTCGTCCTTGAGGATCCGCCCCGCCACGGTTCAGCCGATCACGACGCCAGGTTCGCATCGTCCCAGTCGGGATCGAGTTCCCGCAGGAACCCGTCGATGCGCTCGACCTCCGGGGTCTCCCCGATCGCGGCGGCGGCGTTGCGCAGGCGGACGAGGCAGGTCAGGAACGCCCGGTTGGTGGGGTTGGACCACCGCACGAAGCCACGGCCGCCCCACCCGTTGGCCCGCAGCGCGTCCAGCCCCCGGTGGTAGCCGACGCGCGCGTAGGCGTAGCTCTCGATGGTGGAGCCGGCGACCGCCGCCAGCTGTGCCCACCCCTCGACGAACGAGGGGTGATCACCCACGACGGCCGACACCGCGGCCTTGCGGGCCTCCGGATCGGCCGCGAGGGCGTGCGCGAGCCCCTCACGGGCCGCGTCGGGGGCGGCGGGCAGGATCGTCTCGTGGCGGTCGGCCATCGGTAGCTCGGCCATCGCGGCTCCTCATCAGCTCGGGGTGCCTCGGATCGGGCGCTCGGAGCGCTCGCTCCGGGACGCGCGATGACGCACCGGCCCGAAGGTAGCGCTCGTGGCGTGGCTAGCCTCCCGCCGTCCCCACCGTGCCCGCGCGCCGCGCCCACCGCGCCCGCCCGCCCCGCCCGTGCGGGTGTCCGGATCCGACCCAGGAGCCCTCGTGGCCGACCCGATCCGTTACGACGTCGACCTGACCGACCGGCTGCACCACCTGGTCCGGGTGACCGTGCACGTCCCGGCCGACCTCTCCCCGGGCGGCGAGGTCGTGCTGAGCGTCTGGACCCCCGGCAGCTACGTCGTGCGCGACTACGTGCACCACGTCCAGTGGATCCGCGCCCTGGACGCCCAGGGTGCCGAGGTGGCGCTCACCCCGTCCGGGGGCACGGCCTGGACCCTGCCCGCCACGGCCGACGGGCCCGTCGCCGTGACGCTCGAGCTGTACGCCAACGACCTCACGGTCCGCACCAACCACGTCGACGACCACCACGCGCTGCTGATCCCGGCAGCGACCTTCCCGTTCGTGCGCGGTGGCGAGGACCGCACCCACCTGGTGCACCTGCCCCCGTCGCCCGCCGGGCACGTGGTCCACAGCCTGCTGCCCGCGGCCGGCCCCGACGAGCCCGACACCTACCTCGCCGCCCACCGCGACCACCTCATCGACAGCGCCTTCGAGGTCGGTGCGCTGCCGACGATCGACTTCGAGGTGGCGGACGTCCCGCACCGGTTCGTGTGGGCCGGTCACGGGGGCGCCCCCGACCTCGCCCGCATCGCGCGGGACACGACGGCCATCGCCGACGCCGCCATCGACCTGTTCGACGTCGGCCTGCCCACCGAGCGCTACACGATCCTGTGCGTCGGGGCGGACGAGGGCGGTGGCGGCCTCGAGCACCGCGACGGCACGGTCCTGCAGATGCCGGTGCGCACCTTCCAGGACGATGCCCTCTACGCCCGGTTCCAGTCGCTCGTCGCCCACGAGTACCTGCACCTGTGGAACGTCAAGCGGCTGGTCCCCGCGGCACTGGTGCAGCCCGTCTACGAGGCACCGACCCGCTCCGAATCGCTGTGGGTCGCGGAGGGCTGGACCGCCTACTACGACGAGCTGCTCCCGACCCGGGCCGGGATCTGGACGCCGAGGCAGCTGCTCGACACGCTCGGTGCGACCCACCAACGCGTCACCGAGGACCCCGGTCACCGGCTGCAGAGCCTCCGGCAGGCCTCCTACGAGGCCTGGATCAAGCACTACGTCCGGGACGAGAACTCCCCCAACGTCATGACCGACTACTACGGCCACGGGTCCCTGGTCGCCTTCGAACTGGACCTGCGGCTGCGTGCCGCCGACCCGGACGCCGATGGGCTCGACGCGGTGTTCCGGCTGCTGTGGCAGCGCCACGCGGACACCCCGGAGGGCTACACGGAGGCCGACGTGCTCGACGCGATCGCGACGGTGGGGGACGACGAGCTCGCCGCGCTCGCCGACCGGCGGGTCGGCACCCCTGGGCCGCCCGCGCTCGGCGACGACCTGCTCGCCGCCGTCGGCCTGGCCTGGGAGGACCAGGGCGGTCCCGCGACCCCGGAGCTCGGCGTGCGGGCCAGCGACTCGGGCGAGGGGGTCGTGCTGACCCACGTGCTGCGGGACGGACCGGCGTGGCGCGCCGGGTTGACCGGCGGTGACCGGCTGGTCGCCGTGGGTGGTCGCACGGTCGGGCGCGGCCAGCTCGACGTGACCCTGCGTGCCCACCCGCCTGGCGAGCCGGTCGAGGTCACCGTCACGCGCGCATCGCGGCTGCTGTCGGTCCCGGTGACGCTGGACACCCCCCGTCCCCGGCGTCGACTCACAGCCGCGGGCAACGCCCCGAGCGCCGCCCAGGAGGCGTTCCGACGGTGGAGCGGCGCGGCGTGGTCGTCCATCTGACCGCACAGGTGCGTACCTCCTCGACACGCGGGCGGCCGTCGGCCGTCGGGCCAGAGGCCGGCACCGCGCCGGTGCCCTAGCCTGCCGCGCTCCCGGTCGGCCCTCCTGCGCCGGCGCCCCCTCGGAGGAACCCATGCTCGGCAACCACGGCAACGCGACCTTCCACTACGCGGACACCGCGTTGCTGTCCATCGCTGCCGTCGACGCCCCGGAGGTCGTCTCCTCCGCGGCCTTCGACGAGGCGCTGAGCGGGACCTTCGACCGGCTCGGGGTGCGTCCCGGGCTGCTGGAGAACCTCGCTGGCATCGTCGAACGCCGCTGGTGGGAACCGGGCGTCACCTTCGCCGAGGTCGCCGCGCGCGCCGGCGAGGTCGCGATCGAACGCGCCGGGGTGGACCGTTCGCGGATCGGGATGCTCGTCGACACCTCGGTGTGCCGGGACCACCTCGAACCGTCGGCCGCGGTGAAGGTCCACGACATGCTCGGGCTCGCCTCGGGCTGCCTGAACTTCGATCTGGCCAACGCCTGCCTCGGCTTCGTCAACGCCATGACGCTCGCGGCCAAGCTGATCGACTCGGGCCAGATCGACTACGCGCTGATCGTCGACGGCGAGGGCAGCCGGCACACCCAGGAGGTCACCCTGGAGCGTCTCGCCGGGGAGGCCACCACCGTCAAGCAGCTGTTCGGCGAGTTCGCCTCGCTGACGCTGGGCTCCGGCGCCGCGGCTGCGGTCCTCGGCCGGGCCAGTGAGCACCCCGAGGGCCACCGACTGGTGGGCTCCGAGACCCGCGCGGGCTCCCAGTACCACGACCTGTGCTACGGCGACCTCGACCGGATGTGGACCGACACGGCCGGGCTGCTCGAGGCCGGGCTCGACGTCGCCGAGCAGACCTGGGTCGCGGCCGAGCGCAACGGTTGGGACTGGCGGGCGTTGGACCACTACATCATGCACCAGGTGTCCAAGGTCCACACCAGCTCGATGCAGAAGCGCCTCGGCATCGACCCGGAGCGGGCGCCGCTCACCTTCCCGAACTACGGCAACATCGGACCGGCGGCCATCCCGATCACGCTGGCCAAGCACACCGATCAGATCCGGCCGGGCGAGCGGGTGATCCTGACCGGCATCGGATCGGGCATCAACACCACGGCCACCGAGATCGTCTGGTGAGCCCGGCGCGCCCGCTCCACCGACTCGCCCCGACCGCACCCGCCTCGCTCCCCCCGGACGACCTCGCGGGGCTCGAGCCCGACTGGTCACGGCTGGTCACGGCCGTGGACGCCGACGGGGTCGAGCGGACCTGGCACCTGCTCGACCGAGGTGAGGCGCGACACGGCACCCTGCTGTGCGTCCACGGCAACCCGACCTGGTCCTACCTGTGGCGCACGCTGGTGGCCGCCCCGCCGGACGGGTGGCGGGTGCTGGCCGTGGACCAGCTCGAGATGGGGTTCTCCGAACGCACCGGGGTGCACCGCGGGCTCGGGCGTCGCATCGACGACCTCGGCCGACTCACCGACGCGTTGGATCTCACCGGCCCGGTGGTCACCATCGGCCACGACTGGGGTGGCCCGGTCTCGCTCGGCTGGGCCCTGGCTCACCGCGCGCAGCTGCGCGGGCTGATGCTGGCGAACACCGCCGTCCACCAACCCGACGCCAGCGCGGTCCCGGCCGTGATCCGGGCGGCACGCGGCCGCGGCGTCCTGGAGACGGTCTGCACCGCCACGACCACCTTCCTCGACGGGGCGCTGGCGCTCACGACCCCCCGCATCGTCGGCGACGAACGCGCCGCGTACCGCGCGCCCTACGGCCGTGCGGACCGCCGGCACGGCATCGCCGCGTTCGTCCGCGACATCCCGCTGGATCCGACCCACCCCGCCGCCGCGCCGCTCGACGCGGTCGCCGCGGGGGTCGGCGACCTCGGCGATGTCCCGGCGCTGCTGCTGTGGGGGCCGGCCGATCCGGTCTTCGCCGACCGCTACCTGCACGACCTCGAACGGCGGCTGCCGCACGCCGACGTCGAGCGGGTCGTCGGGGCCTCGCACCTGAGTCCCGAGGAGGTCGACCTGCCAGGACTGGTCGGTGACTGGCTCACCACCCGCGTCGCCACCGACGACGGCGAGGTCGCCGACCACGCCGGGCTGCGGCCCACGGCCGGCACCGCCGACCGGGGCAGCGATCCCGCGGCCGACCCGGCGGCGGCCCCGGCCGAGCCGACGACCCCGCGCG
>JAFIEQ010000156.1 GCA_020832455.1 Nitriliruptoraceae bacterium
CCGGCCGCCCCGCCCCGGGCGGCCGGCGCTCCTATGGTCGTCTTCCCTGCTGACCGGACCCACCCGGCCGACCGGTACCGCAGACGATCGGACCGCCACCATGGCGCAGGTCAACGTCGCTCGAGGCGGACCCGGCGATGAACCTCGCGAGACCGCGGCGACCACCACGGGGTTGGTGGTCGGGTTCGTCCATGCCCGGGCCGGGGACGCCGGGGTGGAGGCGTTGCTCGACCGGGCCGCGGTGCCCTCCACCGCCGCCGAACTGAGCGATCCGGCGAACTGGTTCTCCTACGAGACCCGGATCCGGTTGTTCGAGGCCGCGACCGCGGTGCTCGACGACGAGGATGCGACCTTCGCCATCGGGGCGACGGCCCTGGAGAACGGGTTGTCCCCGGCGCTGATCCTGCTGCTCCGCGCGGTCGGGTCACCTCGGAAGGTCTACGCACAGCTGCCCAACGCCGTGACCAAGTTCTCGACCACCTCGACGATGTCCATCGTGGAGCTCGGACGCCACCACGCGGAGATCGACTTCCGCCTGCACGACGGCTACCAACACTCCCGACTCGACTGCCGCTACGCGCAGGGGCTCATCACGGCCGTGCCGACCGTCTTCGGGCTCCCGCCGGCGCGTATCGAACATCCCGCCTGCGAGTCGGACGGCGCCGAGAGCTGCCGCTACCTGATCCGGTGGCGACCGCGCGCGGGGATGCTCGGGGGCCGCCAGCGCCGGCGCTCCGCCAGCGCGGAGGCGAGCGCCCTGCGCGAGCAGCTGCGCCGGTTGCAGGAGGACGCCGCGGACCTCGTCTCCACCGACGACCTGGACGTGACGCTGACCCGGATCACCCGCCGTGCCGCCCACGCCGTGATCGCGCCGGCCCACGTGCTGACCGTGCAGCTCCCCGACCGCACCACCCCCGTGGTGCACGCCCTCGGTCTGGGCACCGACGAGGCCCGCCGGGTCGCGGCGGACCTGCTGGCCGATCGGGACCCGGGCCGCCCCGCGGTGGTGGTCCCGATCCAGACGGCCAACCACCGCTACGGCCAGCTCGCCGCCCTCTACGACGCCGATCAGCGCGGGTTGGCCGACGAGCAGATCCTGCTCGGCGCCTACGCCGACCACGCGGCCGCGGCGCTCGAGCTCGGCATCACCCTGGAGGCCGCCCGCGCGGAGGCCGACCGGGCACGGTCGCTGCTCCAGCTCGCCACCGCCCTGGCCGGGACCCAGGACGAGCGGCAGGGCGCGGAAGCGGTCGTCGCCGCCCTGCCAGCCATCGTCGGGGCGCCGCGCGCCAGTCTGATGCGCTGGGATCCGCAGCTCGGGATCCTGGAGACCCTCGCGGCGAAGGGCATGACCCCACGCGAGGAGGCGGTGCTGCACGACACGCACCTGCGGCCCGACGACGTCCCCGAACTCGCCCGCATGCTCACCGTCCACGAGCCGATCCTCCTGCGTGCCGACGCCCAGAGCCCCACGCTGTCCGCGATGCTCCACGCGGTCGCCTCCGACGGGGTGCTCGCGATGCCCCTGGTCGCCGGGGACGAGCTGCTGGGTGTGGTCACCGCGTCGCACGACCGCGGCGCCGTGCCCGCCGACTGGCCGGACGCGGAGGCCGTGCGACGCCTGCGCGGGGTCGCCGACCAGGCCACCTCGGCGATGTACGCCGGTCGTCTGCTGACACGGATCCGACACCAGGCCGACCACGACGCGCTGACGGGGCTGCCCGACCGGGCGCGGCTCGGTGCCCTGCTCGACGAGGCGCTCTCCCGCAGCGCCGCGCACGACGATGTCGACGTGGCGGTGCTGTTCTGCGACCTCGACCGGTTCAAGAGCGTCAACGACCGGTTCGGGCACGCGACCGGTGACGAGTTGCTCCGGCAGGTCGCCGCGCGGCTGCGGTCGGTGTTGCGCGGTGGTGACGTCGTCGGACGGTTGAGCGGGGACGAGTTCGCGCTCGTCCTGCAGGGCGTGGGGGTCGAGTCCGTCGCCACCGAGGTGGCCGACCGCGTCACCGAGCGCATGGCGGAGACCTTCAAGGTCGGTGGGGAGGATCTGCGGGTCGGCACCAGCATCGGGGTCGCCGTCCAGCGGCCCGGCGAGACCGCCGAGTCCCTGCTGTTGCGCGCCGACGCCGCGATGTACGAGGCCAAGGCCCGTGGCCGGAACCAGATCGCGCTCGCGCGGCCCGACGGCTCGGAGCAGCCCCTCGCCGAGCGCACGGGCGACACGATCCGCCGTGCCGTCGCGGCAGGCGAGATGGTCCTGCACTTCCAGCCCATCGTCGCGCTCGGGCAGGGCCCCGATGCGCGTGACGAGGTGGTCGGCCACGAGGCGCTGGCCCGCTGGCAGCACCCGACGCAGGGACTGCTCGGGCCCGGCGCCTTCCTGCCCGTCGCCGAGCAGTTCGGCAGCGTCGTCGATCTCGACCTGTGGGCGTTGCGTGCGGGCCTCGCGGCCGCGAGCGCCTGGGGGGAGCAGGGGTCGCGGTGGAGCCTGGCGGTGAACCTCTCCGCACGCACGCTGGTCGACCCGCGCCTGCCCAGCGCCGTGCGGCTGGCGTTGGCCGAGTCGGGGGTCGCGCCCGAACGCCTCACCCTCGAGATCGTCGAGAGCCGGGCGCTGAGCGATCTGCCCGGGGTCGTCGACCACCTGCTGCGGCTGCGCCGCTTGGGCGTCCGTACCGCGCTGGACGACTTCGGGACGGGCTTCTCGACACTCACGTGGCTGCAGCGACTGCCGATCGACCGCATCAAGCTCGACCGCAGCTTCGTCACCGGGATCGACGACGACCCGCGGGCCGTCGCGCTGCTCGACGGGGTCCTGGCGCTCGGCCGTGCCCTCGACCTGAGCATCGTGGCGGAGGGGGTGGAGCACGCCTCCCAGCTGGAGTTGCTGCGCCGGGTCGGCTGCCCGTTGGTGCAGGGCTACCACCTTGCCCGCCCCGTCGCGGTCCCGACGGCCGTGCTCGACACGCACCCGGAGCACGAGGTCGAGCGCACCCGTGTCGACGACCCGCCGTCGTCGACACGCTGAGGACGCCGTGATGTTCGACCTGCCGCCGCGGCTCGCGCAGCTGACCCGTGAGGAACGTCGGCTGGTCGACCGCGCGGTGGAGGCGGGCGCGCGCATCGGCGACCCGCGGCTCGCGGCCGCGACCATCGAGCGGGCCCGTCAGCAGCGACGGGCGGCCGCCCGGTTCATCCTGCTCATCCCGGCGTCGGCGGCGCTCGTGGGGGCCGCGGTGTCCCTGGCCATGCTCGATGGGATCCACGGGCCGCTGATCGGGGTCGCCGCCCTCGCGGCGTTGCCCGTCGGGATCCTGGTCGGTGGTGTGCAGGTGCGCAGCGCGCATCGGGCCGCGGCGCACAACCGCGCGCTGCTGCTCGAGGTCGATGGGGCCGCACCGGGCCGGGTCGGGCGCCGGTGGGTCCGCGTGCTGGCGGGGATGATCCCGGCCGCGGTGGGCGGGCTGCTGGTGACCGCGCTGATCGTCCACGCCATCGCCTGGTTCGCCGCTGAGGACGTCGCCGCGGGCGGACCCTGGACGGTGCTCGTCCTGCTCGCCACGAGCAGCGCCGCGATCTGGTACGCGCTGATCCGCGTCCGCGCACCCCGGCGGCGCGATCGCTGATCAGCGACCCCGGGGGCCGGGCCAGCGGCCCAGGCCGAGCGACACGTTGTCGTGCCCGGCCGCGACCCCGTCGATCGGCACGCTCAGACGCGGCAGGAGTGGCTGGACGAGCGGACCGATCCCCAACGCGTAGACGAGCGTCCCGATCCCGACGGTCCCCCCGAGCACCCACCCGATGGCGAGGACCGTCACCTCGACGGTGCTGCGTGCCAGGCGGATGGACCACCCTCGCGCGGCCAGCCCGGTCATCAAGCCGTCGCGCGGTCCCGGTCCGAGGCGCGCGCCGAGGTAGCAGGCGGTCGCGATGGCGTTGAGCCCGATCCCGAGCAGCAGACACGTGATGCGCAGCGGCATGCTCGTCACGCTCGGCAGGACCGCCAACGTCACGTCGAGCGCGACCCCGATCAGGATGACGTTGCTGACCGTGCCGATCCCCGGCCGTTGGCGCAGCGGGATCCACAGCACCAGCACTGCAGCACCCGTGATGATCACCCAGGTGCCGATCGACAGGCGGGTGACCAGGCTCAACCCCTGGTGGAGCACGTCCCAGGGCGCGAGGCCCAGTCCCGCTTCGACCAGCAACCCGAGGCTCGCGCCGTAGAGCATCAGCCCGGCCCACAGCTGCACCAGGCGCCGCGTGGGACGACCCGCCGTCGGCGACGTGGCATCGGCGCGCGTCACGTCCTGGCTCCTCGGTGCGGGACCACGGTTGTAGCAAGCCGTGTGGACCCCACCGATGGCCGTGGACCCCCGGTGGACCCATCCGGAGCGCTCATGACCGGCCGATCGGCACGCCACCTCGTCGTGTCGGCGCGGGTCCAGGGGGCCTTCTTCCGGATCCGCCGCTGAGCCCACTCAGGCGTCCGGGACCTCGCCGGGCGGGGTCCGGGGCACGGGCAGCTGCGCTCCGGCGAGGCGAGAGCCGATCCGAACCGCCGCGGTGACCGACGTCCCGGCGACCAGCGCGAGCATCGGATCGACGGGCAGCAACAGGAACGTCACCGCCGCCCCGACGACGGCCGCCGTCGCGTAGAAGTCCCCGGACCGGTAGAGCACGGTGGGTACCTCGCCGGCCAGCACGTCCCGGATGATCCCACCGCCGACGCCGCTCACCGCCCCCGCGAACACCGTGCCCCAGAAGCCGAACCCGACCTCCACGCCCCGCTGTGCGCCGAGTGCCGCGAAGATGGCGAGGCTGGCGGTGTCGAAGGTGTACAGCGCCCGCCCCTGCGGCACCACGCGGTGCAGCGCGAACACGGCGACGCCGGTCGCGAAGACGACCCAGAGCAGCACCTCGTCGGTGAGCGAGGCCGGTGGCAGGTTGCCGGCGATCACGTCCCGGATCGAACCCCCGCCGATCGCGGTGACGAAGGCGAGCACGAGCACCCCGACGATGTCGAAGCGCTTCTCGATGGCGACGAGCGCCCCGGTGATCGCGAAGGTGACGGTGCCGAGCAGGACGAGCACCTCGTCGATGGCCACGTGTCCTCCCGCCTTCCCGGCGCAGTCAAGCAGCCGGCGCGTCGCCCGCCGGCCCCACCCGGCCGTGGCCGGTCACGCGTTCCCACCCCAGGGGCGCAGCAGCGAGGCGAGGTCGCTCGGCAACGGCTCCGGCGGGCCGAGGTGGTAGCCCTGCGCCGCGTGCGCCCCGAGATCCCTCCAGGTCGCGAGGTCCCCGGCGGTGTCGATCCCCTCGGCGATCAGACGGCTCCCGGTCCGCTGCGCGAACTGGAGCAGGCTCACCGCGAGCGGCCGACGCACCGGGTCGTCACGCAGCCCACGGGTGAGGCTGACGTCGAGCTTGATCAGGTCCGGCTGCAACCGCACGACGTGCCGCAACGAGGCGAACCCGGCCCCCGCGTCGTCCACGGCGAGCCGCACGTCGAGGGTGCGCAGCCGATCGACCGCGTCGTTGAGACGCGTGTAGTCGTCGACGACCGCGTGCTCGGTCACCTCGACGATCAGTTCCCGCTCCGGGTGTCGAGCCACCAGCGCCACGAACCGCGGATCCATGATGAGCGCCGGTGAGGCGTTGACGGACAGCGCGATGCCGGCGGGCAACCCGGCACTGCGGGTGAGCGCCGCGGCGACCACGGCGAGCTCGAGTTCGACACCGATCCCGAGGTCGGCCGCCCGACGGAACCACCCCTCCGGTGACGCGTCGGCGTCATCACCGAACCGACTCAGCGCCTCCATGGCGATCGTCCGGCCGTCCTCCAGCCGGACGATCGGCTGGAAGAGGATCCGGTAGTCCGAGACCTGCATCGTCGCCCGGATGCGCTGTTCCCAGTCGCGGGTCTCCTCGGTGGAGCGGTCGGCGAGCACCTGCTCGAGCTCGTCAGCGAGCCGGGCGCTGAGCTCGTCCTCGAACCCCCGACGCAACGACACCGTCGAGGTACCGACGATCCCGCCGGCGAGCAGGAAGCAGCCGCCGCGGATCAGCCAGTTCGCGGGATCCTGCGGCGTCGAGGCGGCCGCGTCGAGCGGCATCGCCGGCCCGCACAACAGCGTCGCCACCGACGCCGCGACGAGGCCGCCGACCGGGCCGCCGGTCAGCGCGGCGACGAGCACCGGGAGGTAGAAGACGTGCGGGAAGGCGGTCTGGGTCCCGCCGGCGACCAGCACGATCGCCCAGCTCAGCCCGAGCAGCACCCCCACCAGGACCGTGCGGGCCACCACGCTGGCACGGGACAGACGCCAGATCAGACGTACGGCCGCCCCGGACCGTGGTGGGGGCGGGCGACGGCGGTCACGGCGCGCGCCACGGCGGTCCCCGGACCCACCCGCGTCACCGGTCACGAGCGCCATCCGACGTCACCGACGGGCTCGTCGCTGGCCCGGACCGCGGCCCGGAAGCCTCCCTCGGCCGCCCCCCGGGTGGCCGCCGCGAGTTCCTCGATCATCTGCCGGGTCAGCCCGTTCCCACGCGCCGCCCGGTCGAGGACGATGTGCGCGATGGGACCGTCGTACTCGGTACGGATCGTGGTCGTCGGGCTCGGCATCGGGTCCCTCATCCGGCGTCGCCGCCACGGCTGTCGCGGGCGACAGGTGGCGGACAGGTGTGATCACGGTCGTGCGTCGGTGGCCCACGACGGCCGTCGTGCGGTGCGGCGCACGGTGACGCACGGTAGGCGCCTCCCGGTGCGGTGCGCTGGTCGCCGTCGTTGGACCCATCGAGCCCGACCGTGGCTCGTCGTGACCCCGCCCGATCACCTGGCGACCCCGACCCGAGCGGGGCGGTGACCGGCCGCCGAGGTGACGAACGGGTCACCGTGTCGTGAACGGCGTCACCCGACCCACCCGTCGGCCGGCGCGGCGGTTACCGTGCCCACCGGACCAGGGACGAGGGGTTGACCGTGGCGCAGACAGACCCGGCCGTGGCGACGACGCAGGACGACTTCCGCTACGGACAGATCTGGTGGATCGGGTTCGGGTTCCTGGGCGTGATGCTCGGGTTCAGCCTGTACAACGCGTTCGTCCCGATCATGTACGCGGAGTTCATCGACTCCCGCACGCTCATCGGGCTGCTGATGAGCACCGACAACCTGGTCGGCCTGCTACTGATCCCGGTGGTGGGCGCCTGGTCGGACCGGATGAACCACCGACTCGGCCGTCGGCTGCCGTTCATCGTGGTCGCGGTCCCGGTCGCCGCGCTCTCGCTGGCCGCGATCCCGTGGGCGGCCTCCGCGCTCTGGACCCTGATCGTGGTGGAGATCATCTTCACGATCGCGATGCACAGCTACCGCGGCCCCGTCATCAGCCTGATGCCCGACCACACCCCGCCGGAGAAGCGTTCGACCGGCAACGGCATCATCAACCTGATGGGCGGCATCGGGACGCTGACCACGTTCGCGGTGCTCAGCCAGACCTACGACGACTCGCCGGAGCTGACCTTCGGGATCGCGGCCGGGGTCCTGCTGGCCACCGGGGTCATCGTCTACCGCACCGCGGACCGCCACCCCGCTCACGTCGACAACACCGCCACCGACGAGGCGCCCGCGCCGCTGTCCGCCGCCTTCCGGGGCTTCCTCGTCCTGACCAAGCGGCCGAACCGGGGCCAGTTCCTGCTCCTCGCGGCGATGTTCGCCTACTACATCGGGTTCGCGGGCCTGGATGCGATGTTCCCCCTCTACGGCGTCGAGGTACTGGGCCTGACGCCCGGCAACGCCGCGTTCATCCTGACCGCGTTCGCCGGTGCGTTCCTCGTGGCGGCGTTGTTCGCCGGCATGCTCGGCACCAGGCTCGGAAAGATCCCGGCGATGTCGATCGGGCTCGCCGCCATCCCCGTGCTGTTCGTCATCGCCGCGCAGATCCGCGACGTCAACGTGCTCATGGGGGTGTTCGTCGTCGGCGGGTTCGCCTGGGCGCTGGTCAACGTCCAGGCGATGCCGCTGATCGCCGACCTCGGGGGTCGCAGCCGCATCGGGTTCTACATCGGGATGTACTACCTGTTCACGATGGTCGGCCAGATGCTGGGCTCGCCGATCATCGGCGGGGTCATGGACCTGTTCGGCGACGAGGCGATGTTCTACGGCGCCGCCGGCGCGTACGCGCTCGGGTTCGTGCTGTTGCAGGCCGGGCGGCGGCAGCTGCCGGCGAGCCCGGAGGAGCTGGCCCGGCGTGAGGTCGAACTCGGCGAGGTCGATCCCGCGAACGGCGCGAGCTGAGCGCCGCGCCGCGCACCGCCCCCAGCGCACGGCCCGGTCGCACGGGCGGTGGCCCAGCACGACCGGGGTGGGGGGGGGGGGGGGGGGGGGGGGGGGGGGGGGGGGGGGGGGGGGGGGG